>JALYPU010000155.1 GCA_030856215.1 Bacteroidota bacterium
AGACAAGCTAAAACAGCTTTATGAATTACAAATCATTGATTCTGAGAAGGATCAGATTCAAATTATCAAAGGAGAATTGCCTATGGCCGTAAGTGACCTGGAGGATGAAATTGCCGGTTTGAATACCCGGATCACCAAATTACAGGCATCAATTACAGATTTCGAAAAAGAAAACGGCAATCATAAGGTAAATGTAAAGCAGAGTGAAGACGCTATTAAGAAATACGAGAAACAGCTTGACGGGGTCAAAAATAACCGGGAATATGACGCGTTAAATAAGGAAATTAACCTTCAGCGACTTGAAATCCAGCTTTCAGATAAAAAAATGAAGGAAGGAATTGAGCAAATTAAAGCTAAAAAAGTCACCTTGGATGGAGTAAAAGAGCGAATGACTCAAAAACAGGAGGATCTTAACGATAAGAAAGATGAGCTCACCAAAATCCTGGAAAAAACAGACAAAGAAGAACAAACGCTCATCAACAAATCTGAAAAATTCAGAAAAAAAATTGAGGCACGCCTTTTACATGCCTATGATACCATACGCAAGCGTTACAGAAATGGACTAGCTGTTGTAATGGTCAAAAGGAGTTCTTGCGGTGGGTGTTTTGCTCAAATTCCCCCACAGGTCCAATTGGAAATAGGACTACGAAAAAAGATCATAGCCTGCGAACATTGCGGTAGGGTTTTAGTCGATGATCAAATATTGGAAAGCGTCGAATAAACCACGCCATACTTTGTTTATGCCCAAGTTTTGGGATATAATTTCAGTTGTTTTTATTGCATTTTCTGCAGAGTTGCAGTGCAAAGCCTATTGCTCATTTGATAGCGATATAAAACAAATCTATCAAGATATTTTAAATCTCGATTTGGATAAAGCCAATGCAAAAGTTATTGAAAAGGGGCCGAATAATCTGAATCAAGCCTATTTATTGCTGGAAAATTATATTGATTTTTATCAGTTGTTCATCCATGAGCAAGAGGCTGACTTCAAAAAATTGGCCGGAAATAAAAACAAGAGACTAACCCGAATCAAAGTATCCGGACTGGTAGAACCCTGGTCCAATTTTCTTAGAGCAGAAATTTTATTGCAATGGGCATTAATTTACTTAAAAAGAGAAGACTACTTTTTAGCCCTGCAAGATATATCGCAGGCAACGACCCTTTTGAATGAAGCCATTGTAAAATTTCCTGAATTTTCATACAGTTATAAATCTATGGGCATTCTACACGCTTTACTAAGTTCTATTCCGGAGGGATGGAGTTGGGCAACCAAATTGATGGGCTTAGGTGGGAATCTCGCGGAAGGAAAGAAAGAGCTTCTTCAATTTATTTGTTTTGCAGAATTAAAAGATGATATGTTTTTAATGGAATCATACGTCGCCATGAGTTTTATTAAAACATACCTGGACAATAGCCCCAAAGAAGCGTATCAATATTTTTCAGACAAAATATGGAAAACTGATCCAAACCCTTTGTTAGCTTTTGTCCATAGTAAGTTAGCGATGAGAGCAGGATATAACGAAGCAACTTTAAACAGCATACTCTCATTGCCACAAGCAGACAGAAATAAACTTCCGGTACTACACTTCATTTTAGGCTTAGCCAAACTTCAAAAATTGAGTCCGGACGCTGATGTATATTTCCTCCAATTTCTTAAACAAACGAAGTCTGAATTATATGTCAAAGAGGCTTTCCAGAAACTATCCTGGCATGCTATTATTTTTAATAACATAGACATGTATCATCACTGGATCCAAAAAGGCCTCCATCAGGGCAAACTTCGGAGTGATGAAGACCGCCAGGCGCAGCTATACTTTTCTGTACATAAAACCCCACAACCAATATTATTAAAAGCTCGACTGCTCTGTGATGGAGGCTATGCTAAAGAAGGGTTACAGTTGTTGAAAGGACTAATGCCATCAATGATCATAGACCCAGAATATCAATTGGAAGCTTGTTATAGAATGGGACGACTTTATCAATTATTGGAGCAGGAGAAAGACGCGATCTATTATTTTGATCTGGCCATTCGAATGGATCCTAACGAACGTTCGTTCATGAGTACACAAGCCATCCTTCAGAAAGCCATCCTTGCGGAAAAGCAGCGAAATAGTAAATTGGCCAAGGAGTACTTTCAAAGGGTATTGAAAAGAAATCCCGAACAGTATCAGCGATCGCTTCACCAAAAAGCCCAGGCAGGATTATCCCGAATCAAATAGCTTGCCATAACAAAGCCCAGTAAATCACCAAGTTGATTGAACCTGTGCTGGTACTCGGTAAATACTATTAAGTCAATTCTATTACCTTTGCAAATTAACGAAAATCAGATGTTTAGAACAAAAAATTGTGGAGAGTTACGAAGGGATCATATCGGTCAAGAGGTTACATTGGCAGGTTGGGTATATTCCTCTCGCAACCTTGGAGGGATGACTTTTATTGACCTGAGGGATCGATATGGCGTGACGCAACTGGCTTTTAATATGGATCAAAATGAAAGCCTGTGTCTGGAATCAAGGAAATTTGGTCGTGAATTTGTCATTCAGGCCAGGGGAATAGTTATTGAGCGAAGTAACAAGAACCCAAATCGCACAACAGGTGAAATCGAGATCCAGGTTCAGGAATTAAAATTGTTGAATAGTTCAAAAGTCCCACCATTTACTATTGATGATGAGAGCGATGGAGGGGAAGAGCTCAGAATGAAGTATCGTTATTTAGATATTCGTCGAACAACTGTCCGCGAGAAAATTGCTTTTAGGCATCAGGTTACCCTTGAAACAAGAATTTATTTGAATGCGCACCAGTTTATAGAAATTGAAACCCCATATTTAATAAAATCCACTCCTGAAGGTGCAAGAGATTTTGTAGTTCCGAGCAGGATGAATCCGGGACAATTTTACGCGTTGCCTCAGTCCCCACAGACATTTAAACAGATATTGATGGTGGCTGGTATGGATCGTTATTTTCAAATTGTTCGATGTTTCCGAGACGAAGATTTACGGGCAGACAGGCAACCTGAATTCACACAAATCGATTGTGAAATGGCTTTCGTGGAGCGCGAGGATATTTTACAAACTTTTGAAGGGCTAACAAAACATTTATTCATGACCTGCTTGGGAATCGAGTTACCAGAATTCATCAGGATGAGTTATGATGAGGCTATGTCAAACTATGGATCTGACAAACCGGATCTTCGGTTTGGTATGCCAATTCAGCATATTACGAGCGAAGGAAAAGGTGTTGATTTTCCAGTCTTTGAACAAGCAGAATTGATCACAGCCTTGGTTCTTGAACAAAAAGCAGAAGACTTTTCGAATAAAGATTTGAATGAGTTGACAGAATGGGTAAAGAGGCCGCAGATTGGGGCAAAAGGCCTGGTATATATTAAATGGAACACTGATCAATCTATAAAATCAACGATTGGAAAATTTTATACCGACGATCAACTAAAATCTATTTTACTAAAGATACACGCAGTACCAGGCGATCTTATTTTATTGATGGCAGGAGAGACTGATAAAACACTGAAACAAACTGGAGAGTTGAGATTAGAATTAGGGAGGAGGCTCAATTTAATTCAAACAGGAGTATTTAAAGTGTTGTGGGTACTAGATTTTCCATTATTAGAATGGAATGAAGAATCGCAACGATTTTATGCTATGCACCATCCGTTTACATCTCCATTACCTACTGATTTGGAAAAATTAAATTCCATAGAACCTAAAGTTTTAAAATCTATTCGTGCGGACGCCTACGATCTGGTCATAAATGGAGCGGAAATAGGCGGTGGATCCATTCGTATACACGATCGGAATTTGCAAGCACAAAATTTTAAACTCCTTGGATTTTCATCGGAGGAAGCAGAAGCCCAATTTGGATTTTTGTTAAACGCATTTGAATATGGGGCACCTCCACATGGTGGAATTGCGTTTGGCCTGGACCGCTTATGTGCAGTTATGCAAGGAAGCCAAAGTATCCGGGATTATATTGCTTTTCCAAAAAACAATATGGGTCGGGATGTGATGATTGATGCGCCTTCTTTTATAGACGAAAAACAAATGAAAGAGCTGGGCTTAATGTGAACTCATTAATTTTATTATGAAATCACCTAATATATTTAGGTGACGAAGAGGAGTTTTTTTATTCCAAGCTAAATCGTATGTATTTAATTTTTCGACCTTTCGAAAGATGTTGCTTCTCATAATATGTTTTAAATTTTAGATCTTCATAGTCCAGTTCATCTTTATAGATATCATCTTTTTTATATAAAATTTGATATTGATGATGAGTATCAATATTTTCCAAACTAAATTCGTATAGCATGAGATCATCGGTTTTTAAGTGCAAAATGGAATTTGGTTTGAGCAAATGTGTATATATATCCAGAAAATACTTCGACGTAAGTCTTCGGTTGGACTGAGATTTTTTTAGAAAAGGATCCGGAAATGTAATCCAAATTTCATTAATTTCTTGTTCTCCAAAAAAATGAGGAAGTAATTCAATATTTGTTCTTACAAAGGCAACTTGATGCAATCCTTCTTCGAGCGCTTTTTTAGCACCACTCCATATTCTCGCACCTTTAATGTCTATTCCAATGAAATTTTTTGACGGATACGTTTTGGCTAAGGCTAAACTATATTCTCCGCGACCACAAGCTAGTTCCAAGACAATTGGGTAGTTATTTTTAAAATAGTTCTTGTTCCAGCTTCCTTTGAAGTCTGCCGATACATTAAATTTAGATAAGAGGTTCGGATGTTCAAAACTAAAATTTTCAAATACATTTGGTAGCTCCAGATTTTCAGCAAACTTTTCAAGCTTGGTTCTTTTTCCCATCTGCTATTATAATGGTTTTATAATTTGGTCCAGAAAATTTTGAAATTCTTCTGAGTCTCTCAATTTTTTATCTTTGGGAATATTAAAATTGATATACCGACTTTCATCAGACAATAATTTTTTTAATGCCAGAGCTTCTTCTTCTGTACATTCTTTAGAGTTGGAACTGCGGACTATATAGACAGGACTTGCACAATGAGGCAGGTATTCATATAAATTAAAATCATACTTTAATTCAAAACTTAACCACAGCGAAGGAAATTTTGCACTTATCCATTCCCGCAAACCATAGACAGGATTTTCTAATAGAATCAACCGGGTAGAACTTAAGCTTCCGACATAAACGCTCGCCACGCTTCCTAATCCATACCCATAAATAATAATACTATCCTCTCTGGTTTGGTCTTTCAACCATGAAAAACTGGCGAGGGCATCTTCATACCAATTTATTTCAGAAGGACTTCCTGAAGATCTGCCAAATCCTCTATATTCAGGCATCATCACATCAAATCCACGGGAGGTAAAATCTTGCACATGGTCACTCCAGTATGCTGCATTTTTTTGAGCACCATAAAAAAAGATAACGACGCCCTTTTTTATAGGACTCTGATTAATAAAATAAAAAACTTCGAAGGAATCATGATTGGGATGACTAATTTTAAAGTTTTCATGAGGAAAGGGAATATCATAGACATGCGATTTTGCGAGCCTGGTGGGACTAAATGTTATCTGATCAATAAAAATATAGATATAAAATACCCCTACAATATAGAGCATCAATATTGTAGTCAATAGAATTAACGATCTTTTCCAGGTCCATTCCATGAGCCGCTTGGTGCTAAGGTACAAATTGTTCTTTTTTGAAATGGGCGGATTACTGGATCCTTCCTAATTCTTATACTAAAAGAAATAAAAATTTAGTTTAATCAACTATCCGGACAAGATCAATAAATAACGTCTTGTTAATACGGAGAATTTTATTTAAAATGTCGTAAAACAATATAGTTTTGCGCTTTGTTTAATACTAGATTTAGAGTAATCAGCCCTTATGGATAGGCTTAAGGAAAAATTTAAAGAAAAATTTACAATCGCAATCGATGAAATCAAATCATTGGTGAAAGAACACGGCATGGACGTTATAGACCAGGTTCAAATTGAGCAAGTGTATGGCGGAATGCGTGGAATTAAAAGCATGATTTGGGAGACCTCCTCCCTGGATGCGAAAGAAGGGATTCGTTTTAGAGGGTTTAGTATTCCAGAATTGAGAGATAAATTGCCTCGAATAAACGGTGCGACGGAACCCATGCCAGAAGGTTTATTTTGGTTAATGATGACTGGAGATTTGCCTACTGAAGAAGAAGTTCGATGGTTAAGTGAGGAGTGGCAAAGAAGAAATAAGGTTCCTGATACAGTTATGGCGATTCTTGAAAATTTAGATATTCGGATTCATCCGATGACTCAATTCAGCATAGCTATTCTGGGTATGCAGGTGGATAGTATTTTTGCTCAGCGGTATGAAGAGGGTATGACTAAAGCAGACTATTGGGATGCCATGTATGAAGATTCTATGAATCTGATTGCGAAGTTACCCATTGTTGCTGCCTACATTTACCGTAAAACCTTTCACAGAGATAATCATATCCCGGAAGATCCTAAATTGGATTGGAGTGCAAATTTTGCACACATGATGGGTAAGGATAATGAAGATTTTAAGGATTTGATGAGATTATATTTGACCATTCATGCAGATCATGAGGGCGGGAATGCCTCTGCTCATACAGTGCATCTAACGGGCTCTACCTTGAGTGACGCTTATTTATCGCTGTCCGCTGGCATAAATGCTTTAGCCGGACCTTTGCATGGTCTAGCAAATCAGGAAGTGATGGATTGGATATATGATATGATCTCCGAGTTAGGAACCAAAACACCCAATAAAGAACAAATCAAAGACTATGTTAGAAAAACGCTGGCTCAGGGTGTCGTTGTACCTGGATATGGCCATGCAGTATTGAGATCACCAGACCCCAGATTTTTAGCGCAAAAAGCTTTTGCGGAAAAGCATTGTCCGGATGATGCGATGGTAAATATAGTTTGGAATATATTTGATACGGTCCCTGAAATTTTAGAGAGTCTGGGAAAGGTTAAAAACCCTTGGCCCAATGTGGATGCTCATTCAGGAGCTTTATTAGAACACTACGGAGTTACAGAACATAATTTTTACACCGTGATGTTCGGTGTTTCAAGGGCTCTGGGTGTTTTGGCTCAGTTATGCTGGGATCGTGCTTATGGCTTACCTTTAGAGCGACCTAAATCTTTAACTACCAAAGAAATTTTAAGCTTTATAAATCAAACAAAAAAAGTAAACGAAATAAGTCATGCAATTTCCTGATCAACTTAAATACACCAAAGAGCACGAATGGATTCGTGTCGAAGGCAATCATGCGTATGTTGGGATCACTGAATTTGCCCAAGCAGAGTTGGGTGATATCGTCTATATCGAAGTAGATACCGTGAATGATGAAATTACCAAAGACGATATTTTTGGAACTGTGGAAGCTGTAAAAACAACCTCCGACTTATTTATGCCTATTACGGCCAAGATTCTTGAATTTAACCCAGACCTCGACGAAAAATCTGGAAATGACCCTACCTTAGTAAATTCTGATCCATACGGAAAAGGCTGGATTGTCAAAGTAGAGATTTTGGATCCTGCAGAACTCGAAGATTTATTAGATGCAGCTGCTTATAAACAGCTCATCGGGAAGTAATAACACTCTTTCCGTGATTAGCGGAAAGCTATGGACAGGGATTTGTGCTTGGTGGGTAACAGCTGATATCATATTCTTCTCACTCCTTCCTGGAAAAGTAATGTCAAACTTTAATTTCTGGCAATTATTGAATGCCGATAAAATTGGGCATTTCTGTTTTTATAGCTCCGCCAGTTTGTTTTTTTTATTGCGACACCATCAAAAAAGGAGAGTCAATTTTGTTGTTGGTGTATCTATGTTTTTAATGGGTGCTATTATCGAACTCCTGCAAGCAACAGCAGTTAAAGACCGAATGTTCGATAGCATGGACTTATTGGCAAATCTAATGGGATCATTGTTTGCATTGATTCTCTTTCGAATGTATCAAAATCAATGGATTTCCGTTATATATTCAGGAGAATCCAAGATTAAAAAGTAGGACCATTGAATCATGTAGGGAATATTAGATGCGTTATTTTGGCTAGCATTTTTATACAAACAATGAAATAAGCGGCCGTTATCGCGATTAATTAATTGACTTATTTTGGATCTATATAAATGTTTTTATTATTAATTGTAACACAAGCAAAGTACCCAGAGTGATTAGTGAGAATAAATAAGATTACGTGAACTTAAATTTTTATAGAAATCTTCATTCGGGTTTGGATGATATCGTTTTTGAAAAACGAAATAAATCCTACGGTGCTTTTCAATTGAGAAGACTATATGGTAGGCACATGAGCCGAGCGATAATCTATGCAAGTTTGATGTTTATTATAATTATTGCCTATCCACTCTATCAAAGTCTAATTCTCAATTTGTTTTCTGATTCAGATAGTGAGGAATTTGTAATGCATGAAGTACAACTTTCAGAACCGCCGGTGTTAATTCAACAAGGGGATCATCAAAAAGCGTCAGTCAAGATAGCAGAACCGTCTTCCGATGACATTCAGAGTCCCAATATTATTAAAGACAAGGTTGAAACAAAAAGCAGTGTTAAGCCTAATAAAGAGCCACAAGATAAACCCACAAAATCTAAAAAAAATTCGGATCAAATAGTTGAAAAAGCATCGACAAATTCAAAAACGGATTCAAATCATACAACTGGTGAAAAGTCAGGATCGGAATCAACAGATTCCAGCGGATCAAACGCTGTATTTCGATTCGTAAGTGAAATGCCACTTTTCCCAGGTTGTGAATCAGATTATGAAACGTATTCTGAGCGTAAAAAATGTGCAGATAGAAGACTTCAGAATTTTTTAAATAGTAATATCCGTTATCCCGCTCAAGCTATTCAAAATCGAACAGAGGGGGCTGTGTATATCCAATTCATCGTGGAGAAAAATGGACAAATTAGCAATGTTAAAATTAGTAAGGATATTGGGGATGGTTGTGGGGCTGAAGCTAAACGGGTAATTGAACTTATGAATTCACTTCCCCAAAAATGGAAGGCTGGACATCAGGCCGATCGAGCCGTGCGAGTTCAATATACGTTACCGGTAATTTTTCAGGGACGATAAAAAAGGCATTTTTAATGCATTAATTTTTACCAACCAATTTCATCATGAATTTGTAATGCTCATTCAAAGGATTATGATATTCAAATCTTTAATTAATCCTATTTTATTGGTGGAAATTAATTCATATTACCCTTAATTCGTTCCCATAATTTTATCCATACTTCTCTAGATGGTTTTGGCCTTTCTCCATTACCGATTAATCGTAATTGATCGCCTTCTTTTTTTAATAAAAAATGAAACGTAAAATCTTCTTGTTTATCAAATTCAAAAGAGAGCGTTCCATATCTGAGATCATTATATTGAATAGTATCCTCACTAATTTGGCGGGCATTGAAAAATTGATCAGAAAACCATGTCAGCGTTTTTAATTCCTTTTGATCAAGATATGGGGCTAAAAGTGCAGTCGATTTAGGAAGTGTATGCAATTTTTTAAAGCTAGCCTCTGATTCAAAAATACTATAATAACCACAATAATAATTCGTATCGGATTCGGCTATTCCATACCATAGTATACTATTGAATATGGTGGGCACAGTAATCGTTCGTTGATAATTTAATTGTTCAGCCTTAAGGCTTTCTTTAAAGGTAGTTTCTACATGATATTTTGTAATTAATGTGGCAATCATATAGAGGCTACTTACTAGAATTCCCATCCTATTGATTAAAACCCGTTTAGAATCTGAACGATTATAAAACCCACAAGCTAATACGGTTCCTAAAAAAGGGAAAGTGTACAGAGGATCCACAATGGAAATATTTGAAATGGACACTCGATATGATGAAAAGGGCCAAAATAATTGGGTACCAAAAGTGGTCAATGAATCCAATATTGGGTGTGTAACAATTGAAATAAAAAATAGCCAAACCCAATCTTTATAGTTGGCTGTACAAAATTCCTGATCCTTTAAAATATAATCTATATAAGCATATTTAAACAAATAAAATCCAGCAATTAGGAGTATACCCGGAATAATTAATGCAGATTTACCAACAATAGAAAAAAGTAAAAAGCTAAGGACAAAACTAAAAAATAAATAAACCAATACGCCTAATCCATACATTATCCACTTGTATAGGGCGTTTTTATATAAAGTCCCTTTATAATAATATTGAACGGCACCTGCCAGAATAAATGGTACCACCAATGCAAATAATAATGAATGCATCGCGCCTCTGTGAAAAGCCAACGAGTCTAATTCAGACATAAACAAACTGGATAATACATCAAAGTCAGGAAGGGTTCCGGCAAATCCTCCCCATATTAAGGCACGATTACCGATCTTTTTACCCAGAACAGCTTCGCCGCAAGCCGCACCTAAAACCATTTGAGTTAGTGAATCCATTGGTATCTTTTTGATGAAAAGAATTGCTGTTTAAAACAGCTAATAAACAGAAATGTTTTTCATATTAATGGATTAAGTGATTATCCATTTTTTTTATAATTACATTTCAAATAAATCTTTTACTGAAGCTTCAGTAAAACTTTTGAAATGTTTGGGTTCTAGCCTAAGTGAACGTTCGCCATCCATCATTACACTTGTGCTTCTTCACTTATCTTAATTTGTGCCAGGGCGATTTCAGCAGCAAATTGTTCGGCACTTTTCTTATTAAAATCTTCCGCAGTGGCAAGCTCCTTGCCATCTACATACACACCTACCTTAAAGCGATCCCGTTTATCAGTTTTATATTTGGTGAGTACCCTAAAGTCAATTTCTTTATTATTTTTTTGACACCATTCCAACAATTGACTTTTGTAATTATCATCAAAAATTTCTAATTCATCAATATTAATAAACTTTTTTACAATGTTCTTAAGAATATATTCTTTAGTAAATTCAAAACCTTGTTCCAAATAAATCGCACCGACCAAAGCTTCCAGCGCATTTCCTAGCATAGATTGCGAAATAGGTGTTTGATTAAATTCGATCATTAAATAATCTAAACCCATTTGTTCCGCTATATAATTTAATGTTTTTCTTTTGACGATTTTCGAACGCATTTTGGTTAAAAAACCTTCATTGGATCCTGGATATTTTTTAAATAAATATTCGCCAATAATAAAACTCAATAAGGCATCGCCTAAATATTCGAGTCGTTCATTCGATTGATAAATTCCTAAATGATCGGAAGGATTATTATTCAACGTGCTCTTGTGGTAGAAGGCAAGTTTAAATAGATAGATATTGGACGGCGTAAAACCGGTGAGGCTATAAAGTCTCTCTACGAAAAATTTGTCTTTCGAAAAGAATCTATGATTGGTTTTGCGGTAATACTTAAATAATAGGCCTAGCATTTTTTTACAATCACTGAACTGTTATGCCCTCCAAATCCAAAAGTATTGCTCAGAAAAGCTCTGATAGGCTTTTGCTGTGCTTCATTGAAGGTAAAATTTAATTTAGGATCCAATTCTGGATCATCAGTAAAGTGATTGATGGTAGGCGGTATAAACTGATGTTGCATGGCTAAAATTCCTGCGATGCATTCAATAGCACCGGCGGCACCCAATAGATGGCCAGTCATGGATTTAGTTGAGCTAATATTAAGTCGGTAAGCACTTTCTCCAAATACATTCATAATGGCTTTAACCTCGGCAATATCACCTAACGGGGTCGAGGTGCCATGTGTATTAATATAATCAATGTCGTCTGCAGTTAATTTGGCCTCTTCTAAAGCTAACGTCATGGCAGCCTGAGCGCCCAATCCCTCCGGGTGGGGCGCGGTAATATGAAAAGCATCTGCTGTGAGTCCAGTACCAACTATTTCTGCATAGATTTTGGCTCCCCTGGATTTTGCATGTTCGAATTCTTCTAAAATTAGTGCGCCAGCCCCTTCCCCTAGTACAAACCCATCTCTATCCTTATCATAAGGTCTTGAAGCTGTCATAAAATCATCATTGCGTTCTGAAAGGGCTTTCATAGAACTGAAGCCCCCAACACCGGCTTTTGTAATAGCTGCTTCTGAGCCTCCGGTAAGCATTATGTCGGCTTTACCATTGCGTATGTAATCAAATGAATTGGATATAGCGTGACTAGCAGATGCGCAGGCAGAAACAGTAGCATAATTAATTCCCATCAAACCATACTTTATAGAAATATGACCAGGTGCTATGTCTGAAATCAATTTAGGAATAAGAAATGGACTGTATCTTGGACTACCCGTATGGAGTGCTGCCTCTGATAAATCGGTCTCCAATGTATAAAAACCGCCTATTCCACTACCCCAGATAACTCCAAATCGACTTCTATTTACTTTTTCTAAATCTATACCGCAATCATTCATTACCTCCTCAGCTACAACGAGTGCATATTGGGCAAATGGATCTAATTTTCTAGCTTCTTTTTTGTCTAGGTGAGCTTCAGGGTCAAAGTTCTTTAGTTCACATGCGAATCGCGTTTTAAACAAACTAGCATCAAAACGGGTAATCAATCCTGCTCCACTTATACCTTTTTGAAGGCCTTCCAGAAAAGCTTTTTGACCACTTCCTATGGGACTTAATACTCCGATACCAGTTATGACAACACGACGCATAATTTATATTAAAGCCTTAATCAAGCATTAGGCTTGTAATAAGACTTTATAAAGGTAATAAAATTCGGAATTTTTACTTACAGGTGGCCTCAAGATACTCTATGGCATTTCCCACAGTTTGAATTTTCTCAGCCTGGTCATCTGGAATAGACGTATCGAATTCTTTTTCAAATTCCATAATTAGTTCTACGGTATCCAATGAATCGGCTCCGAGGTCGTTGACAAAACTGGCTTCGTTAGTCACTTCGGACTCATCGACACCCAATTTATCTACAATGATTTTTTTTACTCTTTCTGATATTGTTGACATCTTAAAATATAATTTCTATTAAAACAAAGCGCAAAATAAAGGATTCAATAAAGGAATACCAAAAAAATCACACTTTTTTTAAAATACAAATGCAATGTGGGTAAAACCAAGCCCACTTAAATTTAGTTCCATTCAAGCCAAAACAATTAAAATTAAAAAAATATTTCTTTTTATATTTTATATAATATTGATAAACAATTAATTATATATAGTCATTAATTAGATTGTTTAAGTGATTTTCAGTTTGACGAATAATTGATACATTGTAAAATGATTGATAGAATGAATTTTTAAGGCTCTTCCTCGGCATATTTATACCTGTATTTATGGCGAAAAGAGCTGCGGGCGATAAAACCAGCTAAAACTCCAAACACAAATCCTCCAATATGGGCCCACCATGCTACGCCCGTAGATTCTTCTCCCGTTGAATTTAAAGAGCCAACACCAGCCACCATTTGTTGAATTATCCAAAATCCTAGAAAAAAGATTGAAGGGATATAAACACTGGACAAAAGGAAGATAATAAAAACCCTAACTCGAGAAGAAGGAAATAATATAAGGTAAGCACCCATAACTGCAGAAATAGCCCCGCTAGCACCAATCATCGGAATTTCACTATAGGGATTAAAAAAGATGTGGGTAGCAGAAGCCACCAGGCCACCCAAAACATAAAACAGCATAAAATTAATGGATCCTACAATCGTCTCAATATTATCAGCAAAAACCCATAAAAACAACATATTCCCAATTAAGTGAATCCAACCACCATGCAAAAACATGCAACTAATCAACGTATATAAATCCTGTCCTTGTATTACTTCTTGAGGGATCGCTCCATAGCTCATCAGGAAAACTTCACTTCCTTCCCGACCCAAATTAATTTCATAAATAAAGACCAGGATATTCACAAAAATTAATGAATAAGCAAAAATAGGTTTCTTTCCTCCGTGTATCTGATCATCTCCAATAGGAAAAAACATAGGCCCGTTTTAATTTATTAGAAGCTAAGGTAAGATTATCCTAAAACTGTCATTTAAAATTTATAAAAAGCAACGCGTACTTATTTATAAAGACTTTGTAATGCTGATTGTACTTCCGGCCAAGCTTCATTTCGTAAACGTAATGCCGTTTCAAAATCAGTTTTGGCGGAATCTAGTTTACCGGATTTTTGATAACACAGGCCTCTTTGATAATAGGTGACAGCTTCCAAAGGCGCTAATTGGATTGATTTTTCAAAATAAAAAATGGCACGATCCAAAGAGTCGATCTTCTTATATAGCAAGCCTAAATTATAGAATGCAGGTTCGTATGTTGGAAATCTTTTGCATATCGCTACATGCAAATCAATGCTCTCTTTTATTTTTCCAAACTTCTGTAAAGCATAAGCTTTGTTATGCAAAGTTTCTACATTCGAACTATCCAGATGAATGGCATTATCGTAATATTTTATAGCCAATGGATTATTAAGTTCGGTCATCACATCGCCCAGTTGGTTCCATGCTGCTTTTAGTTCTGGATCAAAATCAACTGCTTTTTGGTAACTATTAACTGCTCGACCGGTATCCCCGGTTTCATAAAAAACATGGCCGGCCAAATAATAAGCTTCCGCATTTTGAGGATCCAGCAAAAACACCTTGTCCAGCACAGCCATCGCATTCATATGTTTTTGGAGTATGAGGTATAAACGTATATATTTTAATAGGACATCCACATGATTCGGGAACTTCGAAACTATCCGCTCCATGATACTTAAAGCCTCTTTTGATTGACTATTTAAGACATATAAATCAGCCAAGTAATAATAATATTCTTTATTTAGAGAATCAAGGGTAATGGCTTTATTCACATCCGTAATGGCCGCGACCAGCTGTTCTTCTTCTGCAAAATATTGTGCGCGTAAAATATATAAATTCCCTTCTCCAGACTGTGCAGATATCAATTGATTTAATGAATCCAACACCCCCAATTTTTGTTCATTCGAAAGATGTTGAGTCTTCTTTTCAGGAGAACAGTGAAATAAATTAATTAGGAGCGTCAGAAAAATAATCAACGTAGGTTTTCCTGATTTTGTGATAGGTATCATTTAAAGTTATTAATTTCTATAGTTAAAGATCGAATTCAATCGTATCACCCGTCTTTAATGAATCGTTTAAATTCCCCTTCGATTTTATTGTGATGCTTTGATCTACGATTTTTAGTAGGGCTTTGTCTTCAATTCTATTTCCCAATGCTTTCCAACCTTTAACGTCCACAAATTCATTTAGTGTTAATATTTCATCTACTTTTTCATTTCTCTTTTTGTAAGTAAATAAAACTTCGGGATTTGGATGTGTGGATGCCCAATATAATTTTGATTCTCGGTGATCTGAAATGAAAGCAAATGGTTGATTTAAGGTGCTAGTCTCCAGTTTAAACCGTTTCGCCATAGACCATTTCTTTTCTCCGTCATAATAAATCGCTGAGATCGTGCATTCAGGATTATATTTTTCAAGCAACAATACCTCTTCAAAATTAAATCTCCGACTCATATCATAATCCGAAAGTTCATAGGATCCGTTTTTATACAAGACCAATAATTGGTCCCCTTTATTCAAGTCCCCTAAGAAAAGTCCGCGTTCATCCGAATTCAAACGCCCTGTGTGTACATCATACCAAACATATTGTGCAGCTAAGGTTGACTTGCCTTTTTCTTTAATGGCTATTTTTCTTACCGGGTACTTGGTTACGATGTTTCCCTGAGAACTTCTCCCTTTTATTTCTAACATCGAAAAGTCAAAATCGAATTGTTTGATTTTTGCTGAACATCCTGGGCTTAAATAAATACTGACAATCTCTGCCTCTCCTTCACTATTTACTGAAAAGTATAAACATTTGGATTTGGGATGTCCTTTAGAAAGGTCATATTCTTTATCGCGGGTGATTCCAGTTACATTAAACCGTTTTGCCATCGCTCGACCGGTTTCCCCATCCAAATAAATCAAATTATACGTTGTGCGTTCATCTGCTTTTTTCCATACATCCACTTGTAAAATATCTTTTCCTACAAAAGTTTTCTCAGCTATTCGACTCACCACAAACTTTGCATCAGATCTGAATACAATGATGTCATCTATATCTGAACACTCTTTAACAAACTCATCTTTTTTCAAACCGTATCCAATAAATCCATCCTCCCGGGTGACATATAATTTAGAATTATTAGCAACTACTTGAGTCGCTTGGATAGATTCAAATTCTAGTATTTTTGTTTTCCGGTCTCTTCCTTTACCATACGTCTCCATAATTTTCTCAAACCATGATATGGTGTATTCAACCAGTTGTGATAAGTTGTTCTTTATTTCATCCAATTCATTTTCCAGTTGTTTCAGCGTCGCATCCGTATGAAATTTATTGAATTTTGAAATTTTCTTGATTTTAATTTCCGTCAGTTGCAAAACATCTTCTCGTGTGATTTCTCTACTCAAGACAATTCGTTTATCGGAGACTTTTTTTGCCATCAAAGGGGTTAGAACATATTCTCTGAGTGCGAGGTCAATAGTTACGACAACTTCTTCAAAACTATTGCTGTCTTCAATTTGCCGATATATTTTATGCTCAATGAATATTTTTTCCAGAGAGAGTAAATGCCATTTTCCCAATACTTCATGTTTCTTAATTTCCAGTTCACGTGTCAAAAGTGATTTAGTATTTTCAGTAGAGATTCTGAGAATTTCGTTGACAGGAAGAAACTGAGGTTTATCGCCAACAATCACACAAGCATTTGGAGAAACAGATAGCTCACAATGCGTAAAGGCAAAGAGTGCATCCATACTAACTTCCGGTGAAACCCCCGGTTGAAGTTCAATCCTGATTTCGACATCCTTGGCGGTATTATCAGATACTTGTTTAATTTTTATTTTCCCCTTCTCTGAGGCTTTTACTATGGACTCAATAAGGGAAGTAGTTGTGATACCATAAGGTAATTCTCGGATGATCAGATTCTTTTTATCCTCAATATCAATTTTCGCCCGGATCTTCACTTTTCCTCCTCGCAATCCTTGTTGGTATTCTGAAACATTGATGGATCCACCGGTTTCAAAATCCGGGTAGATCATTACTTTTTTTCCTTTTAAGATTTGGATGGAAGCTTTGATCAGTTCATTAAAATTGTGAGGTAAAATTTTAGTGGCTAAGCCTACAGCAATTCCTTCAACACCTTGTGCCAACAAAAGCGGAAATTTAACAGGGAGATAAACGGGCTCTTTGTTTCGGCCATCATAAGACAGCTGCCATTCGGTAGTTTGAGGATTAAAGGCCACCTCCAAACCGAATTTAGAAAGACGGGCTTCAATATATCTGGCTGCCGCGGCAGAATCACCCGTTCGGTAATCGCCCCAGTTACCCTGGGTATCAATCATCAGGTCTTTTTGACCGAGATTGACGAGGGCTTCACCAATGGCAGCATCGCCGTGCGGGTGGTATTGCATAGTATGCCCAATCAGATTGGCAACTTTATGGTATCGGCCATCCTCTTTATCGTACAAACTGTGTAAGATTCTTCGCTGCACGGGCTTTAGCCCATCTTCAATAGCTGGAACTGCGCGCTCTAAAATGACATACGATGCATAATCTAAGAAATACTCCTTATACATCCCATCCAGGGTGATGATATGATCTTCTTTGTGTGTTTCTAAATTTGAGTCTGGACCCATTGCCAACTATTTTGATCAAAGGTACATGTTACGAACATATTATAAATAAATATTATATAAAAAATGAGTACAGACTTAAGCAAATTTATTTTCATGCAGAAACGTTGCTTTTTGGTACTGAAAATAATTTAATAACTTGATTATTTGAATAATTCATTGTACTAAACTAAAGTATTCATATATGTTGGCTCAATCAAAAACCAAATTATATGATTCAAAACAAATTCTGTTTTTAAAAAGATTACCCTACTATATTTTTCCGCGATAATTGAATTCATTTATAATAGAATCTGATATTGCACAGTGTTTTCTTATAGCATCCAGTTTATCTAAATTTCTTTCATTAATTCAATAAATAATGCATCAGCATTATTATTTTTTAAGTTTTTTTAATGCAGATGGTATCATAACTGAATGAAGCCTGTGATTAGTTTTATACATTATAATCAAGACATTTTAAAATGCATACCCTATTTAAAGAATTTTAGCTTTCTTTGTAAAAATTAAAACGTATGTGGGCAAAGCATCCTAAGGCACTTCCTTATTTGTTTTTTTCAGAAATGTGGGAGCGGTTTGGTTACTATTTGATGATCGGCATTTTCACCCTGTATCTTAAGGATGTGAAAGAAGGCTACAGCATGACGGAAGCAGAGTCCGCTGATTTATATGGAACATTTATCGCGTTGGTTTTCCTCACACCATTTATAGGTGGGTTGATTGCGGACCGATATTGGGGATACAAGAAGTCGATCATATTTGGGGGACTACTGATGGGATTAGGATATACCATCATGTCCATTCATAACCTTACTTGCTTATACGTTGCTATGAGTTTGGTGATCGTAGGAAATGGATTCTTCAAACCGAATATTTCCACCCTATTAGGAAATGTTTATTCTACCCCGCAGTATAATCATCAAAAAGATGAAGGATATAATATTTTTTATATGGGAATAAATATTGGTGCCTTCATCTGCAATTTTTTTGGGGCTGCCTTACAAATTATGTTGGGATGGTCTTATGCTTTTTTAGCTGCAGGTGTAGGTATGTTTATAGGCGTAATTATTTTTATTATAGGCACTAAGCATTATCAAGCATTTGATACTAAAAAAGCGATGGTGGATGGTGATATGTCCATGACAAGAATTATCATGTTAATTTTAATTCCTTCAGTTATTGCCGGTGTAGTGGGTTGGTTTATTCCTGGTGCTTTAATTGGTTCCGATTCAACGGATGCCTTTATTTTTGCCTGTATACCGATTTTATATTTTTATGGTTCCTTATATTTTAAAGCGGCACCTGAGGAGAAAAGTTCTATTGCTGCGTTGTTAGCAATTTTTACAGTGGTCATATTATTTTGGGCAGTTTTTAAACAAAATGGATCTGCATTAAACACCTGGGCAGACCGCTTTACAGATCGACAAGTAAGTGGTATTACGGAAGGTGTTTTTACCACATTGAAATTAGCTAAAACAATTCCTTATGTCAAAGACTCTGTTCCTAAATATGATCAGCAATTCAGAATTCAGAAAGAGAACGGAATTGTAGTAAAAGAATTTAACTACCCTTCGTATTTTCAAAATTATGGGACAAAAGCTAAACCCAATGAAGGGGAATCTATTCAAGTTTGGTCCACCAATTTAAGTCAATCTATTAATCCTGCCTGGGTCATTATTTTGACACCACTGGTCGTAGCACTTTTTACTTGGATGAGGCGGAATAAAAAAGAACCGAGCACACCTACAAAGATTACCTGGGGGTTATTCGTATCTGCCATTTCAGTATTATTTATGGTAGGGGCTATTTATGCTAGTAGTAATGGGATGACCAAAGCCAGTGTATGGTGGCTAATTTCAAGTTATGGAGTAATCACTATCGGCGAGTTATTTTTGTCTCCGATGGGTTTATCTCTAGTATCTAAATTAAGCCCGATTCGAATTACTTCTTTGATGATGGGAGGTTGGTTTGTCTCTACAAGTATTGGAAATAAGTTGTCAGGAGTTTTAGCCACGATGTGGGATACTTATGAAAATAAAGCCAATTATTTTTGGTTGAATTGTGTGTTATTATTATTTGCTACAGCTATGATGTTTGCTATGTTGCGATGGTTGAATAGAGTGATGGCTGAAAAGGGAATTTCGTAAATGAATTATTGTATTTTCTGCATTTCTAAAAGCAATTTTTCATAATTCATTTTAGACATAGGCACTAACGGCAACCTAAGCTCATTTTCGCACAGGTCTAATATATGAGCAGCTGCTTTCACCCCAGTAGGATTTCCTTCTACATACAACCATTTATGAATATCAAATAGGTGATTATTTAATTTTATTGCATCATGGAAATTTCCATCCAATGCCAAGCGAATCAATTTAGAAAAGGCTTCAGGAAAAATATTTGCAATCACGGATATTACGCCATCTCCACCGATTCCAATAGATGCTAATGCGGTCGGATCATCACCGGAAAGAACTAAAAAGTGTGAAGGTTTGTCTTTTATTATTTTGGTGGCTTGTGTGAGATCTGCAGAAGCTTCTTTTACCGCTGAAAATTTTTCAGAAGCATGAGCTAATCGTAGAATAGTTTCCGGTAAAATATTGGATGAAGTTCTTCCAGGAACATTATATATTATTATATCTGCTTGACTAACTTCTGCCAATGCCATATAATGTTGGTAAATTCCTTCCTGGGAGGGTTTGTTATATGCGGGACTACTTGTCAAAATACCTGAAATGCCCGTATAATCGAATTGTATAAATTCTTTTAGAAGCTCAGCAGTGTTATTTCCAGCCAATCCAGCAATTACCGGAATTTGATCCTTGCATATTTTGATAGTAAAGCGAATAATTTCATTTCGCTCTTCTGGAGAAAGTGTGACAGATTCTCCAGTGGTCCCCATAGAAACCAGGTAATTAACGCCTCCTTTAATGCAATGATCAATTATTTTTTCAAGAGAAGCGAAATCTATTTCACTGTTTTTAAGAAATGGTGTAATTAGGGCAACGCCCGTACCTCTTAAGTAAGAATTGTTTGACATAGATCTATGATTCAGCGCCTATTTTTTTTATTTTATAACGTCCCATGCTTTCATATTTTTTTATTCGAAGATCGATACGCATATCGGGATCCTGATCCTTAATTTCCATCAAGTTAGCCAACAAATGTTCCTTTAAAATTTGTGCCATCTCTTCTGGGTTCGCGTGGGCACCTCCTACGGGTTCACGTACAATTCCATCAATAAGTCCAAAGTCAGACATATGATCCGCGGTGAGTTTAAGAGCCTCTGCCGCTTTTTCTTTAAAATCCCAGCTCCTCCAAAGTATAGATGAACAAGACTCTGGTGAGATCACTGAATACCAAGTATTTTCAAGCATAAATACCCTGTCTCCTACACCTATTCCAAGCGCCCCCCCTGAAGCGCCTTCGCCTATTATATAACATACAATTGGGACCCTCAATTTGGCCATCTCAAAAAGATTCCTCGCTATAGCTTCAGCCTGTCCCCGCTCTTCAGCTTCTATGCCTGGGTAAGCACCGGGAGTATCAATAAAGGAAACCACCGGTAAATTAAATTTTTCGGCAAGTTTCATTAATCGCAAGGCCTTACGGTATCCATCTGGGTTGGACATGCCAAAATTTCGGAATTGCCTTTGTTTCGTCGTACTGCCCTTTTGGTGTCCAATGAACATAACACTCAGACCATCCAGTTTTGCCATTCCACCTACAATCGCCTTATCATCTTTTACACATCGATCTCCATGCAATTCAATGAAGTCAGCACATAATTGATTGATATAATACAGGGTATAGGGTCGTTCGGGGTGTCTTGAAAGTTGAACTCTTTGCCAGCCTGTGAGGTTACTATAAATCTCATTTCGCTTTGTTACAATTCGGTTTTCCAGTTCCCGAATTTGTTCCGACATATCAATTTCACCCTCTTCTGCGATCTTCTTAACTTTTTCAAGTTGTTCAAAAAGGCTTTCTAAAGGCTTTTCAAACTCCATAAATATCATATAATCAGGGTTTTAAGGCAAATAAGCCGATTTGAAAATGGAAATGTTTAACCAAGCAAATTAAGGCAATACGACAAAGCTAACGCGTAAATATATTGATTTTATTTTTTAGGTGAATCTTTGTTAGAAATCTAAATAAGAGTTTAATTTTGCGTCTCCTTAAGGATCGGTAGTTCAGTTTGGTTAGAATACGTGCCTGTCACGCACGGGGTCGCGGGTTCGAGTCCCGTCCGGTCCGCGTTTAATATGTATAAAGGCTTGTAAATCAATTATTTGCAAGCCTTTTTTCATATCAGAGTAAATAATTCAAAATATACCCATAAAAGCATACAAACCCTTTGCAGATTGCTTCGCTAAAAATTTTAAATTGTAACCGTAGGGATTGGTAAACTTCATAAAGAGTTTAATAGAAAAATACCAGAAATTCCAGTCACATAGTTTAAATTTGAGTAAAGTACTATTGAAAAACAAATAAGACTCAGCTTCTTTTGATAATTAACAGTACGTACTAATTATTTACCGCAACCAATATTAAAATTTTAAACAAAAAACATGGGCAATCGAATAATGATATTAGTTATGTTATTGATACCACTTTTGTTCACTTGTAATAAGGGGGAAATAGAGTATATAAATTATAAAGAAGAAATGAGGAATTTTGTAATTGGCATCAGCCAATATGCAAAGACTCAAAATAGTGGCTTTGTAATAATTCCTCAAAATGGACAAGAGCTAATCACGGAAGATGGAGAAATAACCAGCCAACTTGCAAATGATTATATTGATGCAATTGATGGTCAAGGAAGAGAAGATTTATTTTATGGATATGATGCAGATGATATGGAGACAAACGCATCAGATAGAACTTATATAATTAGCTATTTGGATAAAATAAAGCAAAAAGCCAAGACAATTTTAGTAATTGATTATTGTTCGACCATTTCTAAAATGAATAATTCTTACGCTCTAAACAATAATAATGGATTTATTTCTTTTGCGGCCGATCAAAGAGAATTAACGAATATTCCTAACATTCCTTCACCAATTTATGCAGAAAATAAGGATACTATTGTGCAACTTTCTCAAGCAAAGAATTTCCTTTATTTAATAAATCCTACAAACTATACAAAGAGCCAATTTATTAATGCAGTTAGAAATACAAATTATGATGTCTTGATCATGGATTTATTCTTAAACGAAGTTGAATTTACGGCGCAAGAATTGGATAGTTTAAAATTAAAACAGAATGGGGGTATTAGATTAATTATGTGCTATATGAGTATTGGGGAAGCAGAAAATTACCGGTATTATTGGCAAAATAGCTGGAATAACAATAAATCATCCTGGTTGGGTTCAGAAAATCCAGATTGGGAAGGTAATTTTAAAGTAAAATACTGGAATAAAGAATGGCAAAATATTATTTATGGTAACGAACAATCCTATTTAAAAAAAATAATAAATGCTCATTTTGATGGGGTTTATTTAGATATTATAGATGCTTTTGAATATTATGAAAAATAATAGTAACTAGAATTTTAAGCAAATGCTACCCTTGATTTTTAATTTCAAAACGACCTGCCTTTTAAGTAAATAGTAGAGTTACTATGCAAAGAGTTTAACTTTGGTAACGTTACCGATATAATTATATGTTAGCGGAAGACTTAAAACCTAAGGTACTCATTACAGACGATGTTCATTTTTCGTTGATACCGGCATTGGAAACACGAAACTTTCATGTGGATTACCTGCCCGATATCAGTCTTCAAGAAACTATAGAACGCATCCATTATTATACCGGATTAATTATCAACAGTAAAATCAATGTTGATCAAGAATTATTGGACAAGGCTACACATTTAAAATGGATCGCCCGTTTAGGCTCAGGTATGGAGATAATCGATCTCCCCCTAACTCAATTAAAAGGCATTAAAGTATTCAATACGCCGGAAGCTAATTGCAATTCAGTGGCCGAGCATGCCTTGGGCATGCTGTTAGCATTGCTTCGGAATTTACCTAGAGCAGACAAAGAAATTAGAGAAATGCAATGGTTCCGGGAGAAGAACCGAGGTGAAGAACTCCGTGGGAAGACATTGGGCATTATAGGTTATGGGCACACAGGTACCCGTTTTGCTGAAATGTTGAATGGCTTAAACGTTAAAGTTTTAGTTTTTGACAAATACAAGCAGCTAAACATTTTTACAGATCGTTTAGAAGTTGTTAACGATGTACGTCAAATTCAGGAACAAGCTGATATCATTAGTCTTCATGTTCCATTGACACCTGAAACGGAATACTTGATCAAGGCAGATTTTATAGCCAATTGTAAGAAAGCATTTATCTTGATCAATACATCCCGTGGTAAGGTGGTCAATACCCATGATCTGCTGCTTGGCCTTAAAGAAGGAAAAGTACGCGGAGCCTGCCTGGATGTTTTTGAAAATGAAAAACCGGATTCATTTTCAGTAGAAGAAAAAACCATGTACGGTGAATTGTATCTCATGCATAATGTTGTATTAAGTCCTCATATTGCTGGATGGACTCATGAGTCGAAGAAAGCAATTGCAGATATTTTGTTGCAAAAGCTAGATTACATTAATAGTAAGCTTGAAATGTAGGAAATTGATATTTAATACTTTAGTTTTACTACTCTAACAAATTTTAGTAAATGGCAAAAATGTAATGTTAAGGTTTTTTGATAAATATTAAGAAATGCTTAACATTGCAAACTTTTTAGTAAAAACCAACGAATCACATTACCACATTATGTACAGGAAACTTTTACTCTTGTCAGCGTTTTGCTTATTTAGCGCTTTCAGCTATGCTCAGACAGCTCTCCAAGGAACCATTAAGGATAAGGATTCAGGTGAACCTATCATTAATTGCGCGGTAGCCATCTATAAAAATGGAGTTCTGGTTACTGGTACTATAACAGATTTCGATGGCAATTTTTCGGTTCAATTGGACCCAGGCACCTATTCTATTGACGCAAAGTACACCGGTTACCAATCGCGTAGAATCGAAGCAGTTGTTGTTAAAGCCGGAAAGGTTAATACCTTGGACCTTAAACTAACTTCGGGTATACAACTTGAAGTAATTGAAGTGACCACCTATAGGGTACCGCTGATAGAAAAAGATAATACCGGCGGTGGTGTCACTGTTACTGCCGAGCAGATCAAAAATCTACCTACAAAAAATATTAATGCGATCGCTGGTCAGTCAGCTGGATTTTCCAGTGTGGATGGGGGAGCTGCTTCTATAAGGGGTTCCCGAACGGATGGTACCGTATATTATCTGGACGGAATACGATATACCGGAAGGAGTATACCTTCTTCAGAAATAGATCAATTGCAAGTCATAACCGGAGGAATTGAAGCTCAATATGGCGATGTTACCGGAGGCATCATATCTTTGACATCCAAAGGTCCATCTTCCAAAATTTCAGGTGGTCTTGAGTTGGAAACTTCTCAATATTTAGATCCCTATGGATATAATTTGGTTAGTGGAAATATCAGCGGACCTATTTGGAAGAGAAAAGATACCTTAGGAAGTGTTGGGAGAACCATCATGGGATACCGATTTTCAGGCCAATATAATGGTTTATTAGATGATAACCCTCCGGCCTATGGAGTTTACAGAGCCAAGCAAAGCACTATCGACCGTTTGAATCAAGACCCGATAACATTGTTTAATGGTTCCCCAACAGTAAATGGACAATTTTTAAAGGATGGAGAAGACGTGGAGTTTTTAAAGTATCATCCAAATGAAGAAAATTCTGCCATCGACTTGACTGGAAAAATTGATATCCGCCCTACCTCAAATATCGATCTTACATTTTCCGGAACCTATGCTTATGTCAAAGATCGATTTACACCTGGTGATGGTGATGCCACTGGATCTGGAAATTGGTCCCTATTAAATTGGAATAATAATCCAATGACCGACAACACAACTTATCGGGGCAATTTCAGGTTCAGGCATCGATTAGGAAAAGTGATAGACCTGAACGCAGAGATTGATCAATCTACCACTGAACAAAGGGTTTCTTTGATCCAGAATGCCTCGTATACTTTACAGTTTGGCTACCAAAATTCCAAAAGTGAGACCCAGGATTTCAGGCACAAAAACAATATTTTTAATCATGGGTACGTAGGCCAGTTTTTTACAGAATGGCTTCCCGTGTTCGACCAACAAACCTTTGACCATGTAGGTTTTGTTCCCATCACCAATAATTATATTGGCGGTGACGTAAACCCAGTATGGGCAGCATATAATAAAATTGCTATTCCATTGGAACAGAGTTTTAATATTGAAGGTTATCGGGCATTTAATAGCAACATCAGCACATCTTTTGATAATTTGTGGGCGGGTATACATACCAATACAGGAAGTGTTTATAACCGATATAATAAAAGAGATAATGATATCTATACGCTTCAGGGAAATTTGAGCCTTGATTTAGTGCCAGGTGGTTCTAGTAAAGGAAGACATAATATCCAACTGGGTTTAATACTAGAGCAACGTATTAACAGGGATTATACAATTATTCCATTTAATTTATGGAGATATGGTCGCTTGTATGCTAATGATCACATAATTGGTATAGATACTACTCAAATTTGGTATTACGATACATTGGGAAGACCTATTTATTATACCTTGATTGCGCCTGAAGACGACGCTAAGTTTTATAAGAGTATTCGAAGCAAATTATATCCAAATTCACCTATTGATTCCTCGGTGCATTTTTTTGCTAACATCGACCAATTAAAACCTGGGGATTTAAGTTTAGATATGTTTTCTGCTGCGGAGCTGATCGAACAAAATGTCATTGGGTATAGTGGGTATGATTACCTCGGAAATAAATTAGCTAGAAATACCAAATTTGAAGATTTCTTCAACGGAGAAAATGGGGTCAGGTCCCATAACGTAATGCCATTCTCACCAATATATGCCGGTGGATATATTCAGGATAAATTCACTTTTAATGATATCATATTCAGATTAGGGTTAAGAGCTGATTTTTATGATGCCAACACTAAAGTGATAAAAGATCCGTATTCTATTTATGGAATATTAGGAGCTAAAGAATTTCATGAACAAAATCAAACACCTAAGCCCGGAACCATTGGAGATGACTTTAAAGTGTATGTCACGGGAGAAGGAGCATCTGCAGTGAGGGCTTACAGAGATGGAGATCGTTGGTATTTTTCGAACGGTACACCGGCCAATTCATCGAATGCAATTTTTGGAGAGAACAACTTGGTTTTCCCTGCATACATTCAGCCATCGGATTCACTGAGAACCATTCGAGGTAAGTATTTTAATGTGGATCAATCCTTTGAAGATTATACTCCTCAGTTTAATTTAATGCCTCGATTGGCATTTTCATTTCCAATTTCGGAGGACGCTAATTTCTTTGCACATTATGATATTTTGGTTCAAAGGCCTACGTCCAATAGTTTTGTTTCTCCATTAGCCTATTTATACTGGGATATTAATGGTAGAACTCCTAGCGCAAACGGGAATTTAAAACCATCTAAAACCATTGACTATGAAGTCGGTTTCCAACAAAAAATTACCAACTCCTCAGCGTTAAAAATTTCTGCTTATTATAAAGAATTACGCGATATGATTCAAGTCACCACCCTCAGCAAAGTAGCTTCTGTAGGAACCTATAATACGTATGGAAATTTAGATTTTGGAACCGTAAAAGGATTCAATTTTACGTATGATTTGAGAAGAACCAATAATTTTGAATTTATTGCTACATATACCCTCCAGTTTGCTGATGGAACTGGGTCTGACGCCGATTCTCAAAATGGTTTGACCAATAAAGGAATCAACATTAGAAATATTTTTCCGTTCACATACGATGAAAGACACCGTTTTTCTTTCACATCAGATTTTCGGTATGAATCTGGTAAAAAATATAATGGTCCAAGAATAGGCGGTGCGAACATATTTGCAAATGCCGGAATAAATATGCAGATCATAGCCGCCTCAGGAAGACCCTATTCTCCTGGACAAAATATCGTTCGGTTTGACGGATCTGGATATAGAGGTTCCATTAATGGTGCAAGACTGCCATGGAATTTTACAGTGGATTTAAAAGCAGATAAATCATTCCGCATTTCCAAACCAGAATCCAAGAATGCAATGAATATCAACGTTTATTTAAGAGTCCAAAATTTATTAGATACTAAAAATGTCATTGGATTATACCGTGGTTCAGGCTCCCCGGAGGATGATGGATATTTGGCTTCAGGTCGCGGACAAAATGAAATCAATAATACAGCTAACACATACGGTGAAGAAAATGTACAATATTTCATCGATTCTTACAATTGGCGATTGTTAAACCCAGATAATTATACCCTGCCGCGAAGGATATTCCTGGGTGCAATTTTAGAATTTTAAACCTATTTGTTTACACAAGAAAAAAAATCATGAAATACATTTTTGCAATTGTAATTTTTTTAGTGTGTTTACCACCTCTGGTAAATGCCCATTCGCCCAATTACAAAACGTCTAATAAAAATAAATCCCAACAACTTAGGCCAAGAGATGGAAACTGCGCGCCTGCCACCAAACAGTATGACATGGAAATCAATAATGTTCGGGCCAGGTTATTAAATGGTGGAGATCTTTGGTACGATCTGAATAATAATGGTAGGTATATTGTGCCTAAAATACCCTTAGGGTCTGGTTTAAAAGAAGTTTCTTCATTATTTGCAGGTGCCGTGTGGGTTGGAGGTTATGATCCGGCTGGAGCACTTAAATTTATGGGTCAAACCTTTAGAGGAGCTAATAGTAATGATTGTTGGCCAGGGCCGTTAAATCCAACTAACGGGGAGACCAATGAAGCCGATTGCTTAAATTGGGATCGTTTCTTTACGGTATCTGGACAAAACATTACTGATCACCTAAAATTATTTAAACAAGCAGTAGCGGAAGGCAGGGACAGACTTGATGTAGCTGAAATTCCAGAGGATATTCTATATTGGCCTGCCCGAGGTAATAAGTACTTTGAACCCAGGTATAAATTTCCACTTCCTTTTTTGCCTCAGGGATTGGCTTTATTTCATGACAATAACAGAAACCGAAGTTACGAGCCAGAATTAGGAGATTATCCTGTCATTGATGTTCGAGGTTGTAAAGACGATATCTATCCGGATGAAATGACCTTTTGGATTTATAATGATGCGGGAGGTATTCACACGGCTTCTAATGGCTCAGCTATCAGAATGGAAGTTCAAGTTCAAGCTTTTGGTTACCAAAGAGGGGATGAAATAAATGATATGACATTTTATCGATATAAATTGATCAACAGAGCTCCTCAGGAAATTAGGGATTGTTATTTTGCTCAATGGACCGACCCAGATTTAGGTTGTTACAGTGATGATTATATAGGATGTAATCCAGATCGTGAATTAATGTACATATTTAATATTGACGCTTCTGATGGAAATAACGGGTGTAACTGTGACCGGGGGGTTAATACGTATTGTACAGACATACCAATCTTAGGTATCGATTACTTCAGAGGACCCCTTGGACCGAAGGTATTTGAAAGAGACCTGAATGGAAATATCATCCGAGTCAATGGAATCCCAAGATTAAAAAATCCGGATCCTGGAACCGGACAAGTGGATACCACTGTTGAAATTGGAATGTCTACATTCATGTATTACAATAATGGTTCTAGTGGTTCTCCGCATCCCAACACTACTGATCCGTCTTCTGCCGTTGAGCACTATAATTATATCACAGGAAAATGGAAAGATGGAACCCCTTTGACTGAGGGGGGTACAGGGTATAATCCTGGAAGCAACGTTATCAAGAATTATGCTTTTCCTGGAGAACCGAATGACGCAGCTACCTGGAGTATGTGTTCACCAAATACAGGAGGAGAAGGAGACCGTCGGACGATACAAGCTACTGGTCCACTTTTATTGACACCAGGCGCTATAAATGAATTGATAATAGGCGTAGTTTGGGTTCCTGATCAGGATTATCCATGTCCAAACCTTTCAGATCTATTTAAAGCAGATGACCTTTCCCAAGATTTATTCGATAATTGTTTTGAGTTGAAAGATGGTCCAGATGCCCCGGATGTAGATTTCGTGGAGCTGGATCGGGAAATCATCATGATCTTAAGCAATGCATTGGGAACAAATAATTATAATGAAAAATATGAAGAGGGTGGATTAGGTTTCCCTCCTGGCGTGGATACCCTATATCGTTTTGAAGGTTACCGTATCTTCCAGGTTTCAGGTCCAGACGTAACACTAAACGATCGGAATATTGCCGATCCTACCAAGGTTCGGGAAATTTTTAATGTGGATATAAAGAATAAGGTTAAAAAAGTTTATAATTGGCTTACTGTGGACAATCCATTCCCAAGTTCCACTAAACCTAAGGTTTATTACCCGGTAGAAATGGTCAATGGCTTGGACAATGGGATTAGGCACACATTCCAAATAAAAGAAGATCAATTTGCAACGGGTGACCGTGCCCTGATCAACCATAAGAAATATTATTTTCTGGTCATTGCATACAGTTATAATAATTATAAAAGTTTTAGTGCGGACGATTATTCCGGACAAGCGATAACTTATTGTCCAGGTCGTATTAATATTGGTTCTGATGGAAAAGGTACACCCTATGTTGCCATTCCAAGACCAGCCATTTACGAAGATTTAAAGGCAGGTTATGGTGACGGAGTTCAAATCACCCGAAGAGATGGTATTGGGGTTGGACATAATTTCGTCCGTTTGACAGAATCTATGTACGATAAACTATTGGATAAAACATATGGTGGAGTCATTGATTATCAAGAAGGATCAGGACCTATAGAAGTAAAGATCTACAATCCACTTATTGTAAAGGACGGAGAATATGAAGTACGTTTCAGGGATCCCATTCCAGACAATACTAAATTAGATAATCCGGTCACTTGGACTTTGATAAATAAAAATAACCCTTCAGAGGTTATTAATTCTACCGGAGATTTCTTGAAATTCAACGAGCAGGTTATAGCCAAATATGGAATTTCTATTGGCTTGGGGCAAACCATCGATGCGGGAGGTGAACCCAGAGAGACCAATGGCATCATTGGCAATGGACTTGAAGGTATTTATAAAGACATTAATGGTCCGAGATGGTTTATCGGGTTATCAGATGATAATTCTCCTTTTCGGGATTTCATTAAGGTTGCTTTAGGACAGTCTGATTATGCGTTAGATCCTTTAGATCTCTTTAGTAATCTTGGGGAAGATGAATTTAATGGTACCTTTTTTCCATATAAATTGACAGTGGGCGATTCTACTCCATTTAGTCCAGCTTGGATAAATGGTTCCAATAATGCTATCAGAGGTCAAATGAGGTTAGACTCTCTAAATAATGTGGACATCATTTTTACTTCCGATAAATCTAAATGGTCAAGGTGTATAGTCATTGAGACATGGAATCCAAACAACGGTTCTCAGATGGAACCTGTCACAGGTAATCGTAATTTTGAAGTTAAAAAGAATCCTTCTGTAGGAAAATTTGATAACGATGGTGACGGATATGCTGATAACGATGGTGATGGTACGGGATTTGGCTGGTTTCCTGGTTATGCTGTGGATGTCGAGACTGGAAAAAGAGTCAACATCTTTTTTGGCGAAAATTCATTCTATTCAACGGATGACCTCATCGTTCCATGTTTGAAGGATCAGAAAGCTATTGGTAATGATATGATGTGGAATCCAACCGATCAGGGTCAGAACAATGCATGTTTTCAAACTGTAGGTGCGTTGGCAGTCATATTAGGGGGACATCATTATATTTATGTAACTAAACAGGCTTATGATTCATGTAAAGCTATCAAAGGATTTTTATCTGGAAATCCCACACTGTCTGTAAGAAACAGGGCTTTGAGAGAGCTTACTTGGGCGAGCATGCCATTTTTAATCCCAGGCACCACCTTAACTCCTTTGGGCAGTAGTAATACGGGTTTGATTCCAAATGATTTGAGAATCAGTCTTCGCGTAAATAATCCTTATCAATATTCAGTAGGAACCAATGAAAACCTAGGGCATAATTTATATACCTTCAAAATAGATAGTAAACAATCTTCGGTAGTAACAGATAAGTCCGGGTATAATTCAGCTTTAGAAAATGTCAATGTAGTTCCTAATCCATATTATGGCTTTTCTTCCTATGAAACCGGACAGTTTAGCAACGTGGTAAAAATTACCAATTTACCGGCCAAATGTAATGTGACCATTTATTCTGTTGATGGAAAGTTCATTAGACAATATAAACGAGACGAAGTGCCATTGAGGATAAATGGTCCAGATAGGGGTTTAACGGAAAAACAGATATCTCCGGATTTGGAATGGGATTTGACAAACTTCAAAGGCATTCCCGTATCCTCTGGAGCATATTTAATACACATTCAACAACCAGATACTGGTGCAGAGATAATAGTGAAGTGGTTTGGTGTGGCAAGGAAATTTGATCCTAGTGGTTTATAAAATAAAGTAATTTTTGGAGCCGGGAATACCGGCTCCTCATTCAAATTAAAAACTATCTCTATGACCTACTTTTTAAGAAGCATTACAATATTTTTCAGTCTACTTTACTCCGGTTTCATTTTTGCCGGTAATCCCGATCGTCAAGGAGAAGCAGGCGCTTATGAATTGATTATGAATCCTTGGGCTAGATGCGCGGGATTGAATAATCTAAATACATCCTTCATTGGTGGTGTGGAAGCTATGTTTGTGAATACTGCTGGCCTATCTAGAATTAATCGCACCCAAATTGCCCTAGGCCATACTAGATGGTTTGTGCCCAGTGGAGTGAACATTAATGCGTTTGGTTTGGCTCAAAAAATAGGAAAAAGCGGCACCTTAGGTATCTCGCTTATGGCCTTAGATTTTGGGGATATTCGTGTCACGACCACAGCGGTTCCTGAGGGTACTGGAGCGACGTATAGTCCAAGCTTTTTCAATCTAGGTGTTGGGTATGCACATTCTTTTGCCAATAAGGTTAGCGTGGGTATTTTGATCCGAGGGGTTTCTGAAGCTATCCAGGATCTAAATTCTTTTGGCTTTGCTATAGATGCAGGTGTTCAATATGTAGCAGGTGAAAAAGATAATTTCAAATTAGGTATTTCACTTAGGAATGTTGGAAGCCCCATGAAATTTAGTGGCGAAGGACTTTCTACTCAGTTAAGTAGTGATGAAGGGACTAAGTTGACATATGATGTAAGGTTATCCGGATACGAATTGCCATCTCTATTACATATTGGATTTTCTTATGATTTCATTTTCACAGATAATATCAAATTGACTCCGGTTACTAATTTTACAGCCAATTCTTTTGGCCGCGATGAAATTGGTGTGGGTGTGGAATTAGCCATTACAGAGCTGTTCGCTTTAAGAGGCGCTTACAAAGCCGAACTGGGCAGTTCAGAAGGGTTGGAAAATAGTGCATATACTGGCTTAAGTGCCGGAGCAACCGTTTCCATGCCGCTGAAGAAGAAAGGGGATAGCAAACTGAGTATTGACTATGCCTACCGCACCACCAGTCCATTCCAAGGAACCCATAATCTTGGGCTTCGCTTAGATTTTTAGTTTATTTTTGAACTAAATACTATGTTACTTTTGTTCTAAAATCATATCAATGTCATAATAAGGACGTTTTCTGTGTTCCAGAAAACGTTCTTTTGTTTTTACTTAAATACGGTACGTATGAATACAATAACTTACATAACACAAGAGGGATATGATCGAATCAAATCCGTGTTAGACAATTTAAAAACCACCGGAAGGCAGGAAGTGGCGCGGGCCATCTCGGAGGCCAGAGAAAAGGGAGATTTGTCTGAAAATGCCGAATATCATGCAGCAAAAGATGCTCAGGGGATGTTGGAATTGAAAATCAATGAAATGGAAAAGAAGATCATGAATGTTCGCTTCATTGATGAAAACAACATTGATATTTCAAAGGTGACCATGATGACCAATGTTCGTTTAAAAAATTATAAATTAGGAAAAGAACTTACCTACAAAATAGTTTCTGAAGCTGAGGCTGATTTGAAGTTGGGCAAAATATCTGCAAGCTCTCCAATAGGTCAAGGGTTACTTGGAAAAACGGTCGGGGAAAAAGCAACTATTCAAACGCCAGGAGGAGAAATGATCTTGGAAATTTTAGAAATTACGGCTTGATGAATAGTTTGTTTTCAAAGATAATCCGGGGCGAAATACCAAGTTATAAACTCGCAGAGAATCAATTTTGTTATGCTTTTTTTGATAGTAAACCTTTAACAAAAGGGCATAGTTTGGTAGTTCCAAAGCAAGAGATTGATTACATTTTTGATGTTCCGGATGAATTATTGATGGAGATGATTTTGTTTTCGAAAAAGCTAGCTACCGCTATTAAAAAAAATGTTTCCTGTACTAAAGTGGGATTGTGTATAATTGGGTTGGAAGTTCCCCATGCCCACATACATTTGGTCCCTATTAATCAAATCGCTGATTTAAATTTCAGTAATAACAGAGTGAATATTTCTGATCTTGAAATGCAATCTTTAGCAGCCAAAATTGCCCAGGATTTTATAGCGCTTACTTAAGAATTCGTTTAGGATTTGCAGTCAAAAATTGTTTCCAATCTTTAGCATTTGAAGAAGTAGTTTTAGGTTTTAAATGTCGATAGTGACAACAAAGTGCTGCTGCGAGGGCATCCGTAGCATCCAAATATTTTCCAACCAGGTTATAGCTTAAAATACTTGTTAACATCGCGGCGACTTGCTCTTTGCTGGAATTCCCATTTCCCGTCACTGCTAATTTTATTTGCTTTGGTGAAAATTCGAAAATTTCAACACCCATAACCATAGATGCTGCGATGGCTACACCCTGTGCTCTACCTAATTTAAGCATAGATTGGGGGTTTTTACCATAAAATGGAGATTCAATCGACAATACAGCCGGTAGATAATTTTCAATAATTTCCTGAACCTGTAGAAATATTTCTCTTAATTTCGTTTGTTGGTCTTTGAAGGACTGTAGCTTGACTACATTGGCATCTAATACTATTGGCTTGTTATCTTTGATTTCAATAATGGCAAATCCAAGAATACTAGTTCCCGGGTCAATGCCAAGTATGCGATTTGTATTAAGATTCAAAAATGGAAAATTATTAACAAAATTATAAGAAAAGAACCGCTTCAGAACAAAATAATTAACGTTATAGATTACACAATGAATACCAATCAATTTTTATCAAGCAGGAAATTTATTAAATGTGGCATAAAATCTCAAAATACCCATTGATTTATAAGCGCATCCTAACAGAGCTTAATCCGCTTAAATTATATTTTGTGGGATTACTGGTAGTCTTTTTTATAAGTGCTTTTACACTGCAAGAACGTACGAAAGAACTTTCCTATCAAGCTGGAGAAAAGCTCACGTATAAACTTTTTTACAATTGGAATTTTGTTTGGTTATCCGCAGGCGAAGTTATTTTCGAAGTAAAGGACGAAGGAGAATTATATCATTTAGAAGTAACAGGTCGAACCTATACATCCTACGAATGGTTTTATAAGGTTAGAGATAAATACCACTCATACATCGACAAAAAAACATTGTTACCTAAACTTTATATTCGCGATGTTAATCAGGGTTCCTATAAACATTATGAAAAAATTGTTTTCGATTATAACAAAAAAATAATCATCTCTTCGACAGGTAAAAGTTTCAACGAGCTGAAATCAAAAGAGTTGCCAATTACTGGAGATATATATGATATGGTAAGTGCTATGTATTTTTTAAGAAATATTAATTACGATAATTTCCGAAAAGAACGGCAAAGCCATTTTTCAATTATTTTGGATCATGAAAAATATAAATTGTCGCTGCGTTATTTACACGACGACAAATCACTCACCGTGCGAGAAAATGGAAAGTTTAAAGTACTGGCATGTTTAGCTGATGTCGTTTCAGGAAATGTATTTAAGGAGGGCGCACAGATGAAAGTATTCATTGGCAATGATAAAAACCGAATTCCCGTGTTGATTGAATCTCCCTTAAGTGTAGGTTCTGTAAAAGCAGTTTTAAAGTCCGCTGAAAACCTAAAATATCCTCTTGACTCCAGAGTTAAATAAAGAAAATGCAACGAATTATTTTACTTCTCATTCTTATAATGGCTTTTTTGGCGGGCGTTTATTGTGGGTATTTAATTTTTGGTAAAAAGTCAAAGACGTCCGTATCCTCAACGGTTATTCTAGAAAAAATGAAAGATGTTTTTAAGGTGGCTAGTGTAGAGGCACAGTATAGTGAGCTATTGAAGCACGAAGATTATACCTGGCTTGACCTTAGTTTTTTTCGTAAAAAAGCTATTGTAAGAGTTCAAGCATCCGTCTTGGCCGGTGTAAATTTAGATTCTACAGCCATTCAAATTGATGAAAAGAATAAAATAGTCTATTTGAAATTTGATCATAATGCAAAGATTATTTCTATTGATCACAGTTTGGATTATTATGATTTACAACAAGGAACGTTTAACTCTTTTACGCCCGAGGAGTTGACAGGATTACAATTAAAAGCAAAGGATCTTATTAAAGATAAAGCCATGCAGGGACCGTTATTAAAAAGAGCATCAGAACGTAGAGATGAAATGCTCCAATTGATAAGACATCTCTTAAAAAGTGCGGATTATACATTGATTGTCGAAGATAAAAAGGATCCTTCCTATCAAATTAATAACTAGAACTATCCCTTTTAAATTAGGTAGTTATTAAAAGTATTTATATAAATAAAGTTACTTATTATTTCTTCGTCGCTACTTTATACAATACAAATGTCATAAACACAAAGAACAGGGCGCCTAACACCTGGTAACCACCGGCACCAATTACCGAACTAATACCATGTTCTGCACTAAATCTAGCAAGGGATGCTGCTACACCTTCATTAACAGTCAATAAAGCAACTACTACTCCAGCTAACGCACCACCCGCCACTAATCCAGTTGCAAAAAGACTTCCCTTACCTAGTTCTGAATCTTCTGTAATTTCTTGTTTTCTTTTCGCTCTCCAATCGACAATGGCTTTCACAACACCACCGATAAAGATAGGAAGCGTCGTAGATAATGGAAGATAAAGACCCACTGCAAATGACAAGGATTTGACACTACATAATTCCATTACAATAGCAATAAACACACCAGACAAGACAAAGGTCCAATCTAAATTGAAAGACAATAGCCCTTTAATTAGCGTCGCCATCAAGGTAGCTTGAGGAGCCGCATATTTTTCTCCGATCGCGTGGTGAATTCCTTTACTGACCATATCCGCAGTGGGTGTATCCAAATATTTTACTGTAAAACCAATAACTAAAGAAGAAAAAATCGCCCCAATAAATAAAGCTATTTGTTGATACTTAGGTGTGGCTCCAACTAGGTAGCCGGTTTTTAAATCTTGAGAAGTTGCTCCCGCATTCGCTGCGGCAATACAAATCATTCCTCCAATAACTAAAGCCATGGGTTCATATACTTGCCCTGACCAGCCCACGGCAATAAAGAATAAAGACGTAGCCATTATTGTCGCAATGGTCATTCCAGAAATCGGATTATTGCTGGAACCGATAATTCCAACAATCCTACTGGATACAGTCACAAAAAAGAAACCAAATATGATCACCAGTAATCCTAAAATAAGTTTACTGACAATAGACGTTCCAGGTATCTGAGGAAGTATGGCTAATAAGATAACTAATCCAAGACTGCCAAATAGCACTATTTTAAAAGAAAGGTCATCATCTGTTCGATTCACTCCTTCTACAGATCGCTCCTTAATAGAACCAAGGCTTTCCTTAAAAGAAGAAATTATGGTAGGGATAGTTTTTAATAACGTAATAAAACCACCAGCGGCAACCGCCCCGGCACCTATTTGCCTGATATAAGCGCGATAAACTGCTTCAGCAGTATTCGAGAAACTATGCGTTCCTGGATCCCAGCCGAATCGGGCACTTGGTTGGGTAGGATCTAATAGACTTAATTTGGCTAACTGTGCTGCAATCACATCTGGCTGTACCAAATAAGCTAACAAAGGAATGAGACCCAAACTGGCTAATATTCCTCCTGCTACTAAAACACCAGCAATTCTGGGACCTATGATATAGCCGACCCCAAGGTATTCTGGAGTTATTTCGCTGCTAACTACAGCCGAAGGGAAGTATTTATTTACTTGCTGTGTTCCCCAGGTAGGTAACTCAGCTATTACATGAAATACTTTTTGTAGGATGGCATACACCATCGCAAATCCTAATCCGTAAAATGCACTCCTGGCAAAGTCACCTCCTTTCTCACCAGCAATTAAAACATGTGCGCATGCAGTACCTTCTGGATAAGGAAGTGTATCATGTTCTTTAACTATAAGTGAACGCCTCAATGGAATCATCATCAAGGTTCCAAGAATACCTCCAAATACCGCCAGAGTAAATATGGTCCAATATTGAAAATAGTTTTCACCCACTTCTTTGTCCGATAAAAATAAAAAAGCCGGTAGCGTAAAGACCACCCCTGCAGCAATTGATTCTCCTGCAGAACCCGTAGTTTGAATGATATTATTTTCTAGAATATTTGTTTTGAAGAAACGTTTTCCTAAACTAATGGCTAAGACAGCAATTGGAATAGAAGCTGATACCGTCAATCCTGCTTTTAAGGCTAAATAAACCGTACTTGCACCAAACAAAATTCCAAATAGAACACCGAGCGAAATAGCTTTAAGCGTAAACTCCGGCATAACTACTTGAGGATCTACATATGGTTTAAATTCTTTAATATGGGTATTTTCCATACCTTAAATTTATTAGATAGTTTATTTTTATTTAATTGACACCATTAGAAAATTAGTCCATTGACTATTTTATTCCGTGCATTAAAACTTGTAATTTTTTAGATAGTAGGAATAACACCAAAGAAGCAATTCCTGCCATTACGACAAATAGCAAAAAGAAATCGTACGTATTTGTCATGGTATAACCAATAAAACTAGATGGTTTTCCTTCTTCTGGATATAAGGCAGACAGCATACCAGCAAATTTGTTTGCGGTAGCATTTGCCAAAAACCATACCCCCATCAATAGTGAAGCCAATCGTGCAGGAGCTAATTTGTTAACCATGGATAAACCGATAGGAGAAAGACATAATTCACCGAACGTATGAATCAAGTATAGGCCTGTAAGCCACACAATGCTCACCTTCGCAGTGGCATCCACTCCGTTTACACCAAAAGCAATATATAAATATCCTAAAGCTAATAGAGCTAATCCAATAGCTTGTTTTGTTATAGATGACGGCTGACGATCTCCCATGCGCAACCACATTGCTGAAAACATTGGAGCAAATATCACCACAAATGCGGCGTTGAAACTTTGAAACCAACTAGCGGGCATTTCCCATCCCAATATCGTCCGATTGGTTTGCTCATCGGCAAAGAATGTGAGAGAAGCTCCCGCTTGTTCAAATGCTGACCAAAAGAAAATGACGAAAAAGGCAGCGATAAAAATTACCCAGATTCGGTCTTTTTCTATGCTATTGAGAGATTTGTCTAAAATAATAGTTGCGGGAATACTGATGGCAAATGCAAAAATGATTGCTCCAAAAAAATCAAACCCCACCACTTTATAAAATAATCCGAATAATATTAAAGATCCTATTGAAATGGCTAAGAGTTGCCTATTACCCAATTTGCCCTCTACAACAGATTCTTCTGTTCTATGTCGTGCTTTGTTGGGTTCCACACCAATTTGATCTCCAGTTGGAGAAAGTAAATATTTATTTTTAAGCCACTGAAAAGAAACTACACTGATCAACATTCCCACACCAGCTGCAAAGAAGCCCCATTTGAATGCAATATCTTCACCTAACCAACCGCAAATAATCGGCGCAATAAAGGCGCCTAAATTAATACCCATATAAAAAATGGTATAGGCAGCATCTAATCTGCTATCATTATCAGGATATAACTGACCTACCATGGTGGAAATGTTTGGTTTGAAAAACCCATTTCCAAATACTAAAAACCCTAACCCTATGTACATTATCAATGTATTGGATAAGGAGCCACTAAAAAAAAGCATAAATTGTCCAACCGCCATTAGTAAACCACCGAGTATAATGGATTTTCGATTTCCCCAATAACGATCCGCCATATATCCTCCAATTATAGGCGTGAGATAAACTAATCCTGTAAAGCTTCCATAAATCTCTGAGGAGAAAGCTTTATCCATCATCAATTGTTTGGTAAGGAACAGAACGAGAATAGCTCTCATTCCGTAATAACTGAATCGTTCCCACATTTCTGTGAAAAAAAGCAAATAAAGACCCCTAGGGTGTCCGGTTTGACTGCTCATGTTTAGTATGATTTAGTTAATTAATTGGTTTTCGTTGTGATAAATATAGGGGTATTCCTTGAAATCAGCCCAAATTTTGAAAACCTGACTATTAAAATTTCCGTTAAAATCGTAATATGTTGATTATCACATACATTAATCCTTTTATGGCTTAAAATTTGCAGGGCTTATGGGTCAATCATTATTTAGGTTCCTTTATTAATCTATACCTTTACTGACTTATGAAAGTGACAGAATATTTCAAAGAAAATCTAGGAAAAACTGCAATCTCTTTTGAAGTATTGCCACCGCTAAAAGGAGGGAGTATCAAATCATTGTTTGAATCCTTAGATCCATTGATGGAGTTTAAACCTCCATTTATAGATGTCACGTATCATCGCGAAGAATTTATTTATCATCAACACCCAAGTGGATATTATCAAAAGGTAGCCATTAGAAAACGCCCTGGCACAATAGGTATTTGCGCGTCTATCATGAACCGATATGGGGTAGAGGCCGTCCCTCATTTGATTTGCGGAGGATTTAGTAAAGAGGATACAGAGAATGCATTGATTGAAATGCAATTTTTAAATATTAATAATGTATTAGCCTTACGAGGCGATGCAAGGAAATTTGATGAAAAATTTGTTCCTGAAGTTGGAGGAAATGAATTTGCCTTAGATTTAGTGAAGCAAATCAATGGATTAAATCGCGCTATTTATTTAGACAGTAACATTGAAAATGGAAATCCTATGGATTTTTGCGTAGGAATTGCAGGTTATCCGGAGAAACATTTTGAAGCACCGTCCTTAAAATCAGATTTAAAATATACGAAGAAAAAAATTGAGGCCGGAGCAGATTATATTGTTACTCAAATGTTTTTTAATAATGAAAAATATTTCAACTATGTTGATTTATGTCACAAGGAAGGAATCGAAGTTCCTATAGTTCCAGGAATCAAACCAATAACAAAAAAATATCAGCTGAATTCCATACCCAGGAACTTCTATTTAGAGCTACCTGATGATTTAGTGAAATCAATTCAGAGAGCTAAAAATGAAACCGCTATAGTGGATGCAGGTATAGAATGGTGCGTTCATCAATCCAAAGAATTAAAGAAAGCAGGTGTGCCTTGTATTCATTATTATACGATGAGTGATAGTGAAGTCATAAAAAGGATTGTACATCAGGTACTTTAATTCTGTGTGAATAATATATGGTAGTCATGTTCCCAGGTTACATTGTATTGCATAATGATTCTATCGAGCTATGAGGATCAGCGGGTTTACATTTATGAAGAACACCTCCAAACTGTATTACCCATATATAGAATCCCTTAGATCCATTTTACCCATAGTAGATGAATTGATTATTGCTATGGGAGATCACGATGCCGATGATCTAACTGAAAAGGCAGTTCTTGCATTACAATCACCTAAAATAAAAATTATAAAAACAGTTTGGGATATTGAAAAGTATCCACACGGTACAGAATATGCTCATCAGACGGAACTTGCCAAACAACATTGTACAGGAGATTGGTTATTCTATTTACAATCTGATGAAGTAATCCATGAGAAATATTTGGATAAAATTCTTCAGGCATGTAAACTGTATTTAAATGAGGAAAAGGTAGAAGGATTTTTATTTAATTATATTCATTTTTGGGGAGATTATAAGCATTATATTCAAAATCATGCTTGGTACTCACACGAAATTAGGATTATCCGAAATAAGCCGGAAATTCATTCTTGGGGCGATGCACAATCCTTTAAATATATCAGAAATTTTGATGGAAGGAGCTTTAGGCAAAAACAATTTACCAGGCGGTTACATGTAATTAAGCTGGAGGCATATATTTATCACTATGGTTGGGTCCGCCCACCTAGTTTAATGCAACAAAAGACAAAACAAATGGATTCCCATTATCACGAAGCTAAAGAAGTTTCGCGTAGACATGATTTCCGATCTGAACATTTCGACTATGGAAACTTAAGCAATTGTAATATTTTTAATGATTCGCATCCTGCAGTAATGGAAGATTTTATTAATCAATTTAATTGGTCTGCAGAATTACATTATGACTTAAATTATATACCACAACGGCTCGCATTAAAACATGAGAAGTTAAAGTATGTTTTCCTTAGTTGGCTGGAAAATAATTTGTTGGGAGGACAAAAAATATTTGGTTATCAGAATTGGAAATTAGTACGTTCTTATAAATCATAAGTGATTTCTATTTCTTCTGATGTTGCCCGGGATTGACAGGTGAGAATGAATCCTGCTTGAACTTCCTCCGGATCTAAGGCCATACAAACATCCATGGAAATGGATCCTTTTAATATTTTGGCCATACATGTAGAACAGGCGCCACTAGAACAAGAATAAGGGGGATCCATTTTCAGTTCAATAAGCTTATCTAAAATCAACTTATTTTTTTCTAACAACACTTCTCTGGTTTTCCCATTTAAGTGAACAATTAGTTTGCTTTCCTTAGTTTCTAATACAGAAGGTGCTGTCTGTAACTGATCTGGTAGCGTATAGTATTCTGCGTGGATTTTCTCTTCTAGGACGTGTTGATTGATCAAATAATGCCGAATCATTTCAATAAAATTTCCTGGCCCACACAAGTAATACAGATTATTCGATTTTGGATTGTTATGATGGGATAAAAATTCAGCAATCATTTTTTCATCGATTCTACCTTTCTTTCCAGTCCAAGAGTTTGTTCGTTTTTTAAATAACGACAAAATAGACTGTTGATCCGGTTGAGATAACGTATAGTGAATGAATAATTGACCTTGATATTTTATCACAAGTTCATCCAGCTGATTTTTAAAAATAATATCTTTTTCACCCCGATTCCCATATAGCAAATTCAGCGTTGACTTAGGTTCTTCTTCCAGAATGGAAAGAATCATCGCGAATACGGGAGTAATACCACTTCCTGCGGCAAAAAAGTAATAGTTAAATTTATTATTATGATCTGTTTTAACGACAAAGCTCCCTTCAGGATTTGATAAGAGTAAGGTAGTGCCAACGGTTGTTTTAGAAACTAAATAATTTGAAACCTGGCCATGTGGAATTTTCTTCACAGCAATTTTTTGAATTCCGTTTTCACTTGAAATTAATGAATAAGGTTTTCTGTATTCTTTGTTGTCTATGGTAACTGACGTGGTTATATATTGTCCGGGAAGAAAATGAATTGGATCCGAATTTTCCAGACCTTGAAATGAAATAACAGCGCAATCCTCCGTATCCAGATTTTTTTCTATGATTTTGTATTTATTAAATTTCATATCCTGGGCATCTCATGGGTTGAAGATCGATAAAATTTCTGTAATGCATTATTTATCAAAGGTAAACAGATGCTTAATTTTAAATATTTAAAATATTATTTTCAAGCAAATTTATGTTTCAGTTGAATAACAAGTCTTTATTCAAAATGGTTTATTCAAATAAAGTCAAAATAAAAGGGATCCTAGAAAATGTAGATTGAGTAAATTATATTATTTAGCTCATTTATTTTATTAAATTTGTGGAAAACTACCCATTGGCTAAGGTCTTATCTATTATAATTCCGGTTTACAACGAAGAAAAAACGATCACTAAAATTCTAGATAAACTTATAGAAGTTGAATTAGTTGACGATATTCAGAAGCAAGTTATTCTAGTCAATGATAGTTCCAGTGATAAGTCTGAGGACGTTATATTAGCCTATAAAGAGGAACACCATTCGATCGAATTTCAGTATTACAAGCATGAATTCAATCAAGGAAAAGGAGCCGCATTACACACAGGTATTCGTTTTGCAACGGGTGATTATATAATTATCCAGGATGCTGACTTGGAATATGATCCTCGCGAATTCAATTTGATGTTAAAGCCTATATTGGAGGGTTTTGCCGATGTGGTGTACGGATCTAGATTTATGGGTGGTAATCCTCACAGGATTTTATTCTTTTGGCATTCAATCGGGAATAAATTATTGACGTTTATATCCAATGTATTCACCAATCTGAACCTAACAGATATGGAGACTTGTTATAAATTATTTAAAGCTGAAATAATTAAATCCATAGAAATGAAGGAGCGAAGATTTGGATTTGAGCCTGAAATCACGGCTAAAATTTCCCGTATTCCGAATATTAGAATTTATGAAATAGGCATTTCCTATTATGGAAGAACCTACCATGAAGGCAAAAAGATAAATTGGAAAGATGCTCTCCGCGCGATTTATTGTATTATAAAATACAATGTGTTTTCAAAATAGTAACCATTAATTTGGAATAGAAATGGGAGGACAAGGAAGTCTTCCGAAAAAATAAACTAGGTTCACTCCAAAGGTCACATACGCGTCTTTATCATTGGAGTCACCTCTTTGAAAACCTGGCTTACCCATTTTTTCATTGTTAAGGCCTGGAATAGAACGATCTGAAAGTTCTACCGCAATAGGGCCGTGCGCGCTCAATAATTCACTGGCATTGGGATAGACAGTGCTGACATCATCCAAATAATCCGTAAAGCTGGACCTATATCCTAAATCAAAGTTTAAACTCCAACGATAGCTTAAATCTAATTTCACACCCCCTCCAATTAACCATGCGCCTGAAATGGATGCATATTCGCTTCCTGGCAGCTGACCTTCTGTACCCAATTCTCTTAAACTTACTATTTCATTTTGGTATTCCGTTTTTGGTTTAAAGTGAAAGAAACTTAGTCCTGCAAACATATATGGTGTAATAAACGCATCGTCACTTCCATGGCGGTAAGTAAAAAAGTTAAATTCTAGGGACGGTGCGGCTTCAAAATTATCACTGAAAAAATTTAAATTTCTTCTTACATCAAATGCATTGGAACTTTTTGTATCATGTGCACGCAACCTGAAATAGTTAAATTGAATTCGGGCGCTTAGTCTTGTATTGAAATTGTATCGTAGTGTGGTTCCAATGGCTAAACCAGGTTCATTTAGTCTATATAAATTATTCAAATCACCAAAGTAATGAGCGGCACCTATCCAAATACCGGCCTCAGCGCCTTTCTGACTGATAACTTGCTTATATCCACCGCAGACTATTACCAGGCTTATCAATATTCTAAATATCCTATTCAAAATTCATCGTTTTAATTTTTAATTCAAACCTACCGCTGCAGAAATTTCCAGCATGCGATCTATCGGAGCGCGAGCATCGCGAATGACCTGATCTGTAAGAAAGACTTCAGGTAATTCATATTTCATGCATATATATAATTTTTGTAAATTATTTCTTTTCATATGTGGGCATTCATTACAAGCACAGTGATTATTGGGCGGTGCCGGAATAAAAACTTTTTGTGGACATTTCTTTTGCATTTGATGCAGAATTCCTGTTTCAGTAGCAACAATAAAACTAGACGATGAATCACTTTGCACAAATTTTAACAAACCACTGGTTGAGCCCACATAGTCTGCCATGTTTAAAACGAGGGCTTCGCATTCTGGATGTGCAATAATTTTTGCTTCAGGATGCCGGTGTTTCAATTTAGTAATTCTTTCGTGTGAAAAAATTTCATGAACCATACAAGCTCCATTCCATAAAATCATTTTGCGTCCAGTAATTTTTTCTAAATAGGCTCCTAAATGTTTATCAGGTGCAAAAATAATTTCTCTATCTTTTGGAATGCTGTTTATAATATAGGCTGCATTAGATGATGTGCAACATATATCAGTTAAAGTCTTAAGTTCTGCAGTACAGTTTACATAGCTTACCACAATATGGTTTGGATATTTTTCTTTAAATTTTTTAAAAATGGGGGCAGGGCACGAATCAGAAAGAGAGCAGCCTGCTTTTAAATCAGGCATTATTACTTTTTTAGTTGGAGAGAGGATTTTTGCGGTTTCTGCCATAAAATGTACTCCTGCAAATGCAATAATTTTGGCCTTTGTTCTTTCTGCTTCCTGGGATAATTGAAGACTATCACCTACAAAATCTGCAATATCTTGTATATCTGGATCTTGATAGTAATGTGCCAGTATAACAGCATTTTTTTCTTTCTTAAGTTTATTAATTTCATCAAAGAGATCTAAATCATAGGGAATTTCTATGTCTAAATAACCATGAGAAATTAAATCCTGTTTATTTATTATAACTGTTTCTTGCATATAATGATTTTAAATCATTTTATTTTGTTGTTTCCTTTGAAAAATACTGCTTCCTTTTCATTAGTAACTAATAAACTTTGACCTGTCATTTGTTCGGGTTTTGGTAAATCCATTATTTTAAGTATGGTTGGAGCAATGTCGGCTAGGGTACCGGTTGTTAATTTATAGTTGTTTTCTTTAGAAACCAAAATTAAAGGGACTGGATTTTTTGTATGCGCTGTATTGGGACTGCCGTCTTCGTTTATCATGTATTCGCCATTACCATGATCCGCTAAAATTAAAATAGTATAGTTATTTTGAAGGGCAAAAGGTATAATCTTACTTAGGCAACTATCTACTGTTTCTGCTGCTTTTATTACGGCGTTAAAAATACCTGTATGACCTACCATGTCAGTATTGGCAAAATTTATACAAATAAAGTCCGGGGTAGATTCTTGTATCTCATTTAATAATGCGTCAGTTACTTCAAATGCACTCATTTCAGGTTTTAAATCATAGGTTGCTACTTTGGGTGAAGGTATTAGGAGGCGTTTCTCTCCAGAAAAAATAATTTCCCTGCCACCCGAAAAGAAAAAGCTTACATGCGGATACTTTTCGGATTCCGCAATTCGCAGTTGTGACCTGCCATAAACGGATAAGATTTCTCCCAAAGTATCCTGCAAATCTTTTTTATCAAAAATGGGGTGCACTTTTTTAAAGGTATCATCATAATTAGTCAAGGTGCAATAATATAGATTAAGAGGATTCATATTAAACAAAGGAATCGGTTCCTGACTGAGCACTGTAGTCAGTTCTCTCAATCTATCCGTTCGAAAATTAAAACATAAGACGGCATCTCCTTCTTGAATTAAACCCGTAGTGTGCTCCTGACCCCAAGTTATTCGGATAGGATCTAAAAATTCGTCTGTTATATTTTGTTCATAGGATTCCTCTATCGCTGTATATACATCACTATGATATTTCCCGAAACCTTCTGTCATCAAAGCATAAGCCTTATATATTCTCTCCCAACGACGGTCTCTATCCATAGCATAGTATCGACCAATGATCGTCGAAATTTTTACCCTTTTATCTTTTAGGAAAAGGGTGATATCTTGTAGAAAATTTAGTCCAGATTTTGGGTCAGTATCTCTTCCGTCTGTTATTGCGTGAAGATAAATTTCATTGACCTTATATTTTTCAGCAAGAGTTATCAAATGTTTTAAATGGTTTATATGGCTATGAACGCCGCCGTCTGAGACCAACCCTATGAGGTGCAATGCTTTTTGATTGGAATTACAATAATTGAATAACCTAATTAATACGGTATTATGGTCTATTGTTTGATTCTCTATAGCAATGTTGATCATCGGTAAATCCTGAAATACTATTCTTCCAGCGCCTAAATTCAAATGGCCAACCTCAGAATTGCCCATTTGCCCTTCAGGTAAACCTACTTTTATTCCATGAGTAGTTAGTGTTGTAAAAGCATAGGTAGTTTTGAGCTGATCATAAAAGGGGGTATCAGCTTGTAGTATGGCATCGGCGATTGGGGTGGTCCCAATTCCCCAGCCATCCAATATCATTAAAATACATTTGGAAAACATAGCAAAAAAACGGTCCTTATTGCGGTAAAGTTGCAATAAAGTTCACTTATTTAACTTACATTTATGACAATTCCGGAACAGAATCTGAACACATTCTGTTAATAATCAAAATAATAATAATGAAATTTAAACTTTTCGTCCTTGGAATTCTATGGTGTTCTGTTTCATTTGGTCAAACCAAACAGACCGGATTTGATGCTTTAGGTAAAGGAGATGTTGACGCTTTAATAGCTCTTTTTGATAATCCAGTCGAATTGTGTTTGGAGGACAAACTAGAAATACTGGACAAAACGAGCGCGCGTAAGGCCATGAAGATATTCTTTGATAAAAATCCTCCAAAGAGTCTTAAGCCCATTCATAATGGAGTATCCAAAGGTCAGGATTCTCGTTATTATATCGGTTTGTATTCTACTTCCAATAATAATTTGTTTCGAGTATTTATTTACGCGGATGAAACTGGGGGCAAAAAACTGATCAAAGAGCTCCGAATTTTAAAAGAAAACTAATCAAGTTTCAGTATAACTGGCTTTCCCCGTATTAATTTAAGTTTGATAGTATCAATCATTTGTCAATCCATTTTATTTAGGATACAATTCTATAAGATCTAAATGTGTCCATTAAATATATAAATATTATAATTATATAAATGATTGATATTAAACTATATATTGATTTTTATTCTTACTGATACGGATAATATTATAGAAAATAATCATTTCTAAAATTTTGGCAAGGTTTCTGTATATATAATAAAGTCCTGTAATATGGATATGTGCCCAAGAAATTTGGTACGAACAATTTCTGAGGTCGGTTCGCTGGGGGGTATGAACCGATCTCTTTTTTTATTCCAGATTATTTAATCATACCCGATCCAAATGAAACTAGACTTGGACAGATAGTTTTTATCACCGCATCAATTTCAACATACACAGTGGGCAATTTGGAGTCAATCCAAATTCTGAACTGTTCATTCTTCTTAAGTTCTTTTGCAGCAGTTTGAATTTTAGCATAATCTTGTTGCAAATTGGCTTTATGAGGATCTGTTCTGGAATGTAATTTAATGATGCGATAATACTTTTTGCCTTCCTGGTCAGTTGATGCGAAAACTTTGGACAAGTCTCCGATTTTTAAATTATCTATCGCGAAATAAATGTCTGGTTCCAGATCTCCGATTTCAAAATTGTTATTTCCAGTTTTTGGATTTATAAGAATTCCACTATTGGTATAACTCTCAGATTTTGGATCGGAGTAGATTTTAACCGCAGTCGGAAAAGGAATGGAGTCTTTTAAAATTTTTGCTCGAATTGAATCTAAGAATAATTCAGTTTTTTTATAATCCTCCTCTTCCAATCTAGGTTTAACTAATATATGTCGTGTTAGAATTGAATTTCCTCTCCTGCCCAACAACTGGATGATATGTAAACCAAATTCAGATTCAACGATACCGGAGATGCTATCCTTTTCCAAATTATAAGCCGCCGCTTCAAACTCAGGCACTAAGCTCCCTCTTTTCATCCACCCAAGGCTACCGCCTAACCGTGCAGATCCCGGATCATCGGAAAGTGTATTGGCTAATTTTGCAAAATCTTCTCCGTTCTTAAGGCGCATTAATATCTTTTGTGACTTTTCTTTGGCCTGGTTAATTTGTAGCTCATTGAACTTAGGTTTATAAAGAATTTCTGCAATTTCAACCTCAGAATTAAAATAAGGGAGGCTGTCTTTGGGCAGACTTAAAAAAAATGATTTTACTTCATCCGGTGTAACCTGAATTTCTCCGGTTATTTTAGTTTGCAGGCGCTCAACTAACAATTGATTTTGAAGTTCTTCCCGCATTTTAATTTTTACTTCACTCACAGTTTGACCATAATATTCTCGAAATTTTTCAAAGTCATTGTTCATATAGAGAAGTATTTGATCTATACGCGCATTTAATTGTTGGTCTACCTCATCTTCTTTCACCTCCACACTATCTACCTTTGCTTGGTGGATCATAAATTTTTGTAAAAGGATATTCTCTAATATGGCACATTCATCATCCGGAGAGAGATAGGTTTGTTTTTCCTTAATATAAGCAATCTGGTCTTGCCAATCTGAGTAAAGGATAATTTCACTGCCCACTTTGGCGATTATTTTATCAATTATTTTATTTTCCTGTGCAGGTAATAAAATACTAAGGCAACTCAATACTAGAATACTAATTTTTTGAATCATAATTTGTCTTACCTGGTGTGAATTTTAATTGTTTTATTTTTTAGTTCTCTTTCGTAAAGTTGATTCTTATATTCCTGAATAAATTTTTGTTTTCTTTTATATAAGATCTCCATAGTTGCTTTTTCTTTTACGAACGAAAAAGGAGGATCCTGATTTGGACGAACGACTTCAAAAATGCGAATGAAATAATGATATTTAAAGTCGGCAAATTCTTTAATCAAACCAGGCCATAAGGTAGATTCAATTAAATATTTTGTTGGTAAATCATTTTGAATATCGCTCCATTTAAACCATTTTTCCGATTGCAAATAACATTTTTCTGCGTTATTTTGACAATATTTATTTAAAAACTGAAGATTTGTTCCGTTAGGAGTTTTCCACCAGGTATTTAATTGATCTTGATCCTCTATTGGTTTTCTTATTTTTAAAAATAGACATCTTAAAATAGTACTTTCCAGTTTGTACTCTGCCTTGTTACTTTCATAGTATTGACTTACTTCTGCATCTTGAACGACGGTATCTAATTTTTCATTCAACAATTTATTTTCATAATAATGAAGAAGTAAAGAGTTTCTATAATTATTAGTCAATTCTTCTATTTCTGTATGGTACGATACATTTTTAGAAGCTTCGGCCAATAAAACTTCTTCTTTTAGCCAACGATCTATATAATTGGACGTCAAACTTAAACTGTCTGAAGCAGATATTTCATAATCTAGCATAAAATTTAGATCCTTTTCGTATAAACTTTTGCCTAGATATTCTGCGATAGGTTTACCTCTATCTGCTTTTGAACCCGTTTTCTTTTTGCATGAGGTATTGATACACAGAATCCCAATGATTGTAACAAGCAGGCTTAGATTCCGGTATGTCACCATGCCACGTTTGGATTAATTTTTGACTAAACTTTTTAAAACGACGTCATTTACTTTAATTGGATATTTTCTTTTCAATTCATCAATCCATAAGACTTCTAAATAATCTTGATAATCAGCAATAATATATCCCCTGGCCTCATCTAAGGATTTAGTATCCTGCGGTAAAATTTGTTCAATTTTTTTGAAGCTAAAGTGGCCATTAGAATCTTTCGTCAAATCAGATGAAGCATTTTTTATAAAAGTAAGACCGCTCAGATTATCAGAATTTTTCTTTTCAACAACCGTCTTTTGAAATGATAGATAATTATTTTCTTTATCAAATTTCTGAATGGTTTTCTCTATGGATTGTTTTTTAGAAAACTTATAAATCTTTTGCGCTAATTTTAAATTATTAGTATCTATAGTAATAGATAATAGCACCGCCCGTTCGTCCCATCTATATTTAGTTTTATTTTTTTCATAAAAAGTTTTGAGTCCGGAGGTGTCTTCTGAAGCTCTATCCCAAACCATATTTTTAGTCGCCTCAAATAATAAAATTCCTTCCCGATATTCACGCATTAAAGATTTGAAATCAGGATATTTTTCTTCTAATCTCCCTTCTTCATACTGTAAGCATTTCTGAGAAACAAATTCATCAAATAATTTTCTGACCGATGCTTTCACATCACGTGTGTCTGACCCTTGTAAGCGCAATCGGGTATTGGTTTTAACAAATTCAGCAAATTGTTCTGATGAAACAGTAATCTCACCCAAGCTGGCCAATTCTTCTTTAACTAAATTATCGGGAACCTTCCATTTATAAGTGAAAAAGTTAGTGTCCATTTGGCTAACAAAACGCGTTAAAGCCATTCCATTTTCTTTATATTTAGCTTCCGCTTTAATTTTGTCAATTAGCGTACTTTGGGCAAGTGTGAAACGACTGTCTTTTGTAATATCTGCCTGAATTTTTCGCTTAGCCCTTTCATAAGGTAATTCCTCTTCCTTTCTCAGTCGTTTTATTATGTGCCATCCAATACTCGTCTCCACAGGCTTCGAATAATCACCGTCAGCCGCCAGCTTATAAGCTTCATCTTCAAATGCTGCTTCATATTGATTAATTCCAAAGTAACCTATGTTACCACCCATTCCTGATGAGTTTTTGTCATCACTTATATTTCGGGCGAATTCTTCAAAAGAAGCTCCTTTCTTAATCAGTTGATAAATTGAGTCAACTTTCAATTGGGCAATTACATCTGGTTTGTTTTTCATACCTTTTCGAATTAAAATATGAGCCACTTCAATTTTTCTTCGTGCGGGACGTTCTGCATTTAGTTTAATGAGCTGATAACCAAGTTTCGTGCGAAAGGGCATGCTGAATTCTCCAGGTTTTAAAGAGTACGCCTCATTTTCAAGATTATAAAACCCTTCTGGTAACATAGCCGTAAACCAGCCGAGCATTCCTCCATTTGATGCAGAGCTTAAATCATTGGAAACTTTTCTGGCAACTTCTTCAAACTTCACTCCTGATTTTAATGATTGATAAGCATCCATTGCCATTTTGTATGACTTGGCGGTATCTTCAGGCAATGCATTTGGGCTTAAGCTAAACAGTATGTGACTTAATCGAAGATCTTTCTTTTGTCTGTCATAAACTTCTTTGGCCAATCGATCCGTCACTTCTTTATCATTTAGATAATTTGTGGTCAGCTGTTGTCGATAACCCTCTAATTCTTTGATTAGGGCTGGTATCGTGTCCAGTTTCATTTCCCTTGCAGCTTGTACTTTAAGTTTAAATTTAGAATACAAATTAAGATACTCCTCTAAAGATTTTTGACTGTAATCCGCCTCTTTTCCATTATTTTTATTGTAGATATATTCGAATTCCGAAACATAAATTGGAGTTTCTGCTACTGTAAACAACACAGGATCATTCCTTTGTGCTGTAAGAAATTGACAAATGCAAGTTAAGACAATGATTATTCTATATAGTTTCATTCTAATATGATTTTTTTTCGGCGCTAAATTAACGATAAAACGACGGATATTATTTAAAGCGCTATTACTAATTTGGATTTTGTGCCCTGCTCAAGGTCAAGCTTTGCAATGGGTTTGACGTATTTGAAGTGGGGTTCTTTCATTATCTAAAATTGCCATCCAGAATTTGACGTCATTCTATCCTTAGAACTTACTAATTCGTCAATTACATATAAATAATTTTTATAATTTATAAATAGTTGTATATTTGTGGCAAAATATATTACAATAATGAAGAATTTAATAAGAATATTGCTTTACGTGCTTCTAGCTCTATTGGTAGTGGCTATTTCTGTAATGATCTATAAAAAGTATAAAACCACCACTCCCGAAGATGAACTTTCTACGGAGCAAATAGATGATATGTTCAATGATACCTTACAAATGGTTAACGGACCTCTTTCAGCTGAGGACAGTATGATTTTGGATCTAACCGGTGAAATTAGTCCTCAAGTGGGGATGCCTATTGAACATTCTACCGAAAATTCAAATGGGCCAAATGCTGATATTGATTATAGTCAGCCAGTGGTTCCTCCCGTCAATTCAAATCCAGCAAAAACGATCCCTACTCCAAAAGCTAAAACAATATCTAATCCTGTAAATAGAGATCGGGATATTGTATCACTTCCGAAATCAGAAAAAAATTCTACATCCGAAAGTTCCACTGCAAAAACAAGTGAAGTGAATAACCATGCCAAGAAGTCCACAGACGTAAAATCAGTTGGAACGAAGTCTGAAACCAAAACAAGCACTTCTACTGCTGTCAAATCTAGCACCACTGGTAATTTTTATGTGGTTGCAGGTACTTATAAATTGCAGATGGGTGTAGATCAACAAGTGGCTAAGCTGAAAAAAATGGGCTTCAATACTGCTAATCGAAAAGTTTTTGATTCTTCGCCACTTTATTTTTCTGCCATAGCGGGACGATATGACGATAGGAATTCTGCGTCTAAGGTAATTAGCCAATTAAAGTCAAAAGGAATAGAGGCCTTTATTAAACTTAAATAATTTTGTAATTTAATAATCAAAATGTGCGGCCGGGGTTCACTTACCAAAGTGGAAAAAGACCTTGAAGCGCGTTTTGGATCCAGCTTTTATTCCGAAGATTTAGAGCGGTACAATCCTCTTCCCAGTTTTAATATAGCTCCTACACAATGGCATCCGGTTATTTTACAAGATGACCCTGAACACTTTCATTATTTGAAATGGGGTTTAATTCCATCATGGGCAAAAGATGCGAAAATCGGATCAAAAATGATTAATGCCAGAAGTGAAACCTTACTAGAAAAACCGGTATTTAAATCCGCCTTAAAATCGAGGCGTTGTCTGATTCCTTTTGATGGATTTTATGAGTGGAAACTTACAGAATCTACTATCAAAAAACCTTATAGAATAAAAGTAACGGATGTGGACATTTTTGCTTTAGCTGGACTTTTTGATAGATGGAAAAATGCTGACGGAAGTTGGATAGGTTCCTTTACGATTATTACCCAGGAAGCCAATGAATTTATGAAACAACTTCACGATCGAATGCCGGCTATATTGAGGAAGGAGCAGGAAAGAATGTGGCTGGATCAAAATTTACCTGTAGAACAATGTCTTAAATTAATTGAACCCTATCCAGATGATTTAATGATCGCTTACCCAGTTTCGCTTTCAGTTAATAATGTAAGAAATAACGATGCTACGCTGATTGAAGAAGTAAAGTAGGGCACTTTCTAAACTGAATCCTGTCGGATTGTTCGGATCGTATAATTAGATCAACCTCTAACTTACCAATTTTGTCTGCAGACAAATAAATTCGAAATCCTACTATCTGGACTAAATCCTGACAAGAATATTTGCAGAGTTATTCAGCACTTCAATGAATCCTTTGAGAATGGAAAATTTGTGTTTTTCCCCTTTGGTATCTGTAACTGCAATAATTCCTTTCCCCAGGGCAGAAATAATTGGTGCATGGTGATCCAATATTTCAAATCTACCACTCATACCTGGAAGGTTGATGGATTTCACATCTCCTTCAAATAATGGCTGAGTGGGAGTAAGAATCGTCAATGTCATTTTATTAATTTGAAGCTTCTGCCAATATTTTTTTACCCTTTTCTATGGCATCATCAATAGTACCCACCAGGTTAAAGGCTGCTTCGGGATATTGATCTACCTCTCCATCCAGGATCATATTAAACCCTCGAATCGTTTCTTCAATTGGCACTAATACTCCTTTGATACCAGTAAATTGCTCAGCAACATGAAATGGTTGGGACAAAAATCGCTGAATGCGTCTGGCACGATGAACTACCAATTTATCGTCTTCTGATAATTCTTCCATACCAAGAATAGCAATAATATCTACGAGTTCATTGTATCGTTGTAAAATATTCTTAACTCGTTGGGCTGTATTATAATGAAGTTCGCCAATGACGAGTGGATCCAAAATTCTAGACGTGGAATCCAATGGATCTACTGCAGGATAAATACCTAAAGAAGCAATTTTTCTACTCAAAACAGTCGTTGCATCTAAATGGGCAAAGGTTGTAGCTGGTGCTGGATCGGTTAAGTCATCTGCTGGAACATACACAGCTTGGACTGAGGTTATAGAACCTCGTTTGGTAGAGGTAATTCTCTCTTGCATCATACCCATTTCTGTGGCGAGAGTTGGTTGATACCCTACAGCCGAAGGCATCCGGCCTAATAAAGCCGAAACCTCAGATCCCGCCTGGGTAAACCTGAAAATATTATCAATAAAGAAAAGAATGTCTTTTCCACCCGCAGGATCATCCAAATCGCCATCTCTAAAATATTCAGCTACAGTCAACCCGGAAAGTGCGACCCGGGCTCTTGCACCAGGAGGTTCATTCATCTGTCCGAATATAAAGGTTGCTTTGGAATCCTGAAGTCCTTCTTTATCAACTGCAGAAAGATCCCAACCACCTTCTTCCATGGAATGTTTGAATTTATCTCCGTATTTAATGATATCTGCTTCGATCATTTCTCTCAATAGGTCATTTCCTTCCCTAGTTCGTTCTCCAACGCCCGCAAAAACGGACAAACCACCATAACCTTTGGCTATATTATTGATCAACTCCTGAATAAGGACCGTCTTTCCTACTCCCGCGCCACCGAATAATCCAATTTTTCCACCTTTTGAATAAGGTTCGATCAAGTCAATCACTTTAATCCCTGTAAACAATACCTCAGTCTCCGTAGATAGATCTTCGTAAATGGGAGGTTTTTTATGAATTGAATATGAATTTTTTCTTGAAACTGGTCCCAAACCATCAATTGGTTCACCTACGACATTAAAAAGGCGACCTTTGATATCATCCCCAACAGGCATAGAAATTTGTTGATTCAAGTCGATAACTTCGGTTCCTCGTGACAAACCATCAGTGGAATCCATCGCAATGGCTCTTATGCTATCTTCTCCTAAATGCTGTTGCACTTCCAATATTAAGTCCTCCTTTCCCTCTCTTTTGATACATAAAGCATCGTAAATTTCCGGAAGATGGGATTCAGGGTTGGAAAATGAAACATCCACAACTGGACCAATGATTTGACTAACGCGACCAATATTTGACATATGATTTAGTATAAGGCTATTTTTAAAAGTGCCGCAAAGATATACGCCACACCTGTGTTCACCAAATGGTCTAGGCGCAAATCAACCCCATTTGAAGAAGCTTAACATAAAAATTGGAGATGCTATAAGGATATGAATGGTAAATTATAAATTACCCAACAATAATTGTATATACAACTAAAAAGGATATTGATTTAACTAAAATTCTTGTCCGATCTAAATTTTAATTAAACGCGTAAATCAGCTAAAATTTGAAGTTTATTTTACTTATTGAAAATCCTTTGTATTCAAACTGGATTTAATGAATGCAATGCATAAACAAGTTGTAATTCCGAGTGAGATAAAGTATCAATGAACATTAAAAGAAAGGAATAAATTCTTGATAAGTTTTAAGATAATTTAATCAATGGACTCTGTTGGATTTTGTGGTAAACTTCCGATTTCTTCATTAATTTGAATCCAAAATTGATTGATAGAATTGCCTTTTATTAATTTAATATCTTGAATATTGAGTAAATCCAGTAAAGCTAAAAAGTTGGTGATAGCATGAATTCTGTTTTCACAGCTTTCAAATAATTGTTCAAAACTTGCTTTTTTGTATTGTTTTATTAAGTCCTTGATTTTTTCTTGTTGTTCAGCTATTGTATATTCATAGTTGAAGATTTTATGAATTACGCCAGAGGGTTGATTAACTTTATTTAATAGTTTTTGAAAGACTTTTAATAAATTATATAAGGTCAGACTTTCCCATTCAGCATCAATCAATGCTTGTTGTGCCAAGAACTCAAATTCTTTTTGAACATTTCCCCTAGATACACGGAAAAACTGATCGTCTTCCATATTACTCAAATCTCCAATGACATCTTTTACTGCTTTATATTCAAGAAGCTTTTGCACCAATTCTTTTCTCGGATCAATCTCTTCATTGTTTTCGTCAAGTTCTTTCCTTGGAATAAGCATTTTAGCTTTAATTCGAATTAGTGTGGCCGCTACCAGAATAAATTCACTGGCTATGTCTAAGTTGAGCGATTCAATCTCTCTGACGTATTCTAAAAAATCTTTAGTAATAGTTGCGATAGGAATATCATAAATATCCAACTCATCCCGCTCAATAAAAAAGAGCAACAAATCAAACGGCCCTTCAAACTGTTGTAATTTTATTGTATAGGTCATGGATGATGTAATATCGAAAGGCAAAGATAGGAATTCTGATGCCGTGATAACGTTAATGCCAATATATTTATATTATAACTAACCGAATCTAAACCTAGATTAACCCAACGAAATCCTTGTAAATGTATTATATGTTAGGATCGAACAAATAAACTTGATTAAAAAGAAATTGGACTATTTGTTTAACATTGCATAAAATATGTCCTCTGGTCGAATCCATCTGATTCCAGTTCCACTTTCGGGAGCCTCTATTCTTCAACTAAGTGAAGATGGAAATCATGCAGCTGCACAAATTCAACATTTTCTAGTAGAAAGAGCAAAATCTGCAAGAGCATTTTTAAAAAGTATTCATCATCCAACACGGATGAATGAAATCCATATTCTTGAATGGAGCCCAACTATTATCATGGAGCTATGGCAAGAAATTCTGCAAATTTTAAAAGAAGGAAAGGATGTAGGTATCCTATCTGAGGCTGGTTTACCTGCGGTTGCAGATCCAGGTGGAGACATTGTGCAGTTAGCACATTTAGAAGGTATTCAAGTGATCCCACACAGTGGTCCGAGTGCTATCTTTTTAGCATTAATGGCTTCGGGCTTAGGGGGCCAACAATTTCAATTTCATGGTTACTTACCTTCTAAGAGAGAATTGGTACGAAATGAATTAATTAAAATTGGCCAAAACGCAATAAAAACTGACGTTACTCAAATTTTTATGGAAACACCTTACCGAAATAAACAAATCTTTGAAGTTGGATTAAGTGTCTTATCCTCTAAATTACTACTCTGTGTTGCTGCAGGGATAGGCAGTTCTGATGAACGGATATCCACGAAAACAGTCCAGTCTTGGAAAGAATCGGACTATACTTTGTTTTTTGGCATTCCGGCAATTTTCTTATTGTCAAAATAAAAACTTATAACCCATTACTAATTCGAGGTAAAAACTGCATTAAGCCTGAACACTAGAAAATAAGACCTGGTTCCTACGTTTCATTGGTTTAATAGATTCAAAGCTATAATTCTGCCTAGAAAAATATTCAAGCGTGTTTGGCAATACAAATTTCAATTTTTCAAATGATTTAATACTGTCATGAAAAACAATAATTGATCCGGAAGAACTATTTTCACAAACATTACTTAAACAAGCTTCTTTAGATAATTCCGGGTCAAAGTCCCCGCTCAAAACATCCCACATAATAATATCATAATGGTATTTTAAGAATCTTGCTTGAGATGGTCTGAGCTTACCATATGGAGGTCTGAATAAGGTACTTTTGGTCATTCTTGCCCCTTTCCTAACATTTCTTAAATAACTTACATTATCAGTGCTCCATCCGGAAAGATGATTATAGGTATGGTTTCCAACCGTGTGGCCTTCCTCTTCTAGTCTTTTAAAAATAGTCGGATAATTGTTTACATTTTCACCTACACAAAAGAAGGAGGCTTTTGCGTTGAATTGGGCCAAAGTATCTAAAACCCATGGAGTTACTTCGGGAACAGGGCCATCATCAAAGGTTAGAAAAATGCTGGGTTTATCCGTTGGTATTTTCCAAGTCAGGTCGGGAAAAATATGTTGGATAAAATCAGGAGTATGAGCGAGATACATTTTAAATGGGTATGGTCCGGGATTATGTATTTTTGTTCCCTCTTAATGAAAGGGAGTATTTATAGAATAGAAACCAAAATTTTGGATTTGAGTTCAGATTCAACAATTTTTTAATGATTTAGTAGACATCAGGATTAGTAGCTAATTTTTTTTATATGAAACCATCCGTCCGTGTTCGTTTTGCACCCAGTCCAACAGGAGCGCTCCATATAGGGGGAATCCGGACAGCACTGTATAACTATCTGTTTGCTAAACAACAAAATGGGCAATTTTTATTGCGAATAGAAGATACAGATCAAACCCGATTTGTCGAGGGTGCTGAAAAATATATCATTGATTCATTGACTTGGCTCGGGCTAATACCCGATGAAGGTCAAAGTTTTGGTGGTGAATTTGGTCCATACAGACAATCGGAAAGAACCGATATATATAAGCGGTATGCAGAAGAACTGGTGAGTAAAGGGTACGCATATTATGCATTTGATACTTCAGAAGCATTGGAACAACTACGAAATAAAAACTCAGGGCCATCGAACCAAACTACAAAATATGATTATTCAAGTCGAATGTCCATGCAAAATAGTTTGACCATTTCAGCAGCAGAAACCAAAAAATTAATTGAAGACAAACATCCTTATACCATCAGAATAAAAGTACCTGAATCACAAGAGATTAAATTCAATGATACTATTAGGGATGAAGTTAGATTCCGCTCTGAAGAACTTGACGATAAGGTATTGATCAAATCGGATGGATTACCAACATATCACTTGGCTAATGTCATTGATGATCGATTGATGAAAATAACGCATGTCATTCGGGGAGAAGAATGGTTGTCCAGCACAGCGCATCATGTACTGTTATATCGCTTTTTTGGATGGGAAGAAGAAATGCCTATTTTTTCACATTTACCCTTGATCCTAAAACCAAACGGTCATGGTAAATTATCTAAACGCGATGGAGCTCAGTTTGGATTTCCTGTTTTCCCGATGGAATGGCTATCTGAAGATGGAACAGCGATAGCAGGTTTTAAAGAATTTGGTTTTTTACCTAATGCCCTGCTTAATTTTTTAGCCTTATTAGGTTGGCATCCAGAGACTGATCAGGAGATTTTAAGCCTAGAAGAAATGGTTCAACAATTTTCGTTGAACAAAATAGTAAAATCAGGCGCCCGATTTGATTATGACAAAGCAAAGTGGTTTAACCAACAATATATTTTGCAATCAAGCGCAGACGAAATAAAAAATGAAATTGAAAAGGAATTTTATAAACATGAAATAAACTTAGAAAAAGTGGAGACAGAAGCACTTTATGAAATGTACAAAGAACGCGTCCATTTAATTAGTGACTTTTATAGAATGGGTAAATATCTTGTGATGGAAATTGATTTTTTTGATCCAGATTTTCCAATAAAAAAATGGAAAAAAGATTGGACTTCAGCTTATGAAAAATTAAAAGATCAATTCGAGAATCTATCAGTATTTTCAAAAGACGAATTAGAACAGATAATCATGGAGTTTATGAAACTAAATCAATTTAAAATGGGTGAAGTTTTACCTACATTGCGTTATATGATATCTGGTATGACAACGGGTCCTGATATTTATAAGATGTTAGATTCTTTAGGCCAAGATAAAGTAGTTCAGCGTATTCAAAACAGCCTAAATTCCTTGCGGAGTTAAATGGCTATTGAATAAATTAAATAAAATTACTGAATTAGGTATCTAAAATACGAAATAAATGCTTCACTTAGAGCTACATAAATAAACAAAATGGAAAAAAAGTTTGAGAGTTTAAGCATTTTTGAATTTCATAAATTATTTCCTGATGACAATGCATGCTATGTTTATCTGGAAAACCTAAAATGGGTTAATACTTCTAAGAAAGGAATTAGCTCAACAGAGTTAAGTAGAAAGCTACAGCTCGGTCAAAAGACATGTTGGTTGTTTAAAAGAAAAGTAACGGAGGCAATGGCCAGCAGTGGAAATTATCCATTGACCGGCAATGTGGAAATAGATGAAACATTAGTAGGTGGAAAGGAGAAGAAAGTAATAGGCAGAGCACATGGAAAGAAAAAATTGGTTGTATTTGCAATAGAAAAAGTTGGAATTGGAGTAAAACGAGCATATGGTAAAGTGATTCAAAATGCCGGCACAAAAGAATTAGAACCCTTTATAAAGGCTGTTGTTCATCCAGATTGCCAAATAACCACAGATAAATGGAGGGGATATAGGTCATTAAAAAAAGAATTCAAAAAATTGAAACAGAAAAAATCAAAGCAAGGCAAAAACTTTGATCCATTACATCGATACATCATGGGATTCAAAGGATGGTTGCGTGGTATTCATCATTCAGTTGATCATCTTCAAGCATACATCAATGAATACACCTATCGATATAACAGGCATTTTATGCATGGAGAAATTTTTGAAAACTTGATGGTTCGTATGGTCGAACATAAACCTGCTTTTTATAAAATGCTTAAAGTAAGTTAAGTACCTAATTCAG
>JALYPU010000166.1 GCA_030856215.1 Bacteroidota bacterium
ATTTAAAATAGGCACTTTTGGAAAGGCAACCGCTGGAGCCGGATCAAATGAAAGGTACAAAGCAGGAGGAAATCTAAATTTATTTTCTACTAAAAGAAAAATTACACTACTTCTCAATTCAAATAACGTCAATGAACAAAACTTTTCTTCAGAAGATCTTTTAGGAGTGTTAAGCGGAAGCAATTCAGGCCCCCGTGGTGGAGCAGGCAGAGGGAATGCTGGGGGACCTAGAGGCAGTGGCAATAGAGGATCGAATACAGGTAATTTTGACAACAGTGAATCATTTCAGGTCAATCAAAAAAATGGAATTACCATCACACAAGCACTTGGAATAAATTATATTGATCGTTATAAAAGTTTAGAATGGAGTGCTAGCTATTTTTTAAATTTTACGGATAATGCAATCTTGGCTGATTTAAATAGAAGCTATTTGAATCCGGAAATTCCGAAATGGAATTATCTTGAAAATAGTAATGGACAATCCAAAAATTTGAACCACCGATTCCAATCCAAAATTGATTGGAAAATAGATAGTTCAAATTCAGTTACATTCAGTCCAAGATTGTCCATGCAGAACAACAAATCAAATACACTTCTCAATGCAAGTAACATTATTGATAGCGTTGAAACCAATCGACTTTATTCCAAAAATAGTTTCAATCAATCTGCGCTAAATATATTTTTTCCCGTTTTATATCGTCATTCATTTGACAAGAAAGGCCGAACCATTTCCCTTCAATCTAGTTTGGGATATACAAACAGTGAACCTGATGCATACCAATATTCATTGAATGAAGTCTTGGAGGATCCCATGTCGAGAGATAGTATTGATCAATTTGAAGATCAGTGGAGGGAGAGCTACACGTTAAATAATAACCTGGTTTATACTGAACCCATTGGAGCGTTTTCACAGGCTTCATTTACCTATACTCATAATTTAAATCAGAATACATCCGATAAGAAATTACTTCAGTTGACAGAGGGAGTTGAAACTTGTTATTGTGATTTAGATACTTTACTATCCAATAAGTATAAAAGTACTTATGTTGCCCATCAAGGAGGAGCGAGTTATCGATACAACCGAGAAAAATTAAATGTATCCATAGGAATTAATTATCAAGCGGCTAACTTACAGAATAAACAAGCTTTTCCCGTGGTCCACACCTTTAAAGAAACTTATCAGGATATTTTACCTAATGCAAGTGTTCAATATCGTTTTGATGCAAACAAGAATCTGAGATTGAATTATCGATCAAATACCATAATTCCGAGAATCGAACAGGTTCAAAATGTAATAAGTAACGCCAATCCACTTTTTATAAGCATTGGAAATCCATTCTTAAGACAGAGTGTCAGCCATAATATAAATCTTAGATATTCATCTGTGAACCCAGATCGTGCTAATGCCTTTTTTGGATTTATAAATTTTAGCAGAAACTTTAATTTTATTAGCAATGAGATTTTATTTTTAGAGAAGGATAGTGTAATTGATCAAAACATTATATTGAGAAAAGGCGCTCAAATTTCTGTGCCAGTTAATCTGGATGAACAAATTTCTCTAAGAACTTTTCTAAATTATAGTTTACCGGTATCATGGATAAAATCAGTATTAAATTTGAATGTTGGGTTGGGTGTCAACAATACACCAGGAATAATCAATGAGATATTAAGTAAAACACAAACATATAATACTGGGGTAGGAATTGTTTTGAGCAGTAATATCAGCGAAAAGGTAGATTTCTTAATATCTTCCAATTCCAATTATTCAACCTCAGAAAATAATATGAATGCTGACTACAATAATTTTTATTTTAACCAAACTTCCAGGTTTAAATTCCAATTACAATTATGGAAAGGCTTATTTATCAACTCTGAATTTGTACATCAATATTATACAGATCATGGAAGTGATTTTAGATCGGATTATTCATTTTGGAATGGAGCCATTGGATATAAATTTTTGAAAAATCAGGACGCTGAAATTCGGTTAACCGCGTTTGATCTATTAAAGCAAAATGAAAACATTACCCAGTTAATAACTGAAAATTATTATGAAGATGTTGTTTCCAATTCACTACAGCAATATTTTCTTTTGAGCGTTAGTTATAGAATTAAACCTAAACCTTCTAAAAAAAATAAGGAGTAAATTATTTCTATGTTTTAAAATAGATTACTAATTAAACTTCTTTCAAACAATTTTCAAGTACATCGAATAACTTTTCAGATGAATTCTTTATGACTTCTAGTACGGATTCAATGGTCGTTTTTTCAGTTTGACCGTTGTCAGGTGAGGAATTAGAAACGATACTTGCCGCCAATATTTTTAGGCCAGCATGATGTGCTACAATGACTTCCGGAACAGTGGACATACCAACAATATCTGCCCCCAACATCCTAATCATACGGTATTCTGCAGGTGTTTCTAAACTAGGACCCTGTAGCCCAAAATAAATGGCTGAGCGGTATGGAATACCCACCACTTCGCAAGATTTTTTTGCAAGGGCTAATTGATTTTTATCATATATATCAGACATATCAGGAAAGCGAATACCTAGACGTTCGTCATATAGACCTCGCAAAGGATTTTCTGGGTGAAAGTTAATATGATCTTCGATGAAAACGATGTCACCTGCATGAAAGTTGGGATTCACAGTTCCGGAGGCATTGGTAATCCACAAATTTTTTATACCTAACGCTTTTAGAACCCTTACAGGATAGGTTATTTCAACGGTTGAATATCCTTCGTAATAATGAAGTCTTCCCGACAGGATTAATATCTCTTTATTGTTCCACTTGGCAAGGATTAGTTTGCCGCTATGGCTTTCTACTGTCGTTGGGACAAAGTGAGGGATTAGTTTGTATGAAATTTCTTTTATGATTTCTACCCGGTTTATAAGACTTCCCAACCCTGTTCCCAATATGATGGCTAATTCAGGACTTTTTGTTATGCGTTCCTTGATAAATCGCGCACTTACTAAAATATCGTCGTATAGGTTTTGATCCATATGGAGTTAGTTCTTAATCAACAAGCATGGTTTGGTGATTCAATTCTTGTTGAATCAAATGGGTAGGTAATTCAATATATTGGTATTGCTGATTGCGTAGTTGAGGTGTAAATCCAGCCTCTTTTATAGCATCCTGGATTCCATTCACGGTAAATCTATGCTGGGCTCCAGCTGCCGACACAACATTTTCTTCAATCATAATGCTGCCAAAATCATCTGCTCCCGAGTGCAAACATATTTGAGCTATTTGTTTTCCTATAGTCAGCCATGAAGCCTGGATGTGAAGTATATTGGGAAGCATAACCCTTGAAATCGCAATCATGCGAATGTATTCATCTCCGGTACATTGATTGCGGGCACGTTTTAATTTTTTTAGCATGGTCCCTTCATCCTGAAAAGGCCAGGGAATAAATGCTAAAAATCCTTTGGCTTGTGCTGGTTTAAGTGTTTGGACATCTCGGATAGATACTAAATGTTCCAAACGCTCTTTATTTGTTTCCACATGACCAAACATCATAGTTGCAGAAGTGGTCAAATGAAGTTGGTGTGCCTCCTTCATAATATCCAGCCATTCCTGAGCGCCACACTTTCCTTTAGAGACCAACCTCCGGACCCGGTCATTTAGGATTTCTGCTCCTGCACCGGGAAGAGAATCCAATCCAGCTGCCATTAAGGCTTTGAGAACCTCGCGATGTGTTGATTTTTCAAGTTTGGTTATATGTGCAATCTCAGGTGGACCCAATGCGTGTAGTTTAAGATTGGGATAAATTGACTTAAGCTGACGGAACAAATTGCAATAAAAATCGAGTCCCAAATCCGGATGATGGCCACCTTGTAATAATAGCTGTTCCCCACCATAGCGGAACATCTCTTCAATTTTTTCTTTGTACTCTTCAAGACTAGTGATATATTGTTCCGCATGACCTGGAGGGCGATAAAAATTGCAGAATTTACAATTGGCTAAACAGACATTCGTAGTATTAGAATTTCGGTCAATAATCCAGGTAACTTTTTGGTTGGGATTGTGTTGTTTTCGTAATTCATGGGCGATAAACATGAGCTCAGTAGTGGCGGCCTTTTCAAACAAGTAAAGACCTTCATCAGCGTTAAGGAATTCCTTGTTTAAGGCTCTATGTAAAAGCTCTTCTATCATCTTGTGCGAATTTGATTAAAACAATGTATATTTGCACATGTTTTTAAAAGAGGGAACAGAAAGTTCCCTTTTTTGTTTCCCAAAGGGAAGGTATGTATACAGAAGAAATTGCAAACCTGCTGCTTGAGAAATTCCAGGAAGAACGCTTCAAGGATTGTTTTTTAATTGAAATCGAACAAAAAGGTAAAAAAACAGAGATTTACCTGGATAGTGAAACAGGCATAAGTTTTGGTGTGTGCCATGAATTGAGCAGATATCTGGAATCTGTTTTTGATGAAAAACTATGGTTTGGAACCGACTATATTTTAGAAGTATCCTCTCCGGGGACTGAAAGACCGCTTAAATTTCCAAGACAATTTATAAAAAATATAGGACGTACGATCGTGGTGAGCCGAGTAGATGGAACGGTCGAAGAAGGCCAAATAGTGGATGCAGATGAAAAAAAAGTGGTATTAGAAAAACTGGAAGAAAGGAAAGAGGGGAAAAAGAAAATTAAAGAATTGAAAAGAACAGAAATTAATTATAATCTTATTACAGAAGCAAAAATCCAAGTGAAATTATGAAACTGGTAGAAACTTTTGCTGAATTCAAAGCTGGAAAGAATATTGACAGGCCCACCATGGTACGGGTGCTTGAAGATGTATTCCGTTCACTGATCCGTAAAAAATACGGTTCAGATGAAAATTTTAATGTAATTGTAAATGCCCAGAAAGGAGACTTGGAAATCTGGCGTGTCCGGGCTATAGTTCCAGATGGGGAGGTTACGGACGATCTAAAAGAGATCGCCATTTCTGAAGCGTTGTCCATTGATGAGGAGTATGAGGTGGGGTTGGAATGTTATGAGCAATTAGAGCTGGATGATTTTGGCCGAAGAGCCATTATGGCAGCGCGTCAAACCTTGGTCAGCCGCGTCATGGAGTTGGAGAAAGACGATGTTTTCAAAAGGTATTCAGAACGAGAAGGAGAAATAGTGATTGGGGAAGTCAACCAGGTTTTAAAAAGAGAATTACTGGTTATTGATGATGCAACTAATAACGAATTAATATTACCTCGCACGGAAATGATCAAAGCAGATCATTTTAGGAAGGGCGATATTGTGCGAGCAGTCATTAAAAAAGTAGAATTAAAAAATAGTTTACCATTAATTACTTTGTCCAGGACCGAACCTGCATTTCTGCAGAGATTGATGGAACAAGAAGTACCGGAGATTGAAGACGGACTAATTGTAGTTAAAAAGATTGTTCGACTTCCTGGAGAACGTGCGAAAGTTGCCGTTGAATCATTTGATGATCGTATTGACCCTGTTGGTGCTTGTGTAGGTATGAAAGGGAGCAGGATTCATGGAATCGTAAGAGAACTTAGAAATGAAAATATTGATATAGTAAATTATACGACCAATATAAATTTATACATACAGCGTGCCTTAACACCTGCAAAAGTTAATAATATTGAGCTGGATGATGTCAATAAAAAGGCCAGTGTATATTTGAAAGCGGATCAACTCTCTTTGGCTATAGGTAGAGGAGGAGCTAATATTAAATTGGCTTCGCGTCTGACAGGTTATGAAATAGACGTTTACAGAGATCAGGAAGAAGGGGAAGTGGATGATGTCGATTTGGACGAATTTAAAGATGAAATTGAAGACTGGATCATTGACGCATTAAAAGGAATAGGATGCGATACTGCTAGAAGTGTATTAAATCTTAGTTTGGAAGAATTAGTGCGTAGAACTGATCTTGAAGAAGAAACGATCAAAGACGTGTTGAGCATTTTGGCTGAAGAATTCGAAGATTAAGAAAAAATATTTAGGACGAAAGGAGTAGGATGACTCGATTATTAATAAAAGTTGCCACGGATTTTAATGTAGGTGTTACCACCATAGTCGAGCATTTGCAGAAAAAAGGGTTTAGTTTAGACAGCAAACCCACTGCAAAGATTACCGATGAAATGTATGAAGAGCTGCAAAAGGAATTTCAGGTTTCTATTAAGGAAAAAGAACAGGCAGATCAATTACAAAAGCAGATACTTTCCACCAAAGAAAAGCTTATTGTTAAGCCTGAGTTTAATTTATTTGCAGACAATCCAATAATTGCAAGCCCACCTCCGGTCGTTGAAAAAGTAAGAGAAACACCTAAAAAAGAGGAGCCCGAACACATTGAAGCCAAACTGGAAGAATCCCTAAAACCTAAACTTAAAGTCGTCGGGATGGTAAGTTTAGATAAACCGACCAGAAAGCCAAAAGAAGAACCAGCAGCGCAAGTTAGCGATCCTATAGTAGTAGCACCAGAAGAAGTTGTTGAAGAAATAACCCGAATTGAAGCTCCCCAGCTAAAAGGCTTAAAAATAATGGGGAAAATTGATGCCAATAAACTACGGGAACCCAGTTCAAAACGCAAAGAAGAACCCAAAAAAGTACCGACGTCAACTACTGGTGGAACTGTGGAATCTGAAGCTGACAAGAAAAAACGAAAGCGTAAGCGTAAAAAGGTCAACACCGTAGAATTTAACACCGCCAATCGAAATACAGCGAATCGACCAGATCGGGGAGGAAGACCATTGGAAAACCCAGTAAAAGAAGTATCTCAAAAGGTTATTGAAGATCAGATCAAAGCTACGATGGCCCGATTGAATATTGGTGGTAAAAATAAACGACAAAAAATACGTAGAGATAAAAGAGAGGAGCGGAGAGAAATACTTGAAATGAAGGAGGCCAGCCAAATTTCAACTACCATCCAATTATCCGAATTTGTAAGTGTTTCTGAACTTTCTAGTCTCATGGACGTCCCGGTAACTGATGTGATAACTACTTGTATGAATATGGGTATTATAGTATCCATCAACCAAAGATTAGATGCGGAAGTTATTGAAATACTGGCCGAGGAATTTGGACATAAGGTTGAATTTATAAGTGCTGAAGCCACCGATGAAGAGGATAAAGTGGAAGCCGAAGATCCAAAAGATCTCAAACCCAGAGCACCCATTGTTACAGTGATGGGGCACGTGGATCATGGTAAAACATCCCTGTTAGATTATATACGTAAGACCAATGTCGTATCCGGCGAGGCGGGAGGTATCACCCAGCATATTGGTGCTTATGAAGTACTAGTTGGTCCTGATCAGAAAAAAATTACATTCCTGGATACCCCTGGCCATGAAGCCTTTACGGCAATGAGGGCGAGAGGAGCCAAGGTTACCGATGTGGCCGTTATCATTATTGCCGCGGATGATCGTATTATGCCTCAAACAAAAGAAGCTATTAGCCATGCGCAGGCAGCTAACGTGCCCATAGTATTTGCTATAAATAAGGTGGATAAAGCTGGGTCAGATCCTGAACGAATTAGAAATGAACTTTCTCAGATGAACTTTTTGGTAGATTCATGGGGTGGTAAATATTCATCCCAAGAAATATCAGCTAAGAACGGATTAGGTATCGATTCCTTACTGGAAAAAATAATCCTGGAAGCGGATGTATTGGAACTTAATGCCAATCCAACTCGATTGGCTATAGGAACAGTCATAGAAGCATCACTAGATAAGGGAAGAGGCTATGTAGCAAAATTTTTAGTTCAAAACGGCACCCTTAAAATGGGTGATGTCATTTTAGCTGGAGAAAATTCAGGTAGGGTAAAAGCTATGTTCAACGAACGTGGCATAAAATTAAAAGAAGCCGGCCCTTCAACACCCATAATGGTGCTGGGCCTTACTGGCGCTCCGACTGCTGGAGAAAAATTTAAGGTCATGGAGGATGAAGCAGAATCCCGCCAAATTGCAACTAAACGTGCTCAGATAAGCCGCGAGCAAGCCAACAGGGCTTCGAAGCGTATTTCATTGGATGAGATCGGAAGACGATTGGCCTTAGGTAATTTCAAAGAATTAAGACTCATTGTGAAAGGTGATGTGGATGGTTCTGTGGAAGCCTTGTCCGATAGTTTGATTAAATTATCTGTAGAAAGTATACACGTATCAGTTATTCATAAAGCCGTTGGGCAAATTATCGAATCAGACGTTTTATTAGCGTCTGCATCCGATGCTATTATCATTGGATTCCAGGTGAGACCTTCTACGTCAGCCAGGTTATTGGCTGAAAAAGAAGGTGTAGAAATCAAGATGTATTCCATTATCTACGAAGCTATTGAAGAAATTAAATTGGCTATGGAAGGAATGCTAGAACCAACGAAAGAAGAAAAAATCGTTGGTCAGGCAGAGGTCCGGGAAGTATTTAAAGTAACAAAAGTAGGCACTGTGGCAGGCTGTATGGTGATCGATGGTAAGATTATGCGAAACAACCCAATTCGGGTGATTCGTGATGGTATTGTTATCTATCCGAACCGCGAAGGAGGGACCGCTGAAATTCAATCCCTCAAGCGATTTAAAGACGATGTCAAAGAAGCCAAAGAAAATATGGAGTGCGGAATTGCCGTAAAAAACTTTAATGATATCAAAGCGGGTGATATTATTGAAGCGTATGAGATTACGGAAGTGAAACAAAAGCTTTAGTCTTCTTCCAATTTTTTTTAGAAATTTTATATTCCTATTGACACATTAAGCATGATATTCCGCTTATGATTAACTGATCTCAATGTAAACGAACTATTTTTTTAGATTAAAAGGTACCTTCCTTTAAATTTGTAGTAATTTTAGACCACTATGAAATCAGTTTATTCTTTTTTTGTGATCGCCATCTTTTTTAATTATTGCCCATTGGCAGAGTGCGGAAGTTACAATACCACTCTATTTAATTCTGAGATCCATATTATTCCTGAAAAACCATCCTTTCGAATCGGAGATACACTTTGGCTCGCATCTAAAATACTTTGCCACCTTAAAAACTCAAATGGGATGCAAGAAGTAAATACCTGTTTTAGTAGAAAAAATCTGGAAACAATTATTTATATTTTGCAAATTGACACCACACAAACAACTTCATTAATATCAGCTCCTGATAAATTTGATTATGTAAATAAAACGGGTAGTTCCAGAGTAGATGCAAGCGTAAATTGGCATCAATGGATTGTTTCATACCAAAGGAATACACTAGATTGGACCATTGAAACAGCCCTAATATGCAAACAAGTTGGAATCTATGCTTTAAAGTTAGGTTCTATAGTACTTTCAAGGGATACCCAAGAGTGTGATGAAGAAATAATAGAATTGAACATTAGTAATTTGGAGCATCACTTTTCATTATACCATGGCAGGGTAAATATTGATTCTTCTGAAATAGATAGTTGGTATTTTTTTGAAGTGCTTTAACAGTATGAATTGTAATCGCCATACTTCTTATCTTAATTCCAATTTTATAAAACGTGAATTAATATAATGCACCAAATTTATTTCACTTTTGCCTCAGCCGCTTGATACACGTATTTTTTGATTTCGTCTTGAGAAACAAATGCTACCACAGAGCAGTTTTCTGCAACCCATAATACAGCATCTGTGGGAAGGACGAATGTATATTCCTTGACAATTTTTTCACCCTCACTCATCGAATCTGCTATTCGATCTCCTTTTACGTCCGTCAATAGTTTTCTCAGTGCATGCTGGAGTACATAATTTTCAATAACACCCGATGGGATTCTATTGTCCTTTTGATCGGCAACTATTTTTGATTCCGTGATAGCGACATGCAAGTGGACAGCTTCTGTAATAATTTTTTTTGCGGTGGCTGTCAAGGTTGTTTTTAACATACGTGTAGTTGCATCAAAACTATTCGAGATATTTAATTCAATTTCCGGAGGCAGGGCTAATTCCCTATCCACAAAACTATTCCAGGTATCCGGTTTTCCAATTCGAATATTTGAAGCACCGGGACTAAATAATTTTCGATTTATAGACGCTTCTGGTTTACCTAACCAATTACCCAAAAATTTTTCTATAGCCTGAGCATCCGCATTCCGTAAATTAGGGTCCCCAGCTTTTACAGGAACTGCCAGGAAATTGGAATGAATACCCATCACCACCAAATTACTCGGATATTTTTCTAATAATTTTTCCACTTCCGCTGAACCAGCTGGACAATTCGGACATGAGGTGCCGGTAAAATCTTCTAGCAGCACCACTCTACCTGAGGTTGGTTTTTCTGAAACCGGAAGTGAAACCGATTGTTCCCAATCGCTGCACGAAAAAGTAGTCAATATATAAAAGAGGATGAAGGGATATTTTATCAATTGATAAGCTGATTTCATATATTAATTTTCATTTTAGTAATAACGATTTAATGAATACTTCATTTCAAAATGTGGAAGTAAGACTGGCTTTTACGCCGCTAAAAGCTGGTTCCAATCTGCAAATTCCACCAGAGCAGACGATACCTTCTATTTGTTTAACGTAACGAATACCCAAACGGTTGCTACCTGAAGAATAAACTAGGCCAACAGCTGGATAATGAATTTTAGTTTCACTTTTAACGGGTTTTATATTGTACATATCTGAAACTTCGAACAACCAATTCGGCGCAATGCCAAGTTCCAACAGCCCATTAATCCAGGAACCAATATCTGTTGAGTTGTTCATATATTGACCTTCAAATCGCAAGGAAGTTTTATTATCAAATTGATATAATATTTCTGTAAAAGGAGTAACGGTTTTTACATTTTCTTCACCGGGTTTTCCGAAGTAAACGGCAATGTTATAATTCTGCAATTGTAATCCACCCGTTATCTGATAGTGCGATCCATTTTTGTAATTGATTTCGCTATAGATTTCTTTATATAAGTCCTGTTTGAAATCTTTATCTCGGATATCTGAATAGTTTACAGAAAAATTCCAATAATCGCTCAACCCGTATTTCACATCTATTTGATATGCAGCCTCGCTGAGAAATTGAGTGGCCGGATAATAGTAAGCTGTCAAACGATAGGTATTTATTTTGGCCATGGGTGGAATAAAATTTATTAATCCTTTATTTAAAGAAAGGAGCGGTTCTGCCCTGAAATCAAAACCTATTGTTCGCTTACCTTCAACGGTAATTCCTAAACCATGCGCCGCATAACTTAAACTGGAATAAAGCACGGAACCATTTTCCTTTACTATCTTCCCAATGGTGGTTTGTCCTTTAGGTAATGCGCGAACAGCATATGGATCATAATAAAGATCATTGGGTTTGAATGCGGCTTCCACATACCAACCAATATTTTTAATGTTCAACGTGTTGAAAATACTAAATGCATTACTGTTATAAAAAGGATTGAATTGATCTATCGGTTCATAATTTCCAATTATAGACGCGAGTTGTGATACAATTTCTTCGTCAAGTGTGCGATTGACAAAACCAAGACCTGGAACTATCGACCATGAAGAAGTATCGCTTGGTTTAAAAAATCCATTCAGACTAAATCCTTTCAAATTGCTTGCATACGTACTGAATAAATTTTTTTGTCGCCCGACAAATGCTTTGGCACTCCAATTAGTGCTTATATCAAATTTTGCCTGGGCACCGACCAGCGCATTATCAATTAATTGGGCTCGTTCTTCGTAAGCTCTATAAATTATGCCTGTTCCTATCTGATCGTATATAAATCCAACGGTTAATTCAAGGCGATCCAATTTTTTGCTTAAATACCATTTTCCAATTCCTTTATCGGTATAAGAACCTTGTGGATTGAGTAAGTTGGAATTTGTAAACAAATCAAAGCGGAGACCGCCAGAAAATCCAGCATAAAAGGCATTCAAATCCAGCCAAGTCTCTCCTCCGTATATCTGGTGGTCGTATTGCGGTATATTAAAGGCACCAATTTGGCTATCTCTAAGAAAGATGTTTCCATTCCATTGAAAGCCGCCATTTATGGATAAGCTGTTTTGTCCATCTTCTTGAGCCAATAACCTCACGCCACAGCATAGAAATATAATGTAGGCAGCTAATTTTTGATGGTTAATCATTCGTTAAAAGAATTGTTTGACCGAAAGTAATGGAATTTTTCAATCAATTTTACCATTCTAATCTAGAATAGCAAAAAAATGAAGAAAGTAATTCTCTTTTGTATCCTTCCTATAATTCTATTGAGTTCTTTTGCAAGTCCTACCAAAAAATTTCCAACCATAACGTTGAAATCGTTGGACGGGCAAGCGGTTGAACTACAGAAAAAATTTACTAAAAATAAATTGACTGTAATAAGTTTTTGGGCTACCTGGTGTTCTCCCTGCAAAAAAGAATTGGACGCAATTAAAACCTTATATCCTAACTGGAAAAAAGATGGAGTTGAGTTTATAGCCATTACTATTGATGATGCACAACAACTCAATAAAGTTAAACCGCTGATCCAGCAAAAAGGCTGGGTTTATACCATTCTTTCTGATATTAATAAGGAAAGTTTACGGAAACTTAATTTCCAATCAATCCCCCAAACTTTTGTGGTGGATCCCAAAGGAGATATTGTTTATTCACATTCCGGATACGCTCCTGGCGATGAGCAGGAATTAGACAAAAAACTTAAATCCCTATTAAAATAATTTGGCGGATTATTGACCAGCTTTTCATGCATCAATAGATAAGGAATCGTTGAATTAAAATCCTTTGATTTAGTTATTAAATACTAACGATAAAGAGATATTTCGTCAGAAATGTTCAGGGGTAACCTATGAACCATTTGGTAATACTTACATAAATCATAAGATTGAGAGCTAAAATTCTGTGAAAGTCTTAATTTTATCATGAAATGCATAGCTACCCATGTTTAGGTTTAATGATCGTATGGTTTCTTATTTGGTCTGGTTTCCATAATATTGAACCAGCCAAAAGGGGTGTACAGGCTAAACTTCTTACTCCAATTGAACATACTGTAATTAAAACTCCAATAGCAGGAGGACCTTGCTGTTGCGGACAGTCAATGGAACTAAGTTTTCCCAATTTTGATTTTGAAGAACCACCCAACCCACCCTTTGCCACATTTTTTACTTATTTCTCAGGGTCTGTT
>JALYPU010000162.1 GCA_030856215.1 Bacteroidota bacterium
CAGTGTATTCATCCGTTGGGCTTACCAATACATCATCTTCGTTGTAGAATCTAAAGTATTTATCATCGTCATCTCCAATAGTATCAGGTACTTGAGGTAATGCACAGGAAAAGTCCAACAAGCAGGACTTGTTATTACCAGGAAGAGGATCAAACCAAATTGCTGGAGGAGGTGGATCCGGGAAGTAGTCACTTGGACCAAAAGTTACATCGAATCGTGACTTTTTCATATCGTCAATCGAACCATTATGTATCGCTTCAATATTGACTGCCGATCCGGGCCAGGCGTTGGAATATCCCAGTTTTTGAAGCCCAATGGTTGTCTCTGTCCCACAGTGAAGCCCATAATTATTGCTGCTCATGATATTATGCTTCAGATGAGACTGATCACAATTTCCTGAAAAAGATATCCCTGTTCCGTTTCCCGGAACGCTATTACAACAATATGTATTATATGCTGACTTGAATACAGCTATTCCTGTGCTAGATGGAGCGGCAGCTTTGAATCCGGTAATTGTATTACTTCCTAGAAAGCATCGCGGAGCATTTTGCAGAAATATACCTTGACTTCCACCACTTTGATAAGTGATATTATTGCTGTATATATTTATCCTTTGGTAATCTGTAATTACAATTCCGCTGCAAGCCGATGGAATACTAAATTCTGTATTATGATTGTAAATATTGGCTTTGCCCTGATTTGAACCACCATTGCCAATAATTGCAATTCCTGCTTTGGCACTCAAATTCAAGCCCTTTAACTTGTTAGAATAAATACTCAAATTTGTAAGGTTACTGGACCCTGTTAAATAAATTCCATAACCATTGAAGTAGATCTTCTTACTATTACTAATCTGAAGGTTCATGTTATTCATATTTTCGATAAAAAAACCCCACCCACTATTATCAATGGAGTTCAGATCAGCCGATAAGTTTGATTTTTGAACGGCTACTCCAATCGTGCAGTTTTCAATTAAATTATCATTAAAAGTTAGGTTTGGGCAATCTTTGGCAATTAAGGCAGAACCATTCTCGAAAGCGGCAGTATATAATAAATCTTTTGCATGGTTTTTATTCATAATCAATAAGGATCTAATGGCTCTCACTCCAGCCCCGATTCCGAAAAATTCATTATTGTCATTAACAGAAACAAGTGTAGAGTACTGCAAATTAATCCCAGCCCATGTCTTATTCTGGGTGCCAAGTTTAGCAGGCTCACCTGTATAAGCTGTCAAATAAGTCCCGTTACTTACAAAGTGATTTCCAAGAATTCTAGTATCTCCAGCTATTCCCCCGAATATATTAATTCCTGTGTAATTCCGATCAAATGTATTTCCTTGAATTCCAGAAGACGTGGCTCCTTCTTGAAAATCTATACCAATATGAGCATCAAAAATCTTATTATTGAAGGCAGCTATTCTACCCCCACTCACTAATATACCTTGATACATAGTGTCATTACATGGAAGATAGTCGCTGGCAGATGTCCATAAACCGAAATTTGGACCAATTTCAATTGAGGCACCTGCACCCATGTAAATATTTTTATCCAAAAAAAATTGATAATTTCTATCGATTATTAGTTTCCCATTTATACAAATGTCTTGACTTCGCCCTAAAGCAAATACTGGTATAAGAGTATTTCTTACATAAGTAACTGAGGTTTGGTTAACACCTACTGTAAAACCATTTGGGCAATTGCATAATGGTATAGGAGCACAAGTAACAGTTATTGAGTGTGTTTTTGTTTTGACATTACCACACGCGTCGGTTACTAATAATTCAACTGTATATGTTCCACTAGTTAAATACATATGACTAGGATTGATGCCTGTCCCCGTAGTCTGATCTCCAAAATTCCAAGTATATGTTGCACCAGGAACATATGGCTCAGCTTGAAACGAAACACTGCAAAAATCGATTGTAAATGTAAAATCAATTTCCGGAATACAATGTCTTGTTACATTGACATTGTCCAAAAATACCGAATTACGTGCTATACTTCCTGTCTGCTCCGGATAAATTGTAACATAGCGAATTACCTTCCCTATATTATTATACCAAGTTGCACCCTTTAATTTTTTACAACCATTATTATATATTTTTGGATTTGGGTCCAGGTAGCCTACAAAGACGTGTATTATTCCCTTTTCAATTATCCAATCAGAGCAAGGTTTATGTTTATTTCTGTGTGTGCATGGCTCTAATGTTGTAAAAAGTGTTGCTCCAGTCACATCTTTTCCCTCTAATATTTTTTCAAATAAGGTAAACTCCGCATGGTCGCCTTCACCTAATTGTCCCCTAAAAGCAGAACCTAGAATCTGTCCGTCTTTGAAAATGGCAGCGCCAACTTTTGGACTTAGTTTTCCGCCTTCTGAAACGGATTTTTTTCCATTGTCGATTGCCATTCTCATCAGTCTGTCAATTATTTCTTGTTCCATAATTTGTATTACGTCTCGTTGTTTTTAAATGGCTTATAACGTTTTGCATTGACGACGTACCGCCATTTTACAAATTCTATAAGTGAATCATGTATCTAGCTTTAATGTAAGACTTGAAAAGGTTTTTTTTGGTGGCATGATCGTCAATACTATGTTAATTCCTGTTTTCTTTCCTGTCAATTGTAAACTGGAAAATTATAACTTAATCAACTTCTCTAGTTGTAAAATCTTTCCATGCTCATCTTTAATTTGTAAAAAGTAATTTCCACTTGGAATATCTTCAATAGACCAAAATATCTGATCACTTTGGTGACATGAAATGATGCGTTCCCAAACTTTAATACTTTGAATATTTAATAATGTGAAATTGTACTTTTGCTCATGTTCATAATTACATAATACTTGAATTTGACCACTCATTGGATTCGGATACACATTAAAATATTTTTTATTTCCTTCTTCTATATCTTTAGCTGAAACAATGTTATTACAATCTGGAATCAAACAACCATCATAATCCAAATACATGATATATGATCGAATTACCATATAGTCAGGTCGCCTTTGATCATAAACACAACCCACTACTACAATTCCTCCGCCTGGGCTCTCTGCTGCCATATAGGTGGGCACCCAACCAAGACTATCTCTCTTTGCATCACCGGGGATGATTCTCTTATACCATAGGCTATCCCCATCTTCATTGAACTTATATAAAACGCAACTACCTGATAAAGTGTCCAAGTCATCGCCGTAACCAATATATTCTTTTTCATTATTTATACTAATCAATCCGTTATAAAACTGATAAGGATATAAATAATTTGGCTTATAATACATTTTTAACTCCCAGCGAATAGAGTCAAAATTAGAATTCACTCTTACTGGATGAGCAAATACATTTTCATCTCTTTGTGTGGGAAGATAATTTACTAAATAGCTGCCACCTAAAATAAAGTCCCCATCTTGCCTTTCATAGATTCTTTTATTGCCAAGTGTCCAGCCACTTAATGGAACTGAAGATTTCAATTTTTTAAAATATTGAATATTTCCAATACTATCAATTTCAGATGTAAAATAACCTATCGTTGAAATTGCTTTAGATCTTGTACTGGTTTCTCCTACTACTTTATATAATCCATTTACTTTACGAATATAATAGGGCGCAAAAGCTTGAGTTGAATCAATCCTTGCTATTACTCTATGAATTAAATTTAGCTTGTCATTAAATTCTAGGATTTCAATCTTGTTTTTAATCTCATATGAACCTGTACCCGCTATTATGGTATTTCTTAAATTATCATACGACAAACAACTAACAAAGCCAAAAGTATCAGTATTAATATATGTAGATTCAATAATGTGTCCATTATTCAAATTAATTTTTAAAATATAATTGTCCAAATATGAAGCATTTGGATTATACTTCCCTGCACTCAAAATAATAGTGCTATCATTTACCTCTGTATATTGATTTTCACCATTACCGAATTGGAATATACCTAAGTCACGATAATCATTCAAAGTATCGAATTTAAGCAACTTACCATTATAATCATATTTTGCCCAAAATGGACGAATAGCAACCCTTGCAGAATCAATATAATCTCCAATTGTAAAAATATAGTCATGCCCTGGGAAAACATAAAGATTTCTACATTGACCAGTTGGGTCATAATCTATTATCTTGCTGAATCCTTGGCCGACAAGACTCGTAGATATTAACAAAACAAAGTAAAATACAAATATTAGTTTCATATGTAACAAGATATGGATAAAATGGAGGCAGAGCATGCTCTGCCTCCATTTTAAGAATAAATTATTTTATTAATATAAGTTTTTTGGATAGAATTGCGTCATCTCCAGAAAGTTTATAATATAAAATATATATGCCTTGAGTAATGGATACTGGTAAGTCAATTAGTTTTTGAGGATTGTTGGAATAGAAAACTTTGATCCCATTTAAGTCAGTAATTGTAATTTCTTTCGGATTAATACTACTAGAATATACTAATGAAAAATTACCATGATTAGGATTGGGATAAATTACAATGTCCATTTGTTGCTTTGATCCAGGATCACTTCTTTCATTTTTATTCCTCTGCACGAGAGAATTAGGTGCAACAATAATTATTCCATATTGAATATTTAGAAATGTACGCAATGTTGCAGTATAGTCCCCAAAGCTATTGTCGCAAAGATCAATTAGTGAACTCAATTGAGTTTCGCTCAGATTAGTAGCTGATGTTCCATTGTCTTCAAGACTATTCAAATAATTTAATGCCAATATAAAATTAAACTTATCCCCTGCTATTTCTGGTAAATCGCTATTTGATATTGTAGCTAAAGAAATAGCAGAACTCCATGATGAATTGTAAATATCAGTCAATATAGATTGATATAAGTTTGAAATATTACCAGCTCTACTATACCATAAACCTGCAAGATATTGATCTCCTTCTACAGTAATTTGTTGAAGAGCTTCATTGACTATTTGGCCGGCTGTAATTTTCAAATTCTCGATATTATCTTGTAAAGTCAACAATTGTTCGCCAGATGTTGAAGAAAGATTTGCTTCAAGATTTGATATCGCAATCATCAACTCATCATACTCATTATTTAAATTAGCCCAGTTTACTGTTGTATCAGGATTAAGAACTTGTCCTTCATTCCCAACTCCAGTAGTTCCCTCATTACCCAATCCCGAAGGTGGTACAGTGTATTGGCAATTTACATCTGCTACTTGGTTACTTGGCTCCCCATTAAATGGATTTTTAAAATCAAATATATGATTATTATCTTGGGACTTATAATAGTTAGTTATATTAACCTGGCTATACATTTTAGGTTTAATAGGCCCTTCCCATTTATTGCCACTAGGAATAGATTTAGTTCCCCAGCTCATAGGTAAAGCAGTTGCAATTGCATCAACAGCAATGTCATTATTCCAACGATTGCATATAGCATCAGACAGTTTATTATTTTTATCTAAAGCAAATAAGCAATTGGTGAAATAATTCTCCTTGACTAAATTTGATTGTTGAGGAGAAGAAAGATATAGATCACCTTTAAAATGATTTCCAGAATATGTCCCAATAGAATTCCCTTCTGACTTGACTGATGTTTCGAAATAACTATTACGAACTTTAACTGAACTTGATTTATTGTACAACGGTGCTCCATAAAATTTTGACCCGAAGACATTTAAATTACCACCCAAATCTTTAAAAATTGAATATTCAAAGTTTTTTATAATTGACCCACTTATTCCAACCTTACCATTTGTACTATTAATTCCTATTTTATCTGGAGAACCAAAGTTTTCCAGTTTAGTTAGCCCACCTAGAAATACATTTGAGCTAATTGCATGAATTTTGTTTTCTTGGATGGCCGTTCCAAATGGAGTGGGTGCATCTACATTGAGAATAGAATTATAGAAATTTATACTTCCAGAGCCGAAAACTTTTGTAATCCTACCATTGTGCTGGAATGTAGAGTTTTGAACAATTACATTTCCATAAGTACCGCCAGCAACTATTCCATTATTCGAATATTCTATTACTGACCCTGAATTGATGATAAGAATATTTCCTGGGCCAGGTCCATAATTCAAAGCACTAATGGATCCTGAAATTGGAAATGAAACATCACCAACGTATATTCCGTCCCAGTTTCCATTATTAACTAAGGTTGGGCAATTTGGATTTGGTGGAGGTCTATTTCCTTTAGTGATTGTGCAGTTTTCAATAGTTAAGGTATATGGAGGATAGACGATTATCCTTTGATTTGGACACATATGAAGCGTTTGATTTGTCCAAGTAGTATTCTGATTAATAATAATATTGACACAAGGAGGATAATTAAACAAATCATCATTGCAATCCATGACTAAATTAGTTACCTCTAGCAATCTATTATGCATTGCAATACTTTGACATGGTGTAATTGCGGTACCACAATTATAATAGCTCATCAAATTGTCAAAAGGGATGTTCCATGCAGAAGCATCATCATTACAATTGTCCTTCAAAGTATTTGGTGGATTATGATTGCAATTGTTTGGAGTATCAAATATGCCATCCATCGGATTAATGTCTTGAGTAAATGGATCTGCTGGAGTATCTGTTATTAAATCTCCTGTTGTTGCTGCATTACTACCATCTTTACATTCCCATCCTGAACTATTAGATATTATACCATTATTTCCGTCACCAAAAGTATGGTTTAATGATAGAGCATGACCTAATTCATGGATAGCAATACTTGTATTTAAAGCTGATAGAAATTCACCCATATAAACTACTGGATAGTGTCTAAAGGACCTATAGGGGCTTGGGAAAATGCTTTGTTGAAAGAAGAATATATTTATGGCATTCTGATCCCAATTCAAACTCGGATTCGGATTAAAGTTACCAGGAGTAACATCTCCAATTAATTCTCTAAAAATAACGTCACTTGTAATATTTGTAAGTGTTGCTCTATGGGTGCAATTATAACCAATAGAAAAGCGGATCTTTGTGTTTCCAAATATTAAGTTTACCTTTTCAATTAATTGAAGCAGTATTTCATCAGGCAAGTTCTCCGTATTTCCTGAAGTATTATTTATGACATGAAACTTGATTTTCACACATTTAGGGTCAAGATTAGCTAAATTATCTATACAGCTCCCTGCACCTTGAATAGGAACATCATTTGAAAATTCACTGCCACATTCAAAAGTCTGCCCATTGAGAGCGTTTGAACTAAGTATAAATAAAACACCCAGAAATAAGTTTCTTATTAAGTGCCAAAAATAATTTTTTGGATTGGATGAAAAATAAGTTTTCATAAACATAATTTTTTGTTTTAATTGATAAAATAAAATTGAAAAATCTCAAAACATTGCTAAACCTTTATATTTGCGGCCTTACTTTGCGATAAGAGTACCTGTGTTACGCATTTCGATGGGTAATCGTGGGTTATTTTATTGGCTTTTGATTGTTTATATCTTTAACTTAACATTTTGTTACTGCTGAAATCAACAAATAAGTGCAATTTTTCAAAAAAAGAGAAAAAAGCTATCGTATGTACAAATCAGTTGATTAATTATACTAATATTGTACTATTAATATAGCGCAAAATTTTCGGGTACCGTTTTGTGAATTATTCGACGCGTCGATAATAAGAACTAAATTTATGTATTGTAGTATTGCAATATTACAATGCAGTCCTATGGGATATATACCATAAAATCAAGGAATTAACTTCTCAATTTCTATCAACATGTTGTCAGCCACTGGAGCAACCAACCGAAACTTTTTATGAAACTCAATGTGCTTCCACTCTGCAGTGGGATAGAGCTTGATCCGTCTTCGATCTAGTCCTAAATATACAGGCAAATCAAAGGTCTGCTCTATACATTCCCATCGATAACTTACGGTAGTTATTTCTCCAGACTCCACGACCTTATATTGTAGTTTGGGTAGGGTTGGCCACAAAAAATATTGACGGAATATTCCAGTATAATTCTTCCCGATAGTATTATTAAAGTAGTCAAAGAAATTTTTACTGGTGGCATTCGAATAGGCATATTTTTTATAAAAACCTTCGATCAAGGTAAACCATATACTATCATTTTCAATACTTTTTCGGAGTGTATGCAATATCCAGCTACCTTTATAATATACATCCACATCCGTATGAATATAATTCACATCTTTAGGCCCGATGATTGCATGCTTATTTTGAATGGAGCTTTTCTGAGCGTCTAAATAGCGCTGTGAAGCTTCCTTTCCAAAAAAATATTCCACATATAGGGCTTCGGAATACGTGGCAAAACTTTCATGTATCCAAAAATCAGAAAAATCCAAACAGGATACACTATTTCCCCAATATTCATGGGCTGTTTCGTGTAAGATGATATAGTCAAAATTAAATTCGTCCGGAATCCTTGCCCCTAAATAGCCGCGTTGATATTGATTTCCATAGGCAATCGCTGATTGATGTTCCATGCCAACATAGGGACTTTCAATTAAAGCATAACCATCTTTTTGGAATGGGTACTTACCAAAATAAAATTCCAGGGCTTCCAACGTTTGTTTCGATTGTTCAAAATGCTTTTTCGCTTTCTCCACGTTCTCTTTTAGTACATAGTAATCCAGATTCAACAAACTACTATCTTTACAGGTATATACATCTGAAAATGAAGTGTAATCACCTAAATAAAAGCTTACATTATAATTATTGATAGGATATGAAACTGCCCAATGAAAACTAGTTAACTTAGGAGATATTTTTTTTGTTTTTACCAATCGACCATTCGATATTGCCGTTAGATTTGATGGCACCGTAAAATGCATTTCCATGCTATCCGGTTCATCACCTAAATAATCTTTATTTGGCCACCATAGACTGGCTCCAATGCCCTCACACGTGACACCAACCCAGGGATTTTTTTTTGAATCCTTGGACCAAACAAATCCACCATCCCAAGGAGGATTTTTGGCCGCTATTGGACTTCCTTCATATTGAATAAGAATTTGACTTTTCTCATCTTTGGACAATTTAATATTGATAAAAATGGCATCATGAATCCTTTTATAACTTAGCTCATTTCCTTTGTAGGTTATGCTATTGATTTTCATGTTTTCAAATAAATCAAGTTGGATCTGTGATAAATTTTCCAATGCGATGAAATCAATTGTATTGGATCCTTTTATATATTTTTTTACTGGGTCTATTTGTATGTTCAAATTATAATATCGTACATCAAACATCCTTTCTAATCTCATCGCTCCTCGTAAACTATCTTTTATTGTATAGTTGGATTTATTTTGAGAAAAACACTCTCCTTTAATAAAAAGAATTAAAAATGAAATGGATAAAATATATTTAATCATTATACGGGTCGGATTTTATTTTTACCGGAAATCAAATTCTTATGGATCATTTTATCAAGCCATTTTGAAGGCAAAAAATATGCCGCGAATTTTAATTTTTTAGGACTTTTATGTACAAGATAGCGGTTTTGTGGTCGGTTGGATTCCAAAGCCTTTATAACAGATGGTAAAATAATGGGTAGCTCAAATGCATTCGCTTCGCTGTTCAAAATAATACCTTCTGCTTTTTGAATAAACTGACTAAACAAGCTATTAGGGAATGCGTCTTTTACGCCTAGATTTTTCCTCCATATAGCCGTTTTGAATGGGCCCGGTTCAATAATTACTACCTTAATTCCAAGAAATACCAACTCTCTTCTCAAGGCATCTGAAAGTGCTTCTAATCCGAATTTTGAACACGCATAGGCTCCTATGAACGGCGATGCAATTAAACCAGATACGGAACTCATATTGAGAATGCGCCGTTCTCCAGCGTGATGTAAGAGTAATGGAATGCATCTTTGGGTGCAATCCAGCAACCCTATCAAATTTGTTTCTAGTTGTTGGCGGAAGCGGCTGAGAGGTAGTTCAGAAAGTGGACCCGGAACAGCAATACCCGCATTATTGATTAAGGCAAATAACCCGTTCCCTTCGACAAGTGTATTAATTTCTTTAAAAGCCTCCTGTATGGAATCCCCATTCTCCAGGTCCATAATAACGACAGATAAATTAGGTTGCTCCTGAATCACATTCAGACGATCTGCTTCTTTTCGCAACGTGCCTATCACTCGATAACCATGTTTTGGAAGTGTGGCAGCTAAATATCGGCCGATTCCGCTGCTAATACCGGTAATTAATATATTTTTCAATAAATAGACTTGATTAGCTCAAGGCCAAAATAGAAAATTTTAGGCATATCTTTGTGTATATGGACTATTTGAAACGTTATGGAATTAGTATTTGTTTGGTTTGTCTTTGCTTATATTCATGCCAAGAGCCAAATCGAGTATCTAAAGACGACCTTTTAGGTAAATGGATAGTTATGGATGCCATTCGATCTGGCAAAAAAACACTAACATTGGAAGGTGCGTTTTTTCATTTTACCGAAGGGCAAATGACGACTAATTATACTGGATTTGAACAGCAATCCAACTATGAATTAACTGATGGAAAATTAAAACAATTGGAACCTGAATTGACAGAGTTTGAAATTCGTAAAATGGCTTTGAATCAAATTGAACTTCGTGCGACTATTCAAAACTTACCCTTTGTTTTTACGCTAAAAAAAGAATGATATGAATTCTGTTCGCTGCTTGATTTTAATTATCTGTTTGAGCACATCTCCATACTCCTTCTTGAAAGCCATGAGTGCTTTTGTTCAGCCTGTAGTTTTTTATAATCAGGCACAGCCTTATGTAGAAGTTTCCTACATTATTTATCCAAAAATTTTCGGAGGCACGACAAAATCAAATGCGGTACAACTAACCGTATTGCTCAAAAATACTTCAGGCATTTACAAAGCAGACAAGTTCCAATTAATTCTACTTAAAGAAAATGTAGGCAAACCGATTCTACATTTAATTCGTTGGGAACTAGCACCGGGCAAGTATGAAATAGAATCCAAATTTATTAATTTAGAAGACACCAACGATGAATTAACCTTGATAGATTCGGTCGAAGTAACGAAATTTTCAACCGCATCTTCTTTGTCGGACATTCAGTTATTTGCCTTGTGTAAAAGTAGCACGGATTCACTTTCCGTCATGGTGAAGAATAACTTTTATTTTGAACCTTTGCAAGATCATGTCTTGTTTCAAGAGCAGTATTTTCTGAATGCTTATTTTGAATCCTACCATCCTGATTGGTCAAATCAGAAAAGTTTGATTTATCATTTTTCAATTTATCGCCTGGATTCAACGCAGGAAAGATCATTAGTAGTAGACTGGTATAAGAAAAAATCTTCGGTCCAAGTAGATCCATTTTTATTGAGAAAGGACGTGAGCGATTTACCTTCTGGAAATTACCTATTCAAAGTCGCGCTGTTGGACGCTTCCATGAACACGAAAGATTTTTCTGAGATTGCATTCACTCGATTTAATCCCTTTTGGGATCGCCTGGTTCGCGTAATGAAAGAACAATCTGCGGATAAGGTTTTTTTTGATCAAATGACAGAGGACTCGCTGACCTATTATGTAAAAGCCATTTTTCCAATAATGTCCAGCTTGGATGTGAGCACAGTGCAGTTCTTCAATAAAGAAAAAAAATTATTTGAAAAGAGATTATTCCTCTATCAGTTCTGGAAAGAAAAGAGCGATTCCTTACCTTTAATCACCTGCTTGGAATATATGAAAGAAGCTAGGGTAGCCGATCAATTATTTTTCTCGGGATTCGGCAGAGGGTTTGAAACAGATCGTGGAATCATGTATCTCCGCTATGGTAAACCCAATGATATTCTCTCCGTAGATCACGACAATGGAGCATTTCCATATGAAATCTGGAAGTATAACCAACTAGAAAAAACTGGTCAAACAAACGTTCGGTTTCTTTTTTATAACCCGGACCTGGCAGGATCTGATTTTCGTTTATTGCATTCTACCGCTCGGGGAGAGCGTTTTAATAGAGCCTGGGAAATAGAACTCTATAAAAATGCTAAAACCGAAGTCAAGGGTGATAACTTATTAGACGCTACACAAATGCAAGATAATTTCAACCGCAGGGCTAGAGAGTATTTTGAAGAGTTTTAACATAGTTCTCAATTTAAAGAAATACCTCAATGAATCCTTCGTAAACTCCGGATTCATTTTCGGTTCACTTCGTAAAAAGACATCGCTATGTCTTTTTACTCGTTCATCCAAAGCGAGGGAACTTTCCGCCAACTGGCAGAAAGCACTACTTTGCAACTGAATCCAAGCCTCAATGAATCTTTAAATTTCTCCCCTCTTTGAAAAAGTGGGGTTCAGGGTGAGTTGAATGATATAATTAAAAGCAATACCTCAATG
>JALYPU010000071.1 GCA_030856215.1 Bacteroidota bacterium
CTTGTCTAGAATGGAAATTTCAGTGTTTGCCGTAGCTTTTGCCATATTTTAATAGTATTGTACTGGGTTTGTAATAATTTTTGTACAATGGGACGCAAAATTAGTAAATTTTCCTGTTACCAATTCAAATAATAATTCAATAGTATATTGTTCACTCTCAAAATGCCCAATATCCACCAATACGGTTTGATTGTTTGCCTCAAAAAAATCGTGATACGTAAGGTCGGCTGTAATATAGGCGTCCACAGTTGCTTTCAAGGCTGAAGGAATTAAAAATGACCCTGAACCCCCACAAAGGGCAACCCTAAAAATAGGCCTGTCGATAGTTTGAGTAGCCCTTAATGAAGAAAGTTTCATTTTAGTCTTTACATGGTCCAAAAATTGATAATAGGTGAAAATTTGTGGCAGGTTACCAATAATTCCTGCGCCTATTGTTTTGTTATAAGTCCCTGATATTAATTTGGGTGATAATATCTCTATTTCAGATACTTCCAGTTTTTCTGCAATTTTAGCATTCACCCCACTCTTTAGTACATTATCCAGATTGGTATGAATGGCGTATAAAGCGATATCATTTTTAATAGCTTCAATCACGGCCTTTTCTACGTAATTCGTTCCATTAATTTTTTTAAGTCCTTTAAATATTATTGGATGGTGACTAATCACCAGATTACAACCCAATTGTTTTGCCTCCTGGACCACTTCAAGCGTTGCGTCTAATGAAAATAAAACACCTTTTAAATTAGTGTTTGGATTACCAACAATCAAGCCCGCGTTATCGTAATCCTCCTGAAGGTTTAGGGGAGCTATACTCTCTAGAAAATCACTGATGTCTTTAATGATCATTCCTTTTCATTCTTAATTTTTTGTTCAATAATCGTAGTGGAATACCCTTCATAATGAGGAAGGCTGATGACAACTCCCCCTTTTTCTATGACAATTTCAGAACCGATAATTTGGTTGGGTGCCCAGTCTCCTCCTTTGGCTAATACATTTGGTAATAATTTGGTTATCAATTCCAGCGGCGTGTCCTGGTCAAAAAAAATGACGCCATCTACACTTTGCAGCCCAGCTAAAACTACAGCTCGGCTTACCTGATCATTAATAGGTCTTCCCTGACCCTTTATATTGCGAACGGAGGCATCCGAATTCAAACCAAGGATTAAATAATCGCCCATTGATCTCGCTTCTTCTAAATACCGCACATGACCCTGATGTAAAATATCAAAACAGCCATTCGTGAAAACCACTTTTTTGTGATGCGATTTCCATTCCCTGATTTTAGTTTCAGCCTCTGGCCATGTCCATATTTTTTCTAGAAATTTCATATTGTTTACGTAGAAATAAATTGTTTTTCTTTTTTATTAAACCAACTCAACAACGCAAATCCAAAAATACCCAAAATAATATTTGTGGCAAACTGGGCGCTAAAAAATGCAATATTAGAAAATGAAAAAGCGTCCACTTCATTTATTCCATAATAAGACAATGCCATTATAATTAAAAATTGATATGACCCCATCCCTCCAGGAGTAGGAACGACCATTCCCATCGCTCCAAAAACATACACCCCCAACGTTTCCAATGGAGAAATTTGAGATGTGGGCGGGAATGCTTTTAAGGCAAAGAATAACATCATATAATATCCCACCCAAACTATTACCGTATGAAAAACAAAAGAAAAAGGTCTATCCAGTGTCCGAATAGCCAAAATTCCTTCCATAAGACCCTTGATTTTATTGCTTAGCCATCGAGCAAGCTTCCAATTTCTCCATATGGACCTTGTAAAATATAAGAAGGCAAAAAAGCCAAATATTAGCAGTAATGGTGCTATCTTTTTAAATAAGCTTTCAGATGAAAATTGTTCATTATAAAATCTTAGAAAAACATTCCATTGTAAAAGTATGAATACACCAATTAGTAAACACATACAGATCATATCAATAATCCTATCGAGGATAATCGTTCCAAAGGATTTATCAAATGAAATATTTTCATATTTTGATATTAAACCGGCTCGAACAAATTCCCCACTGCGTGGTATTCCTAAATTCACTAAATAAGCAACCAATACTGCGCCAAATGAATTGATGTAATGTATTTTATTTCCTATACTAGAAAAAATGATCTGCCATCTTTTGGCCCTGCTCAGGTTGCTGATAATAAAAGATACAAACACACAAGCGATTAAAGGCCAATGAACTGTTTTAATATCCGCGTATAACTTCTTCCACAGGTTACAATCTTCTGCGGATATATTATTTTGTACGCAATATGTATGATAGGTCAAAGATTGTTGGTGAAATATCCACCACATAATGACTATGCCTAATCCAAGGAATAATATGAACTGTAAAATAGTCTTAAAAAGAGATGGCAAAATTTACGATTTTGGCCGGTTTTTTTCATCCACATAAACGGAAATCGGATGAAAGGATTTGGCTTCTTCCGGGCTCATAAATGCATACGATATTATAATTATTATATCACCAATTTCAGCTTTGCGAGCAGCTGCCCCATTCAAACAGATCATCCCGCTGCCAGGTTCGCCTTTTATGACATACGTTTCGAAGCGCTCACCATTATTATTATTAACAATTTGAACTTTCTCTCCTTCATGTAGGTTTGCAGCAGCCATTAGTGATTCATCAATGGTAATACTACCTACATAATTAAGATTGGCCTCAGTAACCGTAGCGCGATGAATTTTTGATTTAAAAAATTGCAAAAACATAGTACAAAGTTAGAAATACTTTAAGAACTCCTTTGTAAAGTCATTTTAATAGAAAATAGTTCAATCGGGGCCTCCTTTTAAAACTAAATTATCAATGAGTCTTACCTTCCCAGCCCACACTGCGAGGCATGCAACAATATAGGTATGATCAGAGGGTACTTGAACTTTTTGAAGTGTTATACCATCGCATATTTCAACATATTCAGGCTTTAAACCTGCATCTTGGAGCTCGGACAGGGCGCGTTTTTCGAGTGCTGCTACAGCACTTT
>JALYPU010000163.1 GCA_030856215.1 Bacteroidota bacterium
AATAAAATCAATTGATCTGTTTTTCCAGAAAAATATCCCGCGATAGCCCCTAAAGGAATTCCTATAAGCAAAGAAAGCAAGACAGAAAAAAGTGCGACAATCATTGTATAACGAATTCCCAAAATTATTCTGCTCAATAGGTCTCTACCATATTTATCTGTTCCTAACCAGAAATACTTACACGTGTTTCTTTTTGAGAGTGCGCAGTTTTCTGGTTCGTTCAACTGATATTTTATATAGTTTTCCTGGCCATAAAAAATTGTCTTTAATAAAGATTCTTCTTTTTGAACAACTTGTTCGCAAGAATAGAAACAATTATGATAAGCAGGCCCCTTCAAGGAAACCTCCGGAATTTGTGTATTGGCGTAAGTAGTTTTATCTGGACTTAGCAGATAAGCAAAAGGGATTATCAAAAAACAAATTAATAAAAAGGTAAATGCAAACTTTATAAAAATATGCGTATGTAATAATAACCTCAATGACTAGTTTTTTAGTTTTGGATTGTTTACATGTCGATCCATATCCCTTTCTGATTTTTTTTGGATGCTTTTGTGTAAGGCATCTTTCATATCAATCCCCATTTGATTAGCTAGGCAAAATAAAACAAATAAGATATCTCCCATTTCGTCTTTTATATTTTCACCGTGCGTCGTTTCGTCTGTTACTTTTTTATAAGATTGTTCTCCATATGTTCGGCTGATATGTCTCGCCAATTCTCCCACTTCTTCCATTAATATTACGGTATTCGTAAGTTCATTAAAATATCGGACCCCAAATTTTTTTATCCAATCATCGACCAATTTTTGATATACTTGCATTATTCCTTATTTTTAGAATCTACAAGTATAGTCACAGGACCATCATTTGTTAAGGAAATTTTCATCTGGGCTCCAAAAAACCCTGTTTTTAACCTATTGTTTAGCTGACTTTTTAACCGATGTTCAATATAATGATAGAGTTTTATTGCCTTATCCGGACTAGCAGCCCTCGTAAAACCTGGACGATTTCCTTTTTTTGTGCTGGCAAATAAGGTAAACTGACTGACCAGTAATATTTCTCCTCCTATATCTTCAACAGAGAGATTCATTAATTCATTTTTGTCAGTGAAAATTCTCATCTGAGTCATCTTATTGATTAGCCATTCTCCGTCCTCTTCTTTATCATTTTCTTCAATACCTAATAAAACTAATAAACCCAACCCTATCTGTGCATGTAGAGCACCATCAATTTTTACTTCTGCACAACTTACTCTTTGAATAACAAGCCTCATTTTGTAAATTTATTAAAAATATTTTAAACATGTTTGTTATTGCATATATTTAATAATCAGATTATCAAATAGCTTTCAAATTTCTTTTAAGTGTGTCCACACTTTTAGAATCTTTAAATGTGTGATGGTTTTCAACTCAGATAGGTGTTTCAATTTATTACGGGGTTCTCCAAGGTGTATCTTGTTTATTTATCATTAATTAATAAGGAGTTTTCTACTTGCAATTTAATAGGTTTATAAAGTATATTGTATATAAAAGCATTGTTTAAAAATCTATATAAGTTCTACAATCAATTATTTAGATGCTTTATATGTTGTGCATAACTAAGTGTAAATATTTTAAAAAGAGATATTAACTTTTGCACACGCTATATTATTACAACTATAATACCTTTTAAATTTTATTTTTAATAATTATAATAAGGTATGAGGTGATGTGGAAACCTTAAAATTTATTTGATCTTTGTGACATGGACAACCAAAAACCAACCACCTGGGTAAAGTATTGGTTAATTATCGGTGCGGTTATGATTTTAATACAGATTGTGTTAGGTGGAATTACCCGATTGACAGGAAGTGGGTTAAGTATAACCAAATGGGACATTGTCACTGGGATCGTATATCCTTTGAATAAAGAAAGCTGGAAAGATCACTTTGAATTGTACAAAGCAACGCCACAATTTCAGAAAATTAATAAGGGAATAAGTCTGGATCAATTTAAATTTATTTTTTTTTGGGAATATTTTCATCGTCTGTGGGCCAGATTAATGGGTTTTGTTTTTATAATTCCATTGATTTATTTTTTATGGAAAAAGGAAATTCCAAGGTGGATGTTTGGCAAATTAGCGATTACTTTTTTATTAGCTTGCTTTGTAGCCTCATTAGGATGGATTATGGTTGTTAGTGGCCTGATAAACAGGCCGTGGGTAAATGCATATAAGTTATCATTTCATCTTTGTGCGGCCATTCTTTTATTAGCCTATTTATTATGGATTATTTTTTTGGCGTATGGTCGAATACAAATAGATTTTATAAAGAGGGATCGAGTTTTTATAAATAGTTTATTTATTCTCTTGTGTGTGCAAATTTTTTTTGGCGGAGTAATGAGCGGCATGAAGGCGTCTATGGTAGCCCCAACGTGGCCAAGTATAAACGGATTTTTTTTTCCAGTGGAAATTAAATATTTGTTTTCAAGCGATGTGGCGATGTTGAACGAATACGAACAGAATGCAAAGGTTCCTATCGTTATTCAGTTTATTCACAGAATAGTAGCGTATGTTATTTTTATTTTAATGACAGTTTTATTTATTAAAAATGTAAGTTCTGGCAACAGAAGTGATAGAACAATTAGCCTAGTTGCATTTATACTAACTTTATTTCAAATGTTGGTTGGCATACTAACTTTGATAAATAGTAAAGGGGAAGTACCACTTTTATATGGGGCTTTACATCAACTGAATGCTATCTTGTTATTCTGTTTGGTTTTATATGTATGGTTTCATTTAATTTTTAAAGAATCTATTCGCATCAAAGTATCAAATAGTCAGACTGAATTCAATTATTAGTTTATTTTTGTAGACTAGCAAAGAGATCGTAATGGCAGAATTTGTAATAAAGGAAGAAGATAAATTCAAATATTTTGAAACAGGTGGTCCAGGTGAAAAATTACTGTTACTACACGGATTATTTGGCGCCCTAAGTAATTTTACGGGAATCATCGATCATTTTGGTAAAAAGTATAATGTAATCATTCCAATCCTCCCGATTTTTGAGTTACCAATTTTTAAAGTATCTCTTACCGGCTTAGTAGAACATATTGTGGACTTTGTAGCTTATAAAGGGTTCGACAAAGTTCATGTGTTGGGTAATTCTCTAGGTGGACATATAGCTATTTTATATGGAATCGCGGACCCGGGACACTTAAAATCGCTGATACTAACAGGGAGTTCGGGCCTTTTTGAAAGCGGCATGGGGAACTCGTTCCCAAAGAGAGGTAATTATGAATTTATTAAAGAGAAAACGGCTTTGACATTTTACGATCCTGCGATTGCCACAAAAGAATTGGTGGACGAGGTTTTTGAAGTATCCAAGGATAGAAGTAAAGCGATACGTATCATAGTTACTGCAAAATCTGCAGTAAGACACAATCTAGCAGACAAATTGTATCTTATAGAAGCACCTACGTTATTAGTTTGGGGAAAAAACGACACGATAACACCTCCATTTGTAGGAGAAAAATTTCATGAGTTAATTCGAAACAGCCATCTGGAATTTATTGATAAATGTGGACATGCCCCCATGATGGAGCACCCAGAAGAATTCAATCGAATTTTAGAAAAATTTCTTCATAAAATTGCAGATTAGTATTTTCTTTTCGTTTTATATTATAAACAGATGCAGCATATTATGAACAGTAAGGGTCATATTCTTTTAGATATGTAATGTATGGAACTTGAAGAAATCATTCAAGGCTGTATAAAAGGAGACAGAATCTGTCAAAAGAGTTTGTTTGATAAGTTCTCAGGCAAGATGTTGGCTGTGTGCATGCGATACTCAAAACACCGAATGGAGGCGGAAGATTTGCTACAAGATGGTTTTATTAAAGCATTTATGAATCTGGAGCAATATAAGTCGGAGGGACCTTTTGAACAGTGGATGAGAAGAATTATGGTAAATAATGCTATTAAGAAGTATCATAAAAAAAGTAACCAAAACGAAATATACCTTCATGATGGGTTTCCAGAGGAGTCTGGTGAACCAGAGGCTGTAGATATGATGGCGGAAGCTGAGTTATTAAAGATTATTGAAGAATTGCCAGATGGTTACCGAATGGTATTTAACCTTTACGCCATTGAAGGCTATTCACACAAAGAAATAGGGGAATTTCTTCACATTGAGGAAAGCACTTCGCGGTCACAATTGGTTAAAGCGCGAAAGGCATTACAAGAAAAGTTAAGTAAACTGCAAAAATTATATGTATGAGTATATGGGGTCCAGAACATAAGATCGACAAGCTATTCAATAGGAAACTTCAAAATTTTGAAATGCAAAACCCAGACCACCTCTGGGAAAAAATAGCAACTCAATTAGATAAAGGCAAAACAGGTGTAGTTCCTCCTTTATCTTGGCTAAGTGCATTACTCATTACAGTTTCTATATTAGCTGGAGGAATAGCCAGTTATTTTTATTTTTCGCAATCTTCCTCAAGCATTAATAATATTGAAATTAATAACGAAGGACCTGAAAGAGACATTCAAGCAGGAATTGAGGATATGGGCAAGAGCGGTGTAACTATGAAAGTTATTCCTAATACTAATAATTACGATGAAAAAGGTAATTCCCCCCAAGAACATATGGCCGATCACAGTAAACAAACTAACATAAGTTCTGTGGAGGTTAAAAGGAAAGAAAACGAACAAAGTTATACCAGCAAAGCAGCACGTAACGCGAAAACTCTTGTACATAGTAACGGTGAAATTATTACAGGAGAGTCACGTTCAAAAATAAGTTTACATGAGGCCAATAGACCATACATTGGGCGTAAAGAAGACGAAGGGACCCATGATTTTGTATTAAATAATGATCGAAATCTATATTCATTTGATCCATTAGCCCTAAAAAGGTCATATTTAAACTATCCTAAAAGGAATATTAGAAAAACAGAAATAGATGGATGTAAAATCCTTAGACCAGAAAAGATTAGATATTTCTTAGATGCATATTATGCTCCTGAAATGTCCAGGCGTAATATTTCAACCAACGCTTCAGAATACAATGATTACGCAAGGGAGCGCACGAACACAGAGCGTTTTGTAATGGCCTATTCTGCAGGCGCCCGAGTATCCGTATTATTTCCCAACCATATTGCGTTGAGAACTGGTTTAAACTTTAGCGACATCACAGAGCGGTTTGACTATGTTAAGGAAACTATTACCATTAGAAAGGAAGTAAAAAACGAGATAACAGGTAAAATAGATACCATTTTTGAAAACTTTAATATCACTGAGAATGTCTATAACCATTATTCTTTCCTGGATATCCCACTAATAGTGGGTTACGAAATTGACATGAAGGATTTTGTCTTGTCCATAAACACTGGAATAGGCTTTAACGTAAAGGCTAATCAAAAGGGCCAAATTTATAATACTGATGGAAAAACTATAATGGAAATTAACGGTAGTGCTGATGGCCTTGTTAATAGTGTCTTCAAAAGTAATGTTGGTGTTAGCTTAAATGGAAGTTTTGGCCTAAACTATAAAATTAGAGATCATCTACTACTTTTAATTGAGCCATCAGCAAGGTATTATATTAGTTCTATTAGTAAGCCAGAGTATCCGCTTAGCCAAAAATACCTTCAATTAGGTCTTCAATTAGGCCTCCGCTATAGAATTAAGTAATTCCAATGCTTTTGTACAGGGAAACTAAATTTCAATACCAAGGAGTGTTTATTTTTGGCCAAATCCAATATAATGTTCCACGTGGAACATTATAATACAGTCTACCAGATAATTTCATTAAACTAAAAAAGGATTAGAAATTCGTTCTTTCCCAATAGTTGTTGTAGGTCCGTGACCTGAATATACAATTGTGTCGTCGGGCAAAGTCATGAGTTTATCCTGAATTGAGGAGATGAGAGTTTCATAATTACCACCCGGTAAATCAGTCCTACCAATACTACCATCAAAAAGAACATCACCAGAAATAAGTGAATTAGCCTCTTTGTTATAAAAACAGATACTTCCTGGGGAGTGTCCTGGTGTAAAGATAATCTCAAATGTAAGCTCATCTAACTCAGAGATCACAGATTCTTTGATGAAAGGACCAAAGCCTGGCAGGACCAAATTTCCTAAACCATAAAGTTTAGAAACCGCTGGTCCATTCTGATATACAATTAACTCGTCTAGGTGAAACCTTGGTATCAAGCCAAAGGCGGCATTGATCCAATGTAGGCCCAACACATGATCTATATGGGCATGGGTTAAATATAAGTACCTAATAATCAATGAGTTAAACTTAATAAACTGTGAAAGTTGTTCTTGTTCATCGACAGTACAACAACCAGGATCAATCAGGATGGCCTCTTTTTTTGAATTCCAAATCAAATAAGTATTTTCGCTAAAAGGATTAAATACAAAACAGTGTATATTCATCTTTCGTTATAGTGGTTTATGCTAAAAATAATTATAGCTGCCCTTTGTTTCATTTTTTCTTCAGATTTAAGCATAAAGGTATTTGCACAAAATGCTTCTGAGACATTTGGCAAAAATAAAATACAATTCACCGATGACCAAAAAGATTGGTGGATCTATGAAACCAGTAATGTGGTATACTACTGGTATGGAAAGAGCAAAAATGTAGCTCATTACGTCATTAAAATTTCTGAAGCTGAGGTACAGGCAGCACAAACTCTTTTTGAATATCATCTAAAAGATAAAATTGAAATATTTGTTTATGCAGATCCATCAGACCTGGCGCAATCAAATCTTGAATTACAAGCCAACGCAATACGAAATGAAGACGATAATTTTCCAATAACCCAGAACCAAAAAATCTTAGTTTCATTTACTGGAAGACATGATGACTTGCATAAGCAAATTAAAAAAGGAATTACACAAGTATTCTTTAATTCAATGTTTTCTGGAACTAGTTTGCAAGAAGTGGTTCAAAAGATAATCTCCTATAAACTTCCTGAATGGTTTGAATTGGGATTGATAGAATATGTTTCAGAAGGGTGGATTAAAAATGATGAATACGAACTGAATAAACATTTAAGGGAGCAGAAAATTTCTTTTAAAAAATTCTCTCACAGGTTTCCAAAGTTGGCTGGAAAATCATTTTGGTTTTTCATTACGAATACCTTTGGAGAAAAAGCCATTTCGAATTGGTTGTATATGACTAGAATCCATAAAGATCTCAATAAAGCTTCCAGACTTGTTTTCGGGTTAAGTTTTACAGAATTGCAAAAGGAATGGGGGTTATACTTTTTTGATCCAACTCAAGAAACTAAAAACCAACAAACACTATTAAAAAAATTCAAATTAAAACCTGGTGAAAAGATAGTGAGGGTTTATTATAATGAATCTTTGGAAAAAAACATTATTTCAACCAACCAATTTGGTAAAACAAGGTTGAGAACCTGGACCCCGGATCAAAAGAGAAACCCAATAATTTTTAAAAAGGGAAGCAGCTCTAAAGTATTTACTTCTAGTACCACATATCCTTTATACGCTGCATTGCCAAATAACCATGTAGAATTTATTGTCTACGAAAAGAGAAACAGAATTTTTCTTGAAATCAAGAATCGAAAAGAAAACACAAAGAAGAAACACATTTTTCCAGAGGATCTAATACAGATTTATGATATTGTGGCTATTGATGATAATAATATATTATTGAGTGCAAATAATAATGGTTTTTCAGATCTGTTTTCGTACCAAATCAAATCGCGCTCATTTAGAAAATTAACGAATGATATTTATGATGATCTTCAACCGACAAGATTAAACACTAAAGATTTAAGTTTTATTTTTCTATCCAACAGGCCTGATGCTAAAAGCAAAGAAGAAACATTAGATTCCATTGTGCCAGATAAGGAATTAAAACTCTATCGGTTCAGATTAGATTCTCAACAAAAAGAAATAACGATCGAAAATATGGCCCTTCAAACTGAAGGTAAACTTCTGGATTATTTGATAGACCATAATCAAAACATAGTTTTATTATACCAACAAGCCGAAGGGAATGAATTAATTTATTTAAATGATACTGAATATTTTAGATTAAACGTTTCGGAACATTCCATGCATATCGTTAATTCGTTTATGAAAGATACTTTTCTAGTTGTGGAAAGACGAGACGGAAAAAAAGCAAATGTGGAATTAAAAACTCTCCATCAATTTGAGAAAATTTCAAAAGAAAAAACCGAATCCTCGAAACCACTTTTAGAATCTTCAGAGGAATATGTGCGGGACAGAAAAGATTCTGTAAAAAGTAACCTGTTAAAGTTTCAATCAAAATTTGGCCAATCAAAAAATCAATCGCAAATATGGAAGGAAATATATAGCCAGGAAGAAAGAAAAGAGACTAACGTGTATAGAGACATCACAAAAGCCCCCCAATCAACAAATCTGATTTTGACTGAGTTTAATCCTGTACTTGCTATAGCTTATCGCCCTAGATATGAACTATCCAATGTGGGTTTTGACCTTAACAATGAAATTTTATTTGAAGGATTAAATACGTATAGTGGATTCAAACCAGACTATGACCCACCCAGATTGGGAATTTTATTAAAGGGCAACATAAAAGAAGTGTTTGAGGATTATTATTTGGAAGCCGCCATACGGGTACCTACCAATTTTATAGGATCAGAAGCTTTTGTCTCATTCAAAAATTTAAAAAATCGATGGGACCACACCTATTCAATCTATAGAAAATCGGACAAAACGATTATTTCATCTAGCAGGGGAAATGAAGTAAAATTGGCAATCAACACTATTCTATTTAATCATATCACCCGCTATGCCATCGATCACTTTCAAAGTTTTAGATTAAACAGCACTATAAGAAACGATCATCAGTTTTTTTTAGCTACAGAAAAAAGTCTTTTGGACTCAAGCGGAATTTCCTACCAAAGATTGGGCACCAGACTAGAATACATATTTGATAATGCATTGGATATTTCTATTAATATTAAAAATGGATGGCAGTTAAAGTCTTTTTTTGAAACATCCAAAGGCTTTCAATATTCGAATCAAACTGGAAATTCTATAAAAGCATTACCTGGTTTGTTATTCATCACAGGAATTGATGCGAGATATCATATTCCAGTGTTGAGGCGATCTGTATTTTCCAATCGTTTTTATTGGGCTTCTTCATTTGGAAATGAAAGGATTCAATACCATTTAGGGGGAACAGAAAATTGGTTGTTGCCTAAATATAGTAATGAAATTCCTATCAGTAGTCCAAAGACAATTACGTATCAATCATTAGCCACAGAGGTCAGGGGACATGCGTATGGTTCAAGAAAGGGCGGATCTGTTGTATCTTTTAGTAGCGAAATCAGAGTGCCCATACTACAATATATTTTAACTCAAACTTGGAGGAATAGTTTTTTAAGAAATTTACAAATAGTTGGATTTTATGATTATGGTTTTGCTTGGGATGGATTCGCTCCTAATTTGGACAAGGCGCAAACAGTAAATATACATGTAGAAAATCCTGCGGTGAAAGTAGATTTGGTTTATGAACGAAAGGCAGCAATCTCTGGTAGTGGTGTTGGATTGCGGTCCTCTATTTTTGGTTATTTTCTCCGAGTGGATTATGCTTGGAAGATAGATAAACAAGGTTGGCACGATCCTATATATCACTTATCACTGGGACTGGACTTTTAACGAAACGGTATTGCTTTTATTAGGAACCGTCTTCACCGCTTTTCAATTTCTCCATATTTTCAGCAACGCGAAGCGCCTCTATGATATCACCTACCTGACCATTAATTATATCATTTAAATTATACATAGTTAAATTGATACGGTGATCAGTCATCCGGTTCTGGGGAAAATTATAAGTGCGAATTTTATCAGAACGGTCTCCGGATCCTACCAGGGATCTTCTTTGTGAAGCAACTGTATTTTCAAACTTTTCGCGCTGGGAATCCTTAATTTTTTGAATTAAACGGCCTAAGGCTATTTCTCTGTTTTTATGTTGGCTTCGGCTATCTGTGCTCTCGGCGACAAGACCTGTTGGTAGGTGTGTAAACCGAACGCCTGATTCTGTTTTATTTACGTGTTGACCTCCTGCGCCACTAGAACGGAAGGTATCTACCCTCAATTCAGCTTTATTGATATTGACATCTTCCAGTTCAAATTTGGGCATTGCAACCACAGTCGCTGCGGAAGTATGTACCCGCCCGGAAGATTCAGTATCGGGAACTCGTTGAACTCGATGAGCACCTGACTCAAACTTCAGTTTTCCATAAACATCATGTCCGGAAACGTCCAGGACTATTTTATTAAATCCACCCACGCTACCCTCGTTTTCAGTAACCACTTCATAGGTCCAACCTTGTTGGTCAAAATAGCGGGTATACATTCTAAATAAATCCCCGGCGAAGAGGCTAGCCTCATTGCCACCCGTCCCAGAACGAATTTCAAAAATGACATCCTTGCTATCTTCCGGATCTTTAGGAATTAAAAGAATTTTTAGTTCTTCCTCCGTTTCCTCTTTTTGCTTTAACGCCTCACTCAATTCGGCCTCAGCCATCTCAACCATTTCCGGATCTTCCAAATTCAACATTTCTTTGGCATCTTGAATAGTCTGAATACTTTTTTTATAGGTGTGATATTGGGTAATGATAGATTCAAGGTCCTTGTATTCCTTGCTGGTTTTTTTGTACTCATTGAGATCCGAGACGATATCAGGATTGGACATGCGTTCCTCTAAGTGTTGAAAACGCTCGTGTATAGCTTCTAACTTCTGCAATAGATCCATAAATAAAATAAATCGCAAAGATAAGCGAAGAGAACAGGAAACTTAATGAGATTGGTAATTAGGAAATTATAAAGGCTAATGGGCACAATTATTTAGAATACCTAGGCTTAGCTTGTAGTGGAAACCAAAGAATAGATTTAGTAAAATAAAAGGATAATTAGAACCCAACTTTATTGCGGATCTGATCTACAAAGCCTTGTGGAACGGATGGGCGGTTCGCGAGCTGTCGAAGCTTTTGTCGGATATTTTTTTCATGATCGAACTCGGAAGAACTGGCGGGATCCTTCTTTATGGAATCTAAAAACTGATCTTTATCATCAGGATTCATATCCTGATCAAAAAAGGAGGCGATCTTGCGTCTTATTTCTTCAAAGGAAATATCATTCATAATACCGATTTTAAAAATTTAGTTATCGTTAATTTCATCTTTATCAATTCGGTCTCCTCTATTGTCCTTATATCCCATTTTTATTGCATAATCTTTTAATTTGTCTTTCAACATATTTCTAGCTCTAAAAAGTCTTGATCGAACCGTCCCTATAGGCACATCAATAATCTTGGCAATTTCTTCGTAAGTAAACCCTTCAATATCACACAGTAATATCACCGTTCTGAAATCGAGAGGAAGACTGTTGATGGCTATGGTGACTTCATCACCCATCATGTCATCGAAGATTTCTTCCCTAAGGTCAAAGTAACTACCAATCTCAGTATCCTCGCCGTCGCGATAGCCTATTGAATCTTCAAAGTCAACCTGTACCGGACGTTTATTCTTTTTCCGGTATTGATTGATATATGCATTTTTCAATATTTTAAACAACCAAGCCTTTGCATTAGTTCCCTCCTCATACTTGTCAATAAAACGAAAGGCCTTCATATAGGTTTCCTGAACCAGATCAGCTGCATCCTCTTCGTTATAGGTCAGGTGAAAAGCAAAGGTATTTAGGGGATCTATGTGGGGTAGAAACTCTAATTCGAACCGTTCCTGAGCTTTTGTTTTCTTTGTCAACATTAGTATTTAATGCAAATTACGTAAAAAAAACACCGATATCTTATCAAAATAATTAGAAGGCCTCTAAAGCTCTAGTGAGAAGAGTGAATGTTGTACGATAAAATGATATTTCCAATTTTTCGATGGATTCAAAATAACATTTCCTGTAAATTGCCCAAATGCAGGAAGTATCATTTGAGTAGTCGATTGTGCAAAGCATGGAAAACGTTGGGAACTTAATTTCCCCTTTGAAATTTGAATGGCAGGGTGGATATGACCGGAAAAACAAAAATCTAAATCATTATTAGATCCGAATGGTTCGTGCATAAAATGAAAACCATGTCTTGTAAAAATGTCAATAACCTGAATCCTATGATTTATGTATACATCGTGTGCTAAAATATCATGATTCCCTGATACCAGAATTAACTGATCCACATTAAATTTAGAAATAATATCCATGTATTCTGCACAACTATCATTCCATGACGAATGAAAGAGATCTCCTAGAAATAATAAAACATTAGGTTGATAATAAGAGCACAAATTTGAGAGTCTGGTTATAGTGGACAAACCACTTCCTTCAGGAACAGCTATACCACTTTTTCTGAAATGGGACTCTTTCCCCAAATGTAAGTCAGACATCATCAATAATTTTTCTTCTCTCCAGAAAATTGATTTGTCCGTATTTAATTCAAAATTTTGGTGATTAATTTTTAGAAGAAGTTGTTTCATGGGTAATACTAAATAATTTGGTTCACCCTTTTATAAATTTTCCACAAACCGCTTGATCACATACTAAAAAATACATACCGGAGATTAAGAACGAAATATCAATTGCGCCATTAAGGTTATCTAAAGAGGCAACGCAAATGCCAAAGAGGTCAAAAATCTGAAACAAACAGACTTCTTCTGAAGCAATTATTAAATAATCATTTGTATTGAGTATGATGCACGAACTAACGTTAGGACTATCAAATTTTGTAGCAGTGGGATCTTTCAGAGTGGCGTGATATAAATTCCCACCAGAGTTTAACGTGGAGTTAAACTCATCCGTAATCCAAACGGATTCATTATTGCTAAAACTGATAGCTTCTTTTTGAGTGAAGTGTGGAAAAGTAAACATGACGAAGGAAGTATTCAATAAACTAATTTCATTAAAGGGTTCAAATAACCAAGCTCTGTCATGAGACAATAGGAATAGTTTATTTGCAACGATGGACGCACCCGTTATCCAATATTGGATAAATGGACCAGGGCCTGTATAAAAACTATCTAATGGTGATACAGAATAGTTACCTGAGGTATCAGGCAATTTATATAAATAGGTATAACCTGTGAATGGATTTGTTCGGTTTTTAGAAAACAAATATAAAAATCCTCGAAACCATACCATGGCTTCCATGTCAAAATTTAATTGTGGGGATGACGGAGGAAAAGTCGTTTGGTTATGATAATTAAAATGAATGATTTCGGCCACGACACTATCGTGAAGGTCCATATCGGTACGATGTAATTTATATATTTTCAGATTCTTGCGTTGATTTGCGTTGTTGCCAAAATCGCCTATGTATAAATTTCCCGCATCGTCCATACATAAATCTTCCCAGTCAATATGCTCCGCATTGATGACGGTGATATGCCGCAAGACACGGCAGTTGCTATCGATTTTATAGAGAGAATTGGTACTCTCATGATCGTTTATTATCCAAAAGCCTCCACCATCATGTGCCACCAAGCCAGAATTTCCGTTTAACGTTTCGGGCAACTTGCAAACCATTGTGAGATTTAATAATTGACCATTTACATTGTGGCAAACAAAGAGCGTCGTTAGAATAATAATAAACCGTGAATAATTAAAATTGCTAACGAATGGGGGCATGGAAAGACTGGTTTACTTTAATTTAGAATATTAAAACATAAAAGTAACCGAGAATTGTCATTAAGCGAACGTCAATTAGTGGATTAACCTTCGGAATCCCCATCAAAAATCATTTCAGAAATATTTTCAGAATCTGTTTTGGCTTTAAGATTAAGTTCCTCCAGTACAGTATCATCTGAACTAGTCGTTTCCAGCCAGGTATTTTTAGATTTTCTAAATACTTGAACACCAAAGCCAAATAGTTCCTGAAAATGCTGTTCCAGGTCAGCTACTCGCATATGAGGTCTAATGACGACGACACCTTTGGAATTATTAGGCGAGACAGATTCGAAACGTTCGTCTAAATCCTGTATCATAAATTTCGTCCAACTAGGTTTTCCCACGTCATGCGTTTTAGTAAAAAACTCTATTTTCAAAAAGGGAAAAGCTAAAGCAAAACTGTGCTTGGCACTTGAAAGCAGATCATGTGAGTTGATAACAATTGGGTCCATATATTAATTATAAATTTGTATCTATAGCAATAACACTTGAGAGTGAATATAGATGCATAAGTTTTATTTATCGTCATCCAACAAGGAAAAACTTCCCCTTCTTCCTACTATGAGAAGAAAAGGAAGTAAAAAAAATGAATTCTTTTATCATGGTGGCACAATAGTTATTTCAAAAACAAAGAGGGCACATTAGAGCTATTGCTAAAATGCTGACTTATACCCTTGCCTATTAATGTATCAAAAACATTTTGCTGTCCAGGAACCAAAATGATCAGATCAATTTGATGCTCTTGTATATATTTTTCTAATTCGTCGAAAACAGAATCGCCCGCTACCGTTTTTATAGTAAAAGGGACCACAGGTGCGTTATCAACAAAAAGAACGTCAACTATTTTTTCAGGTAAACGTTCATTTTCGTCCTCGCCTTCCTTAACATGCACAAAGTGAAGTTTTGATTTTAGCCATTTTCCTAATTTTAAGGCAATAGCTAAGTATGGCTTAGTAACAGAAAAGGTATCGGATGCATATAAAATATTTTGAAATTTATCGGGCGGGCGATCAAATTTTGAAATCAACAAAACCGGACAAGCTGCTTTCAAAATTACTGCCGAGCTTATGGTTCCTATAATTTTTTCTATAGATCCATGTGCCCCTCTGCCCATAATAATCAGGGAAACGGAATGTTCTTTTGAAGTATTGATAATTTCTTCTAGTACCTTTCCCTGGGATACATAACAATCTATTTGTACCAAACAACTTTCTTGTTTCTCTTCAGAGTAACTGCTTCGCTTAAATGGATATGCCCATTCGTTCAATTGATCCACACGTCTCTGTTTAAATTCTTCCATAGACAGTCCGGCATGATCATCTTCAGAAGTTATACAATGAATTAAAATGAGCTTGGAATTAAATTCGCAAGCTAATGCAGCCGCAAATCGCAAAGCAGAAAGCGATTGATCTGAAAAATCAATAGGGACTAAAATGCTATCCAGATTGTCCATGGTACTTTCGATTTTAATGATGCAATATCAAAAGGGGTAATTTTGCTTCTTTGGCCAATTGTTTGGTTAATCCAGATTCGAAGAGCCGTTCCAGAAAAGTACGTTTGCGGTTGACCAAAATCACCAGGTCAATGTGATTATTTTTTACATAATTATTCAACCCTTCTATGACGTCCTCATTAAAAATAACTTCAAATGTTACGTCTTCAACATTTTTATTACGTTCAATTAATTTGGTAAAAATTTTTTCTTTTAAAATAGAATCAAAAACGGCATGATCGCTGATGTGAAGAAAATGAAGTTCCGATTGAAAAAGATGTCCCAAATCAATGGCGTATTTAACATTAGTATCTGATGCCGACTCCTGGTCACTGGCGTAAACCATTTGAAGATAGGGAGAAAAGGAAATGCTTTCAGGGATTAATAAAACAGGTTTGCTGGAATGTTGAACCACGCTTCGGGCTACACTGCCAAAAATAATTTTATCCAGATTATTTTGACCTGCATTTCCCATAATGATCAAATCAAAATTATGTTGGCTGCTGTAATCGACAATCTTTATTTCAGGAAACCCAAATTCAATAATAAGCGGGAATTCATCTGAAGATAACTTCCAGTCATCCGCAAGTTGCTGTTTAAATCGTTCTCCTTCCGAAACGACTGCCTTATAGCGTTCTTCTTCGATTAAAAGCCCAGCGGGTAGCACTTCCGGATAATTGCCTGAATAATTGGGAGGAAGTACATGAATAAGCTCAAGTTTAGCGCCAAGCTCTGTTGCGATCTTTCCTGCATATTGAGCGGCATGGAGGGAATTTGAAGAAAAATCTACAGGAACGAGAATTTTTTGGATCAAGTTATTTTCTTTAATGTGTGTTGTGTACATATTTATTACTTTTAAATAATTGACTAAATATAAATAGCTTTTAGCGGAGATAAAATCAAATTTTCAAAAAGGAATTTATTTACGTAATTTCAATTTCATACCAAGCCATTTCTAAATAAACTAATCAAGCTATCAAATTGTTACCAATGTCCCGCGAAAGGATCATGAAGACAGTGCAACATAGTTGAGTGTAGCGAAAAAAATCTTAGCACTTACATCCTACTTTCGGATTTTGAACTAAGACCTTTATCCATGTATCTTTGCCGCGCAAATAGTTAGATGGATATAACAAACCTTTTGAATGATCTGGTCAAAGAGCGTATTCTGATTTTAGATGGCGCCATGGGTTCCATGATTCAGACCTACCCATTAAGTGAAGTGGATTTTCGGGGAGAGATGTTCAAGGATCACGCATATGATTTAAAAGGTAATAATGATTTATTATCCATTACCAGACCAGATATTATTAAAGACATCCACAGAGCTTACCTGGAAGCCGGGTCGGATATTCTCGAAACGAATACATTCAATGCTACAGCCGTTTCACAGGCAGATTACCATTTGGCCCATGCCGCATATGACATCAATTTTGCAGCAGCAAAAATTGCGAAAGAGTTAGCGATAGAATACAGTCTTCTTAATCCCCATAAACCTCGATTTGTGGCAGGTGCACTAGGGCCAACAACAAAAACAGCTAGCTTGTCACCCGATGTCAATCGACCTGGATTTCGTTCCATCTATTTTGATGAGCTCAAACAGGCCTATCGAGATCAGGCGAGAGGTCTGATAGACGGAGGTGTGGATATTTTAGTGATTGAAACCATATTTGACACCTTAAATGCAAAAGCCGCACTATATGCTGTAGAAGAATTGTTGGGAGAACTCGGAATAAAAATGCCCATTATGGTTTCAGGAACGATAACGGATGCCAGTGGAAGAACCTTATCCGGGCAAACGGTTGAAGCCTTTTACGTTTCTATGAAACACGGGGAATTATTCTCTATTGGCCTGAACTGTGCCTTGGGTGCAAAAGAGATGAGACCCCATATTCAAAGTATTTCCCAGATTGCGGACTGTTGGGTAAGCGCCTACCCAAATGCAGGATTACCTAATGAATTAGGTGGATATGATCAGACACCTAATGAAATGAGGAACTATATCCGAGATTATATGGAATCCGGTTTTGTAAATATCGTAGGAGGCTGCTGTGGAACCACACCCGATCATATTCGGACCATCGCAGAAGCAGCAGAAGGATTGAAGCCAAGAAAATTTGATAAGAAAAAAACAAAATATACCCATTTATCTGGACTGGAGGATTTTGAATTTCGACCGGAAATAAATTTTGTAAATGTAGGTGAGCGAACGAATGTCACCGGGTCTAAAGTTTTTTCAAAATTAATTCTCAATAATCAATACGACGAAGCGCTTAGAGTAGCCAAGCAACAAGTAGAAGCTGGCGCTCAAATTATTGATGTCAATATGGACGAAGGATTATTAGATGGTGTGCAGGCCATGCAGGATTTTCTTTTATTGATCAGTTCAGAACCAGATATCATCAAAGTGCCAGTTATGGTAGATTCTTCCAAGTGGGAAGTCATTGAAGCCGGATTAAAATGTCTTCAAGGAAAATCCATTGTAAATTCTATTTCTTTAAAGGAAGGAGATGAAAAATTTGTGGAGCATGCCATAAAAGTAAAGCGATATGGCGCGGCTGTAGTCGTAATGGCTTTTGATGAAGATGGACAGGCTGATACCATAGAACGAAAAGTGTCCATTTGTAAACGGGCGTATGATATACTTACGCAGAGAGTAAAATTTCTGCCTGAGGACATCATTTTCGATCCAAATATTTTTGCAGTGGCTACCGGTATTGATGAGCATAATGAATACGCCATCAATTTCATTGAAGCCACCAGACAAATAAAAAAATTATGTCCAGGTGTAAAGATCAGTGGTGGTGTCAGCAATCTGTCCTTTTCATTTAGGGGAAATGACATTGTCCGGCAAGCCATGCATTCCGCGTTTTTGTATCACGCTATTAAGGCCGGATTGGATATGGGCATTGTCAATGCAGGGCAAATCGATGTCTATGACCAGATTGATCCGGAACTTTTGATATTAGTTGAAGACGTATTATTTAATAAAAGACCCGATGCGACAGAGCGATTAACGGAATTTGCAGGCGCAGTAAAAAAATCAAAAAAGTCCACCGAAAAATTAACAGCGGAATGGCGAACAAAAAGTATTGAGCAGAGAATATCCTACGCCCTGGTAAAAGGAATTGCTGATTATATCGTCGAGGATGCCGAAGAAGCCATGAATACCTTAGGAAAACCACTTTTAGTTATAGAAGGACCCTTAATGGCCGGGATGAATGAAGTGGGAGACTTGTTTGGAGCGGGTAAAATGTTTTTACCGCAGGTGGTTAAATCGGCGCGAGTAATGAAACAAGCTGTGGCATATCTGAATCCATTTATGGAAAAAGATAAGGATGCGAATAGCAAGGCGAAAGGCAAAATTTTATTAGCCACTGTAAAAGGGGATGTTCACGATATTGGAAAAAATATTGTGGGTGTAGTGCTGGCTTGTAACAGCTATGAAATTATCGACATGGGTGTGATGGTTTCTTGCGAGAGGATATTAGAAAAAGCAAAAGAAATAAAAGCTGATGTGATTGGGTTAAGTGGGCTGATTACGCCTTCTTTGGATGAAATGGTTCATGTTGCTTCAGAAATGCAAAAACAAAATTTCAAATTACCCTTGTTAATTGGCGGAGCCACCACTTCCAAACTGCACACGGCTTTAAAAATAGAAGGACAATATGACCAACCAGTTGTCCACGTATTGGATGCATCGCGCGCGGTTGCGGTAGTATCCAGTTTGTTGACCGAGGATAAGGACGCCTACGATAGTTTTACAAAAGGAGTAAAGGTGGAATATGAACGAGTGCGCATCCAACGGGCAAACAGAAATAATTCCCGCCAAAATTTATCCATTGAGGAAGCCAGGGCAAATAAATATTTCATTAACTGGGACCACTATGAAATAAAAAAACCAACCAAACCAGGGATCCATATTTTTGAAGATATTTCACTCGAAACATTAATAGATTATATTGATTGGACACCATTTTTTCAAAGTTGGGAGCTTGCAGGATCGTATCCTAAAATATTAAAAGATGACATTGTTGGTGTAGAAGCGACTAAGTTATTTCAGGATGCCCAAACCATTTTAAAACAGGTAATAAAAGATACATCCATTCAGGCGAAAGCGGTCATAGGTATTTTTCCGGTAAATGCTGTAGGAGACGATATTGACGTTTATACTGATGACCTAACAAACGTTAGGATGACACTACATCACCTCAGACAACAAGTAAAAAAAGCGGCTGGACAAGCGAATTTTTGTTTGAGCGATTTTGTGGCACCCAAGGAATCGAATCGTGTCGATTATATCGGTGCCTTTGCAGTGAGTGCGGGATTTGGTGTGGACGAACTCGTTAAAAGTTTTGAAGAAAAGATCGATGATTATTCCGCTATCATAGTAAAAGCGATTGCTGACCGTTTGGCAGAAGCCTGCGCTGAATACATGCATTACAAAGTGCGCACAGAGATGTGGGGATATATAGAAGAAAATTTTAGCAACGAAGAATTGATCTCTGAAAAATATCAGGGCATTCGACCAGCTCCGGGTTACCCTGCCTGTCCCGATCACACGGAAAAAGATTTACTTTGGGAATTGTTGGATGTGCATAAAAAAACCGGAATGATTTTAACGGAGAGTAAAGCTATGTTTCCTGCAGCCTCCGTCAGCGGATGGTATTTAGTCCATCCAGAATCTAAATATTTTGGCATCTCGGAAATAGGCATGGATCAGGCACAAGATTATGCGTTACGCAAGAGTTGGACCCAAGCAGAGATGAAGAAGTGGCTGGGCACTCTAATGGAGTAAACAAAAGCACCACAAGAACGATCTTGAGCGCCCGAGAAGATCCGAGAAATTGCCAAACACCTTGTCCAGAGAGGACCACATAAAACGTTTAAAGGCCACCGATGTATGCTGATGTATATTTATTCAGCAGGTCTGCGTCAAATGATTGAGAAAGGCCTAGCTATAAGCTATGTCCAGCTTTTATTAGGGCATAATTCGCTTAAGACAACTCAGATTTACACCCATATTACTGACCAAAAAGCTCCACTCATTAGCCCCTTGGATGATATGTATAGCCCAATTTTCGGATACAATATTTAACATTATATACCATATCAGCAGAAAATGATAAAGGAACCAAAGAAAGAAAACACTAGGCAAATAAAACCAAACGAATCTGAACTTAGACACATAGAGAACTCAACTGATTGGTTAGCATCCGAAGGAAGGAAGAGAATAAACTCATTTGCTAAAATATTCCAGAGGAAAATAAAAGATCGTTTAAAAGCAGGTTTGCAAATGATTTTGGGGCAACGTATTTTGAATTGCTTATACACCAAATCTTTTATATGCAAGGTTATAAACTTACTGAACATCCAGATGTCATAGGGAGCAATAGAAATCCAGATTACCTGGTAGAAGCAAACGGTGAAAAAGTTTATGTAGAATGTAAGCAGTTTAAAAATCTAACCGATGAAGAGAAAAAGTTAGAAAAAGTAATGAAGGATATACTATATCAATTGAGTACTTTAAGGAGCAAGCATTTATTCTACAAAATAGAAGAATTTACAGTAATTGAGGAAAATGTTAGTGACTTAAACGGGACATATGATGAAATACAAAGTATCCTTAATGAAGTGACTAAAGAAAACATCATAGATGAATACGAATATGTCCACAAAAAATATGAACTAATTAGGGCCTGCTGTTTAAGTCAAGCTACTACAAATTTGTTTATAAATTTGTAGTGGACGAGTTTAAAATAAATCTCAGTTCGGATATGATTTAGTATTGCTCGTATCATTTCAACAAAATTAGC
>JALYPU010000083.1 GCA_030856215.1 Bacteroidota bacterium
TTCTCTAAAAGTTTTTGATTTGTTAGGAAGGGAGGTTTCAACATTAGTGAATGAAAAACAAAATGCGGGAAGCTATTCCGTTGATTTTGACGGAAGTAATTTTTCAAGCGGGATTTATTTTTATAAATTGGAAACAGATAAATTTATAGAGACAAAGAGAATGATATTGATGAAGTAAGTATCATACGGTAGACTCTTGACTATTGTATGGAAAGTAAAATGTATATGTAGAACTAATGTCAAATTCAAAACAAGATTTAATTAAATCTTTAAAAAATAAATTCTAAAAATAACTTGCTAAATCTTGACAAATAAAATAGATAACACAGTAATTTTATATAACTTCAAAATTAAAAGGAGAAGAAATGAAAACAAAATTATTTAGTTTCTTAGTTTTAACATTTACTTTCAATATTGTTTTTGCTCAATCCGGCTGGTTCTTGCAAACAAGCGGAACAAGTAATCCCTTATATTCAGTTCATTTCATAGATAATAATACAGGCTGGACAGTGGGTGGTGCAGGCACAATCCTCAAAACAACAAATGGGGGAACCAATTGGACAACACAAACAAGCGGAACAAGTGCTATTTTAAATTCAGTTCATTTCATAAATAATAATACAGGTTGGACAGTGGGAGAATATGGCATCATTCTCAAAACACCTAATGGGGGAACCAACTGGACAAGTCAAACAAGCGGAACAAGTAGTTACTTATTATCAGTCCATTTCATAGATAATAATACAGGCTGGACAGTGGGTTGGGGTCCAATCCTCAAAACAACAAACGGAGGAACAAATTGGATAAGTCAAACAGGCGCAATTGAATTATATTCAATTCAATTCTTAGATAATAATACAGGCTGGACAGTGGGTGGGGATGGCTATAGTGTTTACATTTTCAAGACAACTAACGGGGGAACCAACTGGATAAGTCAAATAGGTGAGTTAGTGGGGTATTTATATTCAGTTCATTTCATAGATAATAATACCGGCTGGGCAGTGGGAGATCCTGGTACCATCCTCAAAACAACAAACGGGGGAACCAACTGGACAAGTCAAACAAGCGGAACAAGTTCTTTAAATTCAGTTCATTTCATAGATAATAATACAGGCTGGACAGTGGGTTATCCTGGTACCATTCTCAAAACAACAAATGGGGGAACCAACTGGACAAGACAAACAAGCGGCTCAGTGGGTTTTTTATTTTCAGTTCATTTCATAGATAATAATACAGGCTGGACAGTGGGTCATCCTGGCACCATTCTCAAAACTACCACCGGGGGTGGGAGCATTCTGAATCTAACCGGGATCATTCAGGGATTTTATAATTCTACTTCCAATACTATGGTAGCTGATACCGTTACTGTTTATTTGAGAAATGCTGTTTCGCCATTTGCAAAAATAGATTCAGCGAAGAGTGTCTTGGCCACGAATGGAGAAGGATCATTTATTTTTTTCAATGTAATTAATGGAACAAACTATTATATAGTTTTGACTCATAGAAATTCAATTGAAACGTGGAGCAGTTCAGGAAATGCCTTTGTATCAGGTTCATTGGCTTATAACTTTACACCAGCTGCAAATACAGCTTACGGAAGCAATCAGATACAGGTGGACATTACACCTGTGAGGTTCGCAATTTACAGCGGAGATGTGAATCAGGATGGTGTAGTTGATGGAACTGATGCAGCATTAGTAGATAATGATGTATTTAACTTTTTGACCGGATATTTAGTCTCGGACCTGACGGGTGATGAAATTGTCGATGGAAGTGATGCATCGATTGCTGATAATAATTCGTTTAATTTTGTAAGCGTGGTAAGACCGTGATTTCAATTTGGGATTTTGGATTTTGCCTGCCTGCCGAAGCCTCGGCGCAGGCAGGGATTTGGGATTTATTTTTGTAGCAGTAGAGCTAATGGCATATTCAAAACAAGATTTGATTAAATCTTTAAAAAATAAATTTTAAAAATAACTTGCAAAATCTTGACAAATTAATAGATTACCACAGTAAATTTTATAACTTCAAAATTAAAAGGAGAAGAAATGAAAACAAAATTATTTAATATTTTAGTTTTAACATTTACTTTCAATATTGTTATAGCACAATCCGGCTGGTTCTCGCAAACCAGCGGAACAAGTAATTATTTATTGTCAGTTCATTTCATAGATAATAATACAGGCTGGACAGTGGGTGGGGAATTTAATGGTACCAATATCATTCTCAAGACAACAAACGGAGGAACCAACTGGATAAGTCAAACAAGCGGATTATTGGGTTATTTATTTTCAGTTCAGTTCATAGATAATAATACCGGCTGGACAGTGGGTGGGGATGACATTATTAGTAGTACCATTCTCAAAACAACAAACGGGGGAACAAACTGGATAAGTCAAATAAGTGGAAGTGATTTATTATATTCAGTTCGTTTCATAGATAATAATACAGGCTGGGCAGTGGGAGAGTTTGGAACAATCCTCAAAACAACAAACGGGGGAACCAACTGGATAAATCAAACAAGCGGAACAAGTAATCAACATTTAACTTCAGTTCATTTCATAGATAATAATACAGGCTGGACAGTGGGAGGTGGTGGGACCATGACCATCCTCAAAACAACCAACGGGGGAACCAACTGGACAAGTCAACTAAGCGGATTAAGTGATATAATCTTATATTCAGTTTTTTTCATAGATAACAATACAGGCTGGACAGTGGGAGGTGATAAACAGGAAAATGGAACAATTCTCAAAACAACAAACGGGGGAACAAACTGGACAAGTGTATTAAGCGAAACTTCAATCTTAACTTCAGTTCATTTTATAGATAATAATACAGGCTGGACAGTGGGTTGGCTTGGAATAATCCTCAAGACAACAAACGGGGGAACCAACTGGATAAATCAAATAAGCGGAACAAGTGGTCCTGGTCATTTAGCTTCGGTTCAGTTCAAAGATAATAATACAGGCTGGGCAGTCGGATCTGGTGGCACGATCCTCAAAACAACAAACGGGGGTGTAATAACAGGTGTTCAAACTATTTCATCAGAGATACCAACGCACTTCATGCTTTCACAAAACTATCCCAATCCATTCAACCCTTCTACAGTTATCAGTTATCAGTTAGCAGTTAGCAGTTTTATTTCTCTAAAAGTTTTTGATTTGTTAGGAAGGGAGGTTTCAACATTAGTGAATGAAAAACAAAATGCGGGAAGCTATTCCGTTGATTTTGACGGAAGTAATTTTTCAAGCGGGATTTATTTTTATAAA
>JALYPU010000101.1 GCA_030856215.1 Bacteroidota bacterium
TAGATATAAAATTCTTTTTCCTCATTACAATCTGTACGCTTAATTTTAAGATCTGAAATTTTACACTCGCCAGATTGCTCACAACAAACTTTACCCAAATTAATTTCTGCGCCGCAATGTTCGTTTAAGCAATCAATAACAACAAATTCATACTCTGTGGTGCAATCACCTTTGAACGGACCTAATTTTATAGGCAGTTGAGAATATCTGAATTCTCCATAGTTGTGTCCATTCCCTTTCACTCGGAAACATTCAGATGTACCTTGATGATTAAAATTCAAATAGATATAAAATTCTTTTTCTTCATTACAATCTGTGTGCTCTATTTTAAGATCTGAAATTTTACATTCGCCAGATTGCTCACAACAAACTTTACCCAAATTAATTTCTGCCCCGCAGCGTTCGTTTTTACAATCAATGACAACAAATTCATATTCCGTCTTGCAATCCCCTTTAAATGGACCCAATTTTATAGGTAGTTGAGAATATTTAAATTCCCCATAGTTATGGCCATTTCCTTTTACACGAAAACAATCTGATGTGCCTTTATGGTTAAATTTCAGATAGATATAAAATTCTTTTTTCTCATTACAATCTGTGCGCTCAATTTTAAGATCGGAAATTTTACAATCAGGAGGTGGTTCGCAACAAACCTTACCTAATTCAATTTCAGCGTTACAATGTTCGTCTTTACAATCTAATACTCGAAAGCTATAATTGGTAGTGCAGTCTCCTTTGAATGGACCTAAAATAACCGGTAATTGGGTATATTTAAATTCACCAAATTGATGACCATTACTATTAACGAGGAAGCACTCCGAGGTTCCAGTGTATTTAAAGTTTAAAAATACATAAAATTGATTCTCTGCATTGCAATCACTGCGTTCAAGTTTAAGGTCTGAAATATCACAACTATCGCAGCATAAATGTTCAAAAGTTAATTCTCTTGCACAATCAGGATGATTTTTATCCTGGAATAAAAATTTATAAGTAGTATCACAATCTGCTTTAAGTGGACCAATGTTAATAGGAAGTTTAGTATAACTAAAGGTCCCAAAATCTTGTCCATTACCAATAACCCGAAAGGAGTCTGAAGTGTTTTGATGTTCAAAATTGAATTTTATATTCATTAGTGAGTCTACACTACACCTTGACTTTTCAAATTTAATTTCGCCTAATTTACATTCTTCTTGTTCACAGCAAACTTTACCAATACTAAGTTCAGTAACACAATGTTCAAATATGCAATCCCTGATTTCAAATTCATAATTGGTTTCACAATCTCCAATGATCGGGCCTATTTTTATTGGCAGATGATCATAGGAAAACGAACCGTAATCTTGCCCGGAACGCTTAACCGTAAAACAATCACTATTATTAACATGCTCGAAATTTAAAAAAACATAAAACTCCTTTTCTGCGTTGCAAGGGGTTTTCTCATACCTTACTTGACCCAATTCGCAATCTTGGGAGAATATTCGAGAAGATAGTAAAGCAGCTAAGAGTATAAAATATAATATTTTCATGAAAAGGTAGGTTTGTACTTCAATAAGACCCAAGATAAGGCTAAAACGCTTCATAGGGCTCGATTTTATTCAAAAATCACTTATAATACAAAACATTATAATACATGGAATGCTGTTTGACCGATTATTAAAAGTATTATATTTTTATATATGTGGCATAAAATGACATAGAAATATTCTCCTTTTTACTTTGATACTATCAATAAATAATTAACTTTGCAATGGAAAAGACGTCTAATTTTTGATAATCAAAAGTCTTATTGATGAAATTGACGAAGCATCGTTTCATTAGTTAGCTCGAAGAATTACCAAATTTAACCCGTTGAATTTCAATGCCTAGGATTTATTTGTTCTACTATGACATATAAGTTAGGATTGGGTTCTAGGTTGGATCAGGTAGTTGATTATTAAAACTGATTTTTTGACAAAAAATTTGGAGCTCTGCTATTTTTCCCCATTTTCGTACACGAGTTCCCCCTTTTGATCAACTAGTCATTGAGGCTCCGGCTATTAATACTTTTTTGATGAAGCAATGTAAACTTTTAATCTTATGAAACATCTACACGGTTTATGCCTTGGAATAATTCTTAGTTGTATAGGAATTTCTGAGCTCAACGGACAATCTTGTCAATTCAATCCCTTACCCACTTTAAATTTTAGTGTAGGAGGCATATGTACGAACGCACTTTCAATTGAATGTCCCAATTTTTCAATTCCAGACTGTGGTTGTATAGCTGATCCAAATGCCCCACCTACGGTTCTGGAAAATCGATTTACCTTAAATTTTGATTCAAACCATCTTTTATTTACGCCTATTGTTTTTCCATATGCCCCTTCTGCAGCATGTGCAGATGTTACCATTACTATGAGAGGTATTGGTGATATGAGCTCAAGGCCTTTTGAAGATATGGTATTAGTTGATGAAAATGATAGTATAATTTGCCGTTTAGGCGGTGCTGATTGTGAAATAATCCAAACAGTCTGCATCATGAGTTTTTGTGATTTTAATGGTCAGCTTGAAGGTGGTTTAAATTGGTATTTATTACCCAATTCACTGTTTGCTTCGCCATTCCGTTTTCCGCGCTGTCAAGAAAATTGGCTGGAAGTTAAATTAGAAATTCCTAGTTCCAGTATCAGGGCTATAAGCGATTTGACTGACGAATGTGGCGGAATTATTAACTTGCCTATTGGAGATTATACCATCAACTGGCGTTCAATAGACCGGTTTACTTGCGAAGAAATCTTTGCAACTCAAGCGATTTCAATTAGAGATAATATTCCCCCAGTTATAATGGGTTGTCCTGCAAAATCTCCCGTCACTATTAATCTAGGTCCCGGAGAGTGCGGAGCATTTTGGGATGCTCCTCCTTTTGTCGCCATGGACGACTGCCCTGGAGGAATATACTTTTCTGCACAATCAAAAAGTGTAGGGTGTATGACTCCTTTCCCTCGATTTGCCTCAGTTAGTGGGGTAGGATGGGGTTATATGTTTGATATTAGAAATGCTTCTTCAGGAGCCATAAATATTCAAGGATTTGAATCTTGGTTTAAGGATATCCCTCAAGGACCCCCAACCGGATTATATGAATTTTGGTATAAAACAAACGCCGATGAAAGTTGGAAAACAGGCTATGTCGGTGCTCTACCCACCAATGGATGCAATTTTGCTGCTTCATCTCCAGTTGCCATATGGACATTAGGGAAAGCTTCTGTTGCAGGGCAGATTCGACAAACTAGCTGGCAATCAGCGAACAATGCTGCTAGTATCGATACATTTGATTTTAGTACCAGGTCAATAGTTCCGACTGTTGTTTGTGGTACTACCAGATTTGATACTGTTTTATCAGCCTCTTTAACGTTACAACCTGGAGAAACCCGGGGTATTTTTATTACGTCTGCCCCAGGAACATTTAACGGAATTTCTTTAGGAGGATTTGGCAGTTGCTCAAGTATCGCTGGTTATGGAGATGCCAATTTGCGCATCGCACCATCAACTGTAGCTCCTAATAGTATCATTATAAATCGGGGTGCGGGAGCTAACCTCGCTGGAACCACAATGTGCGCCACATTTGGAGTTCAGGGCAATTTTCTGTATGCCTCACCAAATAATTTAATACCCTTAATTCAAACATGCGGCGCTCCATACGGACCTGGATGTTTCTTTCCAATTGGATGCACCAGATTATGTTACATGGCAACAGATGCTGCGGGTAACGTGGCAACGTGTGAATTTCAAGTATGCGTGAACGCATATCCTTTTTCTATCACTGAGTTGGCTTGCAATGACGATATTCAGATTAGTTTGGATGATAGCTGTTTTGCAACGATCACCGCTGATATGGTTTTAGAAGGTGGACCCTATAGATGTTATGATGAATACCGCGTAGAGGTAAGGGATTGGATAACCAATATTTTAATTGACAGAAGACCAAATGTGCCAGGAAGTCAAATTGGCTTTCAAGATATTGGCAGAGAGCTCAAATTAACTATAATAGATACGTTGACAGGCAATAGCTGTTGGGGTCATGCAAGAGTAGAAGACAAAATACCACCGATACTAACCTGCCCTCCAAATGTGAGCATAGTTTGCGGAACCGGAGGTACAACACCTGCACAGCAGGGCGTCCCTGGAGTTTATGAAAATTGTGGAACATACTCTCTCACTTATAAAGATGAAATAACCTATGGCGATTGTATTGTAGGGTATGATCAGATAATTAAAAGAACTTGGACTGCAGAAGATGCTTACGGCAATAAATCGAGCTGTATGCAATTTATTACTATCAACTTGTTAACATTATTTGATGTTACCGTACCGCCAAATTTTGATGAATATGATAGACCTGCCTTGTCTTGTGAAGAAAAAATTGATACCAGTAAAAATATAACGCCTCATCTATTATCTGCGCCACTTTGTATGGATGGCTATTTATTAGATTCAATTTTTTGGTTAGCTAACCCTCTCCAGCCAAATATTTGGCCTAATCGAAGGATTCCAAGAGTACTCGGATGGAATTGTATTGATTCAGGAGAATATAAAGGTCATCCAAGTCCATTTCCAATATACTATCCACCACATAGAGATTGGAGTCCTACCAATCCAAGATGTTGGGGACCTAACAGACACATTATGTGGGCAGGAACCGGAACTATTAGTGGCGATGAATGTAAGAATATTGGAATCACGTACAGAGATATTAGAATTGATCTCGCGACCCCTGGCTGCGATGCAGGACCAGTCGGTTGTTTCAAAATATTAAGGCAGTGGACTGTTTTGGATTGGTGTACTAGTGAAATAGGTGGTCACACGCAAATCATTAAAGTAATTGATAGAGAGGGTCCTCAGGTTTTATATCCTGATACACTTACTGTTAATATGGAAGTTTGGAGATGTAGAGGTATTTGGGAAGTGGCAGCACCATGGCTGATTGACAATTGTAGTAATGAAACTCATTATTCTGTCGATATAGATGACGCGGATGCCATTATAAGTGGTAACGAAGTGGATGGTTTTGTAGTAACAAATATTAATCGAGGAGTCCATGACGCGTATATTATTGCAGTAGATTGTTGCGGAAATATTACTAAAAAAAGAATAGCAATAAATGTACCGGACAACGTTCCCCCAGTAGCCGTATGCGATAAGAGAACAGTAGTTTCTATCACAGGTAATCAAAGCCCTGGTGAAAACTATACTAAAGTTTTTGCAGAAAACCTAGACAACGGCTCCTTTGATAATTGTACACCTCACGTGTTTTTTAAAGCAATTCGCATGGAAGAATTGCTGGGCACTAACAATGGATCTACCAGAGATAATTTGGTATCCTGCGGAGGGTTAAATGGAGACGATGATCCGGATCCAGTTTTAGCCCCTGGTAATCAGATATATTTTGACGATTTTGTTAAATTCTGCTGTGCAGATGTTGGCAATACGGTCATGGTCGTGCTAAGAGTTTTTGATGTAGAGCCGGGCAATGGTCCCATTCATCCTAGAAGAATGAATCAAGGTGGAAACTTATTCAACCGATATAGTGATTGTATGGTTGAGGTAGAAGTTCAGGATAAAGCAATTCCAACAGTGATAGCTCCTCCAGATATTGTAGTGAGCTGCTGGTTTTGGTTTGATATAGATAAAGTTGATGACCCAAATGATAATACATTCGGTAAAGTGGTGACTGATTTGTCTACCAGGGCCAAAGTAAAAACTATAGATCTTTTGTGTTATAATTATTGTGTACGCAATGATATCACCGGATATCCAGGATTTATTAACGGCATTCCGCCGCATTTACAACCAGCACCTAATAAAGCATGTACTTATTATAGAGAATTTTTTGATACCGCCCACGCAGAAAGAAAATACGAATTGGTATGGGGTTTTGATGGTTATACCATTGGAAGTTGCGGTGCTAATGCCACCATATCGGTTTCAGATTTACGAGAATGTGTGTCAGGGAAGAATATTACGAAATATTACCGTTAGGGGACTTAATAATACGGTTGTTAGAGCTACTCAAACCATTTGGGTGGTGGATTGCGATCCATT
>JALYPU010000102.1 GCA_030856215.1 Bacteroidota bacterium
CATGGATATTTCCAATGACGATTCCCGGAGGAAATCCACTGAATGCGCCGACATTAGTACCTATGTCACCCGTTATTACAGTATTCCCGGCATTTGCAAAGGCTCCTGCGGAAGTAAACACTGCAAATGAGCCGGCAGCACCTAGGTTAGGAGGTAACTGAGCAAAAATTATATAAGGTGCAAGCACTAGAAAAAACAATAAAAATTCTTTGATTAGTAGATTTTTCATGCAGAAAATAATTTAAAATAATTAATTAAAACATCTGCCCCATTCAAATCCTCTAATGGATTTCCTGCTGACATAGCTCCCATTATCGTTCGGGCAGCTCCCCCACTCGGTTGAATCAAAATGTTATAGAAAGATGATCTTTTAACACTAGCATTTAGCACAGCTGTTGCAGTTTCTGTCGTATTGCCTGTGACGTTAATAGTTATTGAGTTGGTGTGCGTTCCCGCATTTATTGCGTTAAAGGCATCCTTGAGGGTGAGATAACTGGTCATAGGTGTGCCAACTGTGGCTACCACATCAATCTGTGACCAGAGGACATTAGACCCAATAAAATAAAATAATGCGAACAGAATTAGGGTTCTTGCTCTCAATAAAAGAGTAGAATAGTTCATGAGGTTGGCTTTGGTTAAATAAGATTTGCTTCTTCTAAATACCTATCTAATTATAAATCATTATTTTATATACTACATTTATAAATATACAAATAATATCTATTTTTAGATTTAGTAAAGGTAACGAAGCCTTCTTAAATCACTATAGCAGATTGAAATAAATTATAAAATAAATTTTTCATTTCATTAACAAACAGGCGTTTTTGTTACCTCAGCATTTTAAAACATAAAGTCTATAAGGATTTTACTTCAGCCACCAATTTTGTTAGGGTGTCTTTAGCATCTCCGAATAACATATACGTTTTTGGTTCGTAGAACAAATGGTTATCGATACCAGCATAACCCGCCTTCATGGATCGCTTCATAACTATTACATTCTTTGATTGCCCCACTTCCAAAATGGGCATACCGTAAATTGGCGAGGTTGGATCCGTTTTTGCCGCAGGATTAACCACATCATTGGCCCCTACCACTAAAACGACATCCGTTTTATTAAATTCAGGATTGATGTCTTCCATTTCCACTAGTTTGTCATAACTAACGTTACTTTCTGCAAGCAATACATTCATATGGCCTGGCATACGTCCTGCTACCGGATGGATCGCATATTTCACATCAACACCTCCTTCAACCAACAACGTCTCTAATTCATGACAGACATACTGAGCTTGAGCGACCGCTAGTCCATATCCAGGTACTATGATTACTTTCTTAGCATACTTCATTAAAATGGCTGCGTCAGATTTAGTAATTTCCTTAGTATTTCCCTGGCCATCAGCACTTGTGGAAGAACCATTACTCGAAGCACCGAAATTTCCAACCAGCACATTTAAAAGTGACCTATTCATAGCCTTACACATAGCCACTGTAAGTAATGTTCCCGCGGATCCGACCAGAATTCCACCAATCAACATCACGTAGTTGTCATAAAGAAATCCCCCGCAAGCAGCAGCTACTCCAGTAAATGAATTTAACAATGAAATGACTACAGGCATATCTGCACCTCCAATGGGCAAAACAAATAGAACACCATATAAAAGTGATATAATTAAAATAGTATAAAACCAAAATGAGCCTGATATAATCCCTGTATAAAATAGCGCACAACTTATTAATATGGCTAACAATAAGCCAATATTTACCAACTGCTGGGCTTTGATATTTAGGTCATCAATTTTTCCTTCTAATTTTCCAAAGGCAATAATACTGCCTGCAAAAGAAACCGAACCTATGACCAAACCAGCTAATATTATTAAGATTTTACCTTGCATGCTCGCTACCATGTCTGGAGTCATCAAACCAAGACTAGATAGATGCATGAGGTGGTTAAATTCAATGATGGAAATCAAGGCTGCGCAAGCACCTCCCATACCATTAAAAAAAGATACCATTTGAGGCATGGCTGTCATCTGAACTCGTTTTGCCATAACGGTTCCGATAACCGTTCCGATAATTAACGCGATAAAAATCCAGTGCAAATTTTTAAGCAATTCATTTTTGGAGTCTTTGTATAAAAATATAGTTCCGAAAATCGCTAATCCCATTCCTATGGCCGCTATAAAATTTCCTTTACGCGCCGTATCTGGTTTGCTCAACATCTTGAGACCAAGAATAAATGTTATCGAAGCAATGAGATATATCAGTACGAGTATATGTTCCATTATTTCTTTTTCTTAAACATTTCCAACATTCTATCTGTAACTACAAATCCGCCTACTACATTCAAGGTACCGAGCACAACTGCAACAAATCCTAAAACTAAACTAATGATGCCTTCTGCCTGCCCAATGACGATAATGGCCCCTATAATCACTACTCCATGAATTGCATTCGCTCCAGACATTAAGGGTGTATGCAATACGGACGGAACATTTGAAATGAGTTCAATACCAACAAAAATCATCAGGATGACGAGGTAGACCATTTGAATGTGCTCGCTTAAAAATTCTAGTATTGCCATAATTATTTCAACATTTTTCCCTGATGAATTATTAAAGTTCCTTTGGTGATATCTTCCGATAAGTCCCATTTAAATCCCTGATGATCTGAAAGATGCAGCAAAAGATTTTGAAGATTTTTTGCATATAATTCACTGGCATTAGTAGCCAACGTTGAAGGAAGGTTTGATATTCCTACAATTTTAACTCCATGTTTTGTGACTATTTTATCCTCCTCACTCAATTCACAATTACCGCCTTGTTCCACAGCCATATCCACGATCACTGAACCATATTTCATTTGTTTTATCTGGTCTTCGGTAATTAGGATAGGCGCTTTTTTACCCATTACTTGTGCAGTCGTAATTACTAAATCGGCTTGAAATAATGATTTATTTACGGCTTCCTTTTGTTTGGCTAAATATTCTTGGGTGACCTCTTTTGCATAACCGCCTTCTGTTTTAACCCCTTCTTCTTTTACCGAAATAAACTTAGCCCCTAAGGATTCCGCTTGTTCCTTAGTTTCCATTCGAACGTCAGTAGCCTCTACCACTGCCCCTAGTCGTTTTGCTGTAGCTATAGCATGTAACCCAGCTACCCCGACACCAAATATCAACACTTTGGAAGGCGTTATAGTCCCTGCTGCGGTCATCATCAAAGGAAATATTCTTGTCATATGCTCTGACCCTAAAATAACCGCTTTATAACCGGCCAGGTTGGCTTGAGAACTTAACACGTCCATACTCTGAGCTCGAGAAATACGAGGTATGGCATCCATAGAAAAAGCGGATACTCCTTTATCTGCCAGCAAAGCGCAGTATTCTGGATGGAGCAAATGATTCATAAATGAAAAAATAACCGTGTCCTTTTTCAACATGGAAATTTCCTCTCCTGTCAAAGGATTAATCTTCGCAATAATTTGTGCCTTGGAAAAAAGTTCTTCTCGCTGGCTTATTATAGTTGCTCCAGCTTCCTCATATACTTTATCTTGAAAGGAAGATGCCTCTCCTGCCCCGCTCTCAATGATAATTTGGTAGGACTTCGCCACCAATTGTTTGACTATTTGTGGACTCATAGCCACCCTTTTCTCCCCGGTACGGGATTCCTTTAAAACAGCTACTACCAATGCCTTTGTTTTTGAAGCTGCGAATATAGCCAAATCCTAATTTCTAATGAAAAGAAAGTAATCTTTTTGGAATATAACTATAGCGTCAATCAATTAATATTGTGGATGAGAATTTGCTTTAATAAAAACGTTTAACGTTAGATGGCTATACTTTATCACCTGGTATGTGGTTGCCAATTGCCGTTTATTTCATAAAAGAATTCTAGATTATTATCAAGTTGTCAATTATCTATGCAACCAAATTATTTGGCTATTTACAATTATTTAATAGTGAAAAAGTCATCAATTTTTATTGGCCGTTCGACAGTAAATCCTTCCCCAAATTCTACGCCTATATATCGCCCCATTGTACGCGCTTTTGATTGTATGACATCTAAAAAATCTTTTCCTGATATTGGAGATTCAGGCTCCTCCGAAATAGGATTATAAAATTGCGAAGCAAAACATTTGATAACGTCCATTTTGTTCTGCATATAAGAAGTAATATCAATTACAAAATCAGGTTTTATATAAATATCTTGAATGTAATGATACACTTGTGTTGGTCTCCAGGCTTCTTGTTCCATTTCATCCAATTGTGTTTTTATTTTAACCAAGCCAGATAAAAAACATGCTCTGGATATTAATTCAGATGCTCTGCCATGGTCCGGATGCCTGTCATGAATTGCATTTGCCAAAACTATCTGAGGTTTACACGCTCGGATAATTTTGATTATGTCTAGTATATGTTCTTTGCTTATTTCAAAAAACCCATCCTCTAAATCGAGTTGATACCTGAATTCTGCGCCCATCATTTCACTGGCCTTCATGGCTTCCAATGATCGCAATGTCGCATTTCCTCTAGTTCCTAATTCTCCTTTGGTAAGATCTAATAATCCTATCGTTTTGCCCATTTGAATATGCTGCAACAAGCTACCGCAAGCGCTTAATTCAATATCATCCGGATGAACTCCTATAGCTAAGATATCGACCTTTGTCACCACTACCATCTTATCAATGCAGATGCCCAAGTAAAACCACTTCCAAAAGCAGCTAAACAAATTAAATCGCCTTCATTTATTTTCCCTGCCTCCCAAGCCTCTGTCAATGCAATTGGAATAGAGGCGGCTGTAGTATTTCCATATCGTTGAATATTATTCCACACCTGATCATCTCGTAGGCCCAACGTTTTTTGTACAAATTGTGAAATGCGTAAATTGGCTTGATGCGGAACTAATAATGAAATATCGGAACTATTTAAACCCGTTTTTTCCAACGCCTCTTTGATCACTTCAGGAAATTTTTGAATGGCCGTTTTGAAAACTAGTTGACCGTTCATGTTTGGAAATATATTCTGCTCTTCCCACATTTTTTCCGTTAAAAATATACCTCCATACGTCTCGTCGGTATATCCAAAAGCTTCTGTACCTAAATGATGTCCTCCATGACTTCCCGGATTAATGCACGCCAACTCTTCGGCATGGGTTCCGTCAGAATGTAAATGAGTAGTCAGAATTCCTTTTGTTTTATCTTCCGTGGCTTGCAAAATGGCTGCTCCCGCTCCATCACCAAAAATTACCGATACATTTCTACCCCTGGTAGTGTAATCTAAACCCATTGAGTGCATCTCTGATCCAATCAGCAGAATGGTTTTATATTGACCTGTTTTAATAAATTGATCAGCTATCGATAGACCATACAAAAAACCACTGCATTGATTTCGAATATCTAAGGCCGGAGCCTCTCTACCGGTAATACCTAATTCACGTTGTAACAAAACACCACATCCAGGAAAATAATAATCAGGACTAAGGGTAGCAAAAATTATAAAGTCTATGTCTTCTTTTGAGATGTTGGCTCGCTCTATAGCGATTTCGGCTGCACGGGCAGCCATAGTAGTGGTTGTTTCTTCATGTGGTATCGCAAAGCGACGTTCCTTGATTCCGGTTCGCTCTTGAATCCATTCATCTGTAGTTTCCATCACTTTAGACAGATCATCATTGCTGATTACTCTCTCCGGAACATAATAACCTAGTCCCACAATCTTAGTTTGGTACATGTATATTATATTTTTATAAAAGCTACATTTAATTTAATTCGCGCTCCTTGTGAGACAAGATAATACATTCCCCGGTGTAAAAAAGAAACATCCAGTTCATTAGAATCTAGGTCAATATTTGAAATACCCACTATAACTCCATCCTGATTAACAATATATAATTCTCCAACTGAACTTTTTTGTAATTTTCTATTTAGAATAATTTTTTCTTTAACTGGATTAGTCACTATAAAATAATCACTGTCCAATTCTTCACTTGCAGACGTATTTATTTTTTTCAACTTCAGATCATCGATCCAAAGTGTACTTCCAACTTTAGGAATAGAATTTTTAAAATTTGGAGCTAACGCTTTGCTTGAAAAAAATTCCAAATAAACAGAATCACATGTTTCAATAAAATTAAAATTAGTTTTATACGAAATATAAGTTTGTACCTTTTTCAATTCGATCATTTCAGTTTGCAAATATTCTCTGGAATGTGTCTGTTTATTAAATTTAAAAAAGCTGGCTATGGCTATTGCCGTATCTATACCAGCAGGTTGGTATTTATAATCAAATTCCAGGCTCAATTGCTTTGCTTCAAGAGGAAGTGGGATAACAGCACCTGTGCCCGCCTCGCCAGGGCCTGCAGAACCTAAATATGAATCAAACCCAAAATCGACGGTGTGGACAGTATTAATTTGTAAGGCATAATTACCCTGGTATGAATCTAAACTTTTTAAAACAGGGATGTCGCTTCTAAAAAATGTGGGTGTTAAATTTGGTGTAGCCCATTCCAATGGTTCTTCAATGGAAATATCCTCCCAATTTTCAAAGGAATTATTTGGAATCTGTTTCGAAGAATTTAAAAAAATAAACTCATCCAATTCAAGATAACTTCCTTTTTTAGGATTGCTGAAACTCCCTGAACTTACTATAAAAAAAACGGTATCCGGCTGGGTAGAAGAAGAAATGAGCGGCAATTTAAAATCAGTAAAATTCAGCAAGCTACCTGTAATAGGAAAAATATTGACAGAAACAGCATTCCCTGATTTCTTAAAAATCAGCGCTAAGAATGCTGTATCGGTTGGTACAATTTCAAATCGCAATCTCATATGGAATGAATCCGGAATTTGCCCAATAGCTAACCCACCAAAAGGAATGCTGGATAATTTTCCATAACAAATAATTCCAGATGCTACGGTCTGATCATAAATCGAGACTTTATTTTCAAGTCGAATGGCTGAACCGTTTGTGCCCAGAACTTTAGTTACGTTGGGAGTTTGGGTAATAAAAAATGAAATAAAATTATAAGTACTAAAGCTTGCTGGCTCCTGGTATAAATTTGTCCGTTGCCAGGATTCAAAATCAAATTGATAATCTTGAGAATATATTGTGCAGAAAGGAATGCTGATAAAACAAACAAAAAATAAAAAATATCTAAATGACATCTACAAAATTAAGTCTTTCTCTCCTTCTTTTTTGCGGCGGGAAATAATATATTATTCAGGATCAATCTATACCCCGGAGAATTCGGATGAAGACTAAGATCTGTTGGTGGATCCCCAACAATATGTTGATAATCTTCTGGATCGTGTCCGGCATAAAAGGTCCAAGTGCCATATCCTGTTTTTCCATGAATATATCTGGCTTCATCTATTGATTTAAATTCACCTAATAATAGTATGTCTGATTTAATCAGGGATTTTTTGAAACCGGTAGTTTGTCCCATAAAACCCTTAACTGTGCGGGTGTGATTCTGTGTGAGCATCGTGGGTATTGGATCCCATTTTGCTGAAAAATCAAATAAATTGAAATAATCGTTTTCTGGATTTACTTTTCGATCTCTGGTATTGTCAATACTGGAAAACTCATACTCGAATGGATTATCAACCAACGTAAAGTTTTTAAACGCAAAGGTGTTCGTAAAGTCTAATTTAGATTCTGCTGTAGGATCCGCTGGATCCCCATCAAAATAATGTGCGCAAATGTCCAGACCGTCTGCAGCGAGTGCTATATCATAACTATCTGTAGCCGAACACATCGCAAACATAAATCCCCCTCCTATCACATATTCCCGTATCTTTTTTATTACCGCTAACTTTAATTGGCTGACTTTAGCAAAGCCCAAAGTACTGGCTAGTTTTTCTTGCCTTTTTTGATTCTCGATATACCATGCCTGCCCGCTATAATTTGCATAGAAACGACCATATTGACCAGTGAAATCTTCGTGATGTAAATGGAGCCAATCATATTTTGCTAAGCTCCCTCCAATTATCTCACCGTCATAGATTTTTTCAAATGGAATTTCTGCATAGGTCAATGCCAAGGTTACTGCATCATCCCAAGGCTGGATTCGCTCGCCTCTTTCATTAAATTCAGGAGTATACACCGCTATTTTAGGCGCTTTCTCCAATTTCATAATTTCCTGGTTGATTTCAGGGTTGTTGATCTCTGCCCGAATGTGTTCAAAATCACTGGAAGAAATCACCTCAAAACTGACGCCTCGTGTAAGACATTCCTTCTCAAAAATCTTGGTATATGGAATGCTAAAACTGCCCCCGCGGTAATTTAATAGCCAGAACACTTCCACATTATTACTAAGCACCCAATAGCTAATACCATATGCTTTCAAATGATCCTTTTGCTTTAAATCCATAGGAATTAACAGATAGGAAGCAGAGACATTCAAACAGAAAACTATGCCTAAACAAAATAAAACAAGCCTTTTATTCATTTTGTATGATTCATTGTTCTAATAATGAAAATATTGAAAAATTAAAGGTATATAATTCATAAGAAATTGGTCTACAAATGTTTACCAATAAAATTTATTTGAATATTTATGCCTTCTGATGATTGATTTTTAGATATTTGTACCACTTTTAACGCAGGATGGCAGAGTTTAGTTTTCAATACCCCGCTTGGTTTATCATTTTTTGTATAATAGCAGGCATTGCGGTTTCCGGTCTATTGTATTATAATAGTAAACAATGGCATGAACGACCTTGGTTACATAAACTATTACTAGCCACATTAAGAGCATTAAGTGTTAGTTTACTAGCTTTTTTACTATTGAATCCACTATTGAGGTATTTCAAGAAAGAAATAAAAAAGCCTATCATTGTTTTTGCCCAGGACCATTCAGCTTCCATAATTTCAAGAGATTCCAACTGGGTTTCAGCTTATCAAAATGACCGCACTACATTTATTCAATCTGCTTCAGAAAAATTTGATGTTCATGTAGTTCAATTTGGGGAAGAGGCTGATATGGAATCTTTGTTGCTATTTCCCGACAAAGTAACAGATATGAATAAGGCTTTTGAGTTTGTCTCTGATCAATTTGACCCTCAATTCCTCAAATGTATAGTCATTGCCACTGATGGTATTTACAATACAGGTAAAAATCCACTTTATCATCCCCTAGTATCCGCCATCCCTGTCCATACAATTTTATTAGGAGATAGTTTGCAGGAAAAAGATGTGGCGATCCAAAGAGTTTATCACAATGAAATCATTTATTCCGGTGATCCTTTTTCTATACAAACCGATATCCAGGCTTATAACGCTTCTGGCAGTAATATCAAAATTAATTTGTTTATAAATGAATCCAGCGGATGGAAATCACTATTTGAAAGCACTGAAACTATCAAAGAAGATGGATTTTTTATCAACAAAGAAATTATTGTTCCTGCAACAAAACCTGGAATTATAAAGTACAAAGTTCAATGTAGCACAATACCCGGTGAGAGAAATACTCGAAATAATAGCAAAGAATTTTTTGTGGAGGTGTTGGATTCTAAGAAAAAGATTTTGTTACTTGCCTCCAGTCCGCATCCGGATATTAGTGCGATAAAAGAAGTCTTATTATCCAACAAGAACTATGAAGTAGATGTGAAATACATTCACGAATCCATTTCAAATCTTGAAAACTATACCCTGGTTTTTCTGCACCAAATACCAGATAAAAAAAGTGGGTTACATAACAATTTAAAACGAATAGAAAGTCTCAAAATTCCCAGGGTTTTTATAATAGGAAACCAAAGCGATCTTACCTCATTCAATCAGTCTCAAGAGGTCGTAAAAATCACACCAAACAATCAAAATGGCAACGAAGCGCAAGCAATATTCACCAAATCGTTCAGCTTATTTACAATTACGGATGAGTTAAAAAATAAAATAGAAAACCTCCCTCCGCTCCTGGTTCCTTTCGGTTCGTATGCTTTACATCCAAATGCTCAAGTATTAGCTCTTCAAAAAATTGGAAAAGTTGAAACCAATTATCCCCTTTGGATATTTTTAGAAAATCAGGGACAAAAAACCAGTGTCATTTGTGGCGAGGGTTTGTGGAAGTGGAAAATAACAGATTATTTACAATCTAATAGCTTTATAAATTTCCAGGAGATTTTACAAAAAACCACTCAATATATTTCTTCAAAAGAAGATAAAAGAAAATTTAGAGTTAATCTAAGCAAACGAATATTTCAGCAAAATGACGCTATTTTATTTAATGCGGAATTATACAATGACAATTTCGAAAAAATCAACTCACCCGACGCAAATTTATCTATTATAGATCAATCCAACACAAAATACGATTACACCTTTGGTAAAAAAGACAGTTATTACGAATTAAATGCGGGCTCATTGCCTGCTGGAGAGTATCGATATACTGCCCAGACGAAATGGAATGGAATCCCCTACAAAGTAGAAGGTCGATTTGGAATCCAAGAGTCTAATTCCGAACTCGACTATTTAGTGGCCGATCATAATCTACTGCGCTCCATTTCTCAAAAGTCAGAAGGGATCGCAATCCATAAAAATGAATTTCAAAAATTGTCTGATTATTTAAATGCTGATTCACAAAGCAAACCTGTTTTATTTCAAAGTCTTGAGATTAAAGCGCTCATTGATTTGAAATGGATATTCTTTCTAATTTTACTCCTTCTCAGTACAGAATGGTTCTTAAGAAGATATTGGGGCAGTTATTAACGGTTTAATTTTTAGCATTAAATTTTGGCTATCCATTGTCGATTATTCAATTGGCTTTTGCATGATTCTCAAATTTCTTGTGGTGCCAATTTGATGTAAGAGTATATTTTGTTTTTTCCACTTTATAGATTTAGAAGATAAATATCGCTTGTTTTGAATGACTTCTGCCTCTTTTTTCACCGGCACCAAAAGGAGTTACCGTAGATTTCTTTTAGCATGTATTCCACTTAGAATAGCCGTTAAAGCTTGATGAAATGCAGCATACTTAAATTGAAATCCGTAATTTATGAGTTTTTCCGAAGAAATCCTACTTCCATACAAAAGAGCTTCCGACATTTCTCCCGTTAAGATTCTTACTATAAATGCAGGAACATTTGGCAAGAAAAAAGGCTTCTTTATGTATTTAGTAAACTGCTCTACCATCTCATAATTCGTCAAGTATTCAGGAGCTACTGCATTAAAAACGCCTTCACAAGATTCATCTCGTACAGCCATTTCATAAATCTGGCAGATATCATCAAGATGAATCCAGGAAAAATATTGCTTCCCTGAACCCAACGCAGCGCCAAAACCCAAATTCATAAGTACATACAATTGCCTGAATGCCTGACTTTCCGTCGACAATACGACGCCTGTCCTCAGGATGACCACTCGTTTTCCAAGTTTTAAAAACTGATTGGCAGCTTGTTCCCACTGAAAACATAAATTGCCTAAGAAGTCGTTCGAATGATCGTCCGATTCATTATATAATTTCTGCCCCGTTACAGCTCCATAATATCCAACACCAGAAGCCGAAATATATGTTTGAATAGTATGCTGATTATTTGAAAGGATATTAAAAAGAAATTCTGTTGCTTTTACCCGGCTATTAAAAATTTCTTCTTTTCGTTTTTTGTTCCATCTCTTTTCTCCAATGTTTACTCCTGCCAGATTGATTAACGTATCAAATTTTGTTAAAAAACTCAAATCTACATTTTGATTTATCCAATCCCATTCAATTTGATTCACTGGTGATTCCTGGCTTCCCTTGCGACTCAACCAACTTACCGTATTGCCTTTATTGATAAGTACTGTGGTCAATGCACGACCAATAAAACCTGATCCACCTGCAATTAATATATTCTTCATATTTTCATCCGTTTCTAGCCTTCGATTAATGCTGATTTATACACCTCCAAGGCTCGCTTTCTGGCAAATTTATGCTCGACAATAGCTGGAATATAGTTTGGATGGAAATCATTTATCCATTTTTTAATATAAATAAATTCTGGGTCAAATTTTCTGGTTTGTTCTGTTGGATTAAATATTCTAAAGTATGGGGCCGCGTCACAACCGCATCCTGCACTCCACTGCCAATTCCCATTGTTTGAAGCTAATTCATAATCCAATAATTTTTCTGCAAAATAAGCTTCACCCCATCGCCAGTCAATTAATAGATGTTTCGTCAAAAAGCTAGCGGTGATCATTCTCACTCTATTATGCATAAAACCAGTAGTATTTAGCTCTCTCATTCCTGCATCTACGATTGGATACCCTGTTTCGCCTTTGCACCAAGCCTCGAATTCACGTTCATTATTTCTCCAGGGAATTTGATCATATTTTCTTTTAAAGCTAGCATGAAGTACGTAGGGGAAATGAAACAAAATCATCATAAAAAATTCACGCCAAATTAATTCAATCAACCATTGTTCATTTTGTTGACTTGCCAGTAGCGCAAATTCTCGTATAGATACGGTTCCAAAACGCAAATGAAGGCTCAATTTGCTGGTTCCATTAATAGATGGAATATTCCTGGTCTCATGATATCGTTGGATTACAGCCACTACTGGCGTCCTAGGGGGAATGTCTACGTCGACTTCTTGGAACCCAAGTTGTTTCATGGTAGGAATAATCTCTGCCTTACATTTGTAAAAGTTTATAAGGAGTTTTTCTGAAGCAAACTTGACGATACCTTCTGCTGTTAATTTCTCTTTCCATCGCTTTGAATAAGGTGTGAAAACAGTATACGGATTACCATCCGGTTTTACTATCTCAGATTTCTCATAGATGACCTGATCTTTATAGGTTATAAATTTTATATTTCTTTTTGCAAGTTGTTGTGCTAGTAATCGATCTCTCTCCAGAGCATACGGTTCATAATCATGATTCGTAATGACTTGATCGATATGTAATGAATTGCATAGGGAATCAAAAGCATTTAGCGGTAGGTCATAAAAGATATGTAATGAAGAGCCTATTGAGATTAATGCTTGGTGTAAATCACGTAAGGTATTGTGAATAAACTGTACCCTTCGATCTTCCTTATTAACTAATTTATCAAGGATATTTTTATCAAAAATAAATAAGGGAACTACTGGATTGGGTCCACTCAATGCCTCAAATAAACCATGATTATCAAAAATTCGAAGGTCTCTCCTGAACCAAAAGATTGTTAACGCCATATATCTGTTGTTTATTTATAACAACTGTACCTAAGCTAACAAACATAATTTATGGAAGGTTCGAGATTGTAAATAAGGGAACTTCTTTATTCAAGTCTCCATTATCAAAAAGTTGCCGGCTAATTTTTTTTTAAAAAAAAAGGCTGAAATAAATTCCAGCCTCCTAAATAATTTAAGGGAGAGTTTTTATCTCTTCCAAGGTAATCTATTAACTGCTCTACCTATTCTTGTTCCAAAAGCAACACCTTCTTCACAGTCCATTGCCCAATGAACTCCCAAAAGTACCCGTGACCAGGCATTTTCCGCAGCCATTTCATAAAGACTTCCAAAAGTTCTTGGCACCCCTTCGAATTCTGTTCGTCCTTCATGGCATCGATCAGTCATTGAGTATGCATAACCAAAAACACTGGCGATAGCTTCGGCTCCTGCTCCTCCCATGGTTGCGTGACCTGATGGATAGGCAGGAAATGGAGGTGTAAAGCTCTTGTCGCCCGTTATTGGGTTCTCAAGATTCGTAACATAATTTTTGTCGATTACTTTTTTGATATATGTGTCTGGACGTTCTATATTATATACGTATTTTGAATTCCAGGCTCCAACTGCTGCATCACTAATCGCCATACCAGTTTTTACATAAGCAAAGATGGATGTTTCTAAATTTGCTTTTTCATTTTCAACTATTTGGTTTAAAATGGCAGTCCATCTCGGGCCAGGACTGAATGTAAGGTTTACTAAATCATCGCTCCAGTATTCTCCAATCCATTCTGTATTATAATCTGTTGCCGCATTTTTAGTATACACTTCAAGAGCTTGTCCATAATAATTTGATAATGGATCCTCGCTATATTTCATATCGTATAATTTCGGTGGCTTACATAGTTTTTCAGTCTCTGTAATTGCAAATGTTCTTGCCCCACCATATACAGCGCCCATCGGTTTAGTTGGACCTGGAACTGTAGGAACCCAGTTTCCTGGACCTTTATAATGATCTAAATAGTTATAGTTTCCGAATGGATCTTTGTAATGATCATGAGCTATAAAATCTGTAGTTGACCATGCCCAAACTGCATTACCCACAATTTCTCCAAATGCTTGAGATCTATTGAAAAGCTCTGATCCGGTTTCATCAAGGTATTTTTGGTTGAGGTTGCTAATAAGTCCCAGTACTCTAGGCTTTACTTCAGCTTTAATTTCTGGAAAAAATTTAGGAATCATGGTGCTGTAGATTGAATGAACTACAGTCGGCCAATGGTAAGTCTTACCTGCTTCGACATTAGGAATAGTTAACCCAGCATATCTGCTTTTTATTGAGTTATAATCAGGCATTCCTGTTATACAAGCTTCATAACAAGCAAAACCCATTAAGGCTAAAGCTCTTGGTGCAGGACCAGGACGGTAGCCGGCCGCATAGCGTTCAATATCAAGGAATATTTTATTCCATTCTAGTTGCGCTTCAGCGCTATAATCGGCAACCAGATCTTTGGTATCTCCTGTTTTGTCGTTGTCATTATTCTTGTTGCAGGCATTAAATATAAAAGTAGAGCCTACAACGAAAAATGCCAATTTTAATAGAAATTTGATTTTCATAGAAAATAGGGTTGAATTAATTAAAATTTATATAAAATAAGGTTTGCATAACAAAGATAAATAGAGGACCTTAGGACTTCCTTAATCTGGATTTAGAATTTAATTAGAATTTGCTTAGAATCCCTCGCCAGATTAGAATTTAAAGCCCCAATTCAAGACATTTGTTAGCGGTCGCTGCCCACATGAAAGTACTATTAATCGAAGATGAGGTTAAAGCCATTGATTCATTAAAAAAGGGCTTTTTAGAAAATAACATAAAAGTAGATGTAGCTTATGATGGTGAGACTGGACTCCTTTTAGCTGAATCCAAACAATTTGATGTAATTATATCGGATGTAATCGTTCCAAATCTTAATGGATTTGATTTGGTGAAGCAGCTTCGATCTAAAGGGATAAAAACACCGGTTTTATTATTGACAGCACTGAGTGGCACAGATAATACGGTCAAAGGGCTTGAAGCTGGAGCTGATGATTACATGGTCAAACCCTTTGAGTTTAAAGAGCTACTGGCTAGATTGAAAGCACTGTCAAGGCGCGGCAAAGGAAACGTATCAACTATTGCTATTTTGCAGTATTCAGATGTTCGCATGGATATTGACACTAAGGAATTTTATAGAGCAGAAAAGAAAATAGAACTCACTCCAAAAGAGTTTGCCCTTTTGGAATATTTTATTCGACACCAGGGAAGGGTTATTTCTAAAACCGAGATTGCAGAGAAAGTCTGGGATATTACCTTTGATACGAATACTAATATGATAGAAGTTTATATCAATTACCTGCGAAATAAAATTGACAAACCATTCGATAAAAAGCTGATACACACCATGTTTGGGTCTGGATATATTTTTAAAGAAGAATGATTACCTTTATGGAGTATATAACATGGGTCATGTTTCCATTCTATTAAATCATAAAAGAATTTAATGCAAATACGCAGCAGGCTTACTCTACAATTTATGGTGATCGTAGCCATAATCATGCTATGCGCGCTGTTTTTTATTCATATTGAATTTAGCGAGCAAGTGCGGGATGATTTTTATAGTAGTTTGAAATCAAAAGCTATAATGACCGCTGACATGATCGTTGGTCAAGAGATCAAACATCCGATCAAACAAAAGGATTTTTCACCCATGAAAGACCTACCGGTTTATACCGAAAATATAACGATTTACGATAACACAGACCAGCGAATATATAGTTTCAATCCATTGCCCGATAATATTCATACGTCGATATTAGATAAAATCAAGCTAACAGGTGAAACCAGGTTTACACATGATGGATATAGTGCATTAGGCATGGTATATCAAGACAAAACCCAAAGAACTTTTATAATAATTGCCGAAGCAATTTTTAAGTCTGAACATTTAAAGGATTTGAACAATATTCTTCTCTTGGTATTTTTTATTTTTATCGCTTTAGTAGCCATAGGAGGTTGGATATTTGCCGGACAAGCGTTAGCACCTGTTAATCATATTATGAATCAGGTAGATGCTTTATTGCCTTCCGATATGAGTCATCGATTAAAAATTAAAAGTCAGAATGACGAATTAGCGCGTCTGGTTTTTACGTTCAATAAATTGCTTGATCGAATACAAAAAGCTTTTGTAACTCAGAAATTATTTTTATCGAATATTTCTCATGAGCTAAAAAATCCCTTAAGTGTGATCATTTCCCAAATTGAAGTTACTCTTCAAAACGAACGAAAAAATGCTGATTATAAAGACACCCTTCAATCTGTCTTGGAGGATGTTCAAAACCTAAATGACGTTTCTAATAAACTTATGCAACTTGCTAGAATTAATTCAGACAATGCAGAAATTGTATTTCAGTCTATTCGAATAGATGAATTATTGTGGCAGGTAAAATCAAATCTTATAAAATCAAGACCTGAATATAAAATTGGTTTTGAAATTTTAAATCTGCCAGATGATGAAAGTAATTTATTGGTAAAAGCTAATGAACCTTTGCTTAAAACTGCCATTTTAAACTTGTTGGACAATGGATGCAAGTTTAGTCCAGATTTGCGTGTTCAATTAAGACTCTCCTATTTAGTGCATTCAGGTGTCATGTTAGAAATTGAAGACGGAGGTCCTGGAATCAGAGAAGAAGATATACCTTTCATATTTGAACCGTTTTACAGGAGCCAAAATACATCCTCCATCCGCGGATCTGGAATAGGTTTGTCCTTGGTTACTAGTATTCTGAAATTACATAATATTAAACTTGAGGTCTTAAATACATTACCGCATGGGACTATTTTTAGATTATTCTTTGATAAAATTGAACAACTGAATAATGAATCGACTCAGGTTATCAAATCTGGACAAACCATTGAAGAAATTTTAGCCTCAAATTAGATTAACTAATTTATGAAATCGCAAAACAAAGTTAATTGAACCAACATTATAATCGCGCCGTGCGCATAAACCGAAATTTAGGTTTCTTCCAAAGGAAGCCAATATTTATTGGTCTACTTTTGTTTTTGACCTTAGGTTCATGGATTGGTTTAAGTATAAAAAATAATTATTATACGGTTGACACGGAAAATCAATTGATCACAGAATGGTATGAATTGTTTTTAGAAGCAGAGAGATTTTCTGAAGGGTTTCGCGCACCGGTTGCTTCTTATATAATGGGATATATTGGGATGGCAGCCTATGAGACTGCGGTGTCTTCATCATCCGGTAGCTACCGCTCATTAACTACCATTTTACCAAGCTATTCTCCAAATGAGTATTGCTCTCCGCATCCCATGCATCTTTTGGTTTCTCTAAATGCATGCTACAAAATAATGTTTGATAGGTTTTATATCACAGCTCCCTCCCGATTAAATGAAAAAGCTCAGTCAATGTTTATTAAATGGGAATCACGCTTAAGTGCCGGTAAGATTAATCAGCATGCATTAATTTCTTCTAGGGAATATGGCTTTGAGGTGGCAAAAGGTGTTTTTGAGTATTCTGTTTCTGACATAAATGGGCACCAACCATTTTTGCATAATTACGATAAGCACTATATTCCGCCTCCTGGAGAAGGAAAATGGAAAGTTGCGGAAGAATTTCCTATGCCCGCCGTATTACCTCATTGGGGTAAGGTACGGCCATTCATTATTAAAACGAATGAGTTTCTAGCAAAGCCTTTACCTGAATTTTCCTACCTACCAGGATCTGAATATTACACGGAAGCCTTAGAAGTTTTGACCGTCAGCTCACCACTTTCTTTTGAAAACAAGTGGATTGCAGAATACTGGAGCGATGACCACCCAGGATTAACTTTCTCCCCTTCAGGAAGATGGATTTCTATAACCAACCAGGTAATTAAAAAGACTCAGCCTCCTATTTCTAAAACTTTAGAGACCTATCTAAAAATTGGATTTGCATTGACAGATGCTTCTATAGCGTGTTGGCACTCAAAATATCATTATAATTTGGATCGTCCTGAATCCTATATCAAAAAGGTTTTTAATAATAATTGGCAACCATTATTCCATTCACCTCCTTTTCCTGGATATCCTTCTGGACACTCGATTTTTGGGGCGGTATCTTCAGTAATTTTATCACAATTATATGGGACAAATTATGAACTGGAAGATAAAAGTCACTTAGGTCGGGAAGAATTTATGAGCAAACCGCGAAAGTTTCATTCCTTTTATGAAATGGCGTTTGAAAATGCATTCTCTAGAATTTCTTTAGGTGTTCACTATCGAATGGATTGCGAAGAAGGATTGCGTTTAGGGTTTATAATTGGAAAAAAAATCTCCGATATACAATTAAAATCTCCTGAATATTCCTTAAATGATAAGTAATCATTGGGAAATATCAATTAATCACATATTTTCCTTTCGCTTTTTTATTTCGTCTCTGATCTTTGCAGCTTTTTCATAATTTTCTTCAAGCAGCATTTGATCTAATATTTTTTGAAGTTCTCCCATATCTAACGACTCAAAATTTCCTATCTTCTTAACTTTCTTAACTTCCTTTGTTTTCTTTTTTTCGTCCTCTTCATCCAATTCCACGCCTGCTGTATTCATGATAAATTCATACGTGTATACAGGACATGAAAATCTAACAGCCATCGCCAGTGCATCCGAAGTCCTTGAATCTATTTCTAAGATATGTCCTTCACGCTTGCAAATCAACTTAGAATAAAATATACCATCGATCAAATCATTAATTAATACTTCAATCAATTCAATTCCAAATGAAGAAAGTGCATTCTTAAATAAATCATGCGTCAAAGGGCGGTTGGGTGTCATACGCTCTAAAACAACCGCTATAGCTTGTGCTTCAAATCCGCCAATAACAATAGGCAATCTCCTGTTTCCATCAATTTCACCTAATACAATTGCATAGTTTTGACTTTGACTCACACTGTGAGAAAGTGCAATAATTTCTAATTCAACTTTCTTATTATCGTCTCCAGCCATTATTTTAGATTCGAAAATTAATTATTTTATTAATTTTCTTTTTAATTATTCGTGTTTAAATTTTTTAATCGCTTCATTTAATTTTGGGACAATTTCAAAAAGATCTCCACAAATTCCATAATCCGCTGCTTTAAAAAAAGGTGCTTCCGGATCTTTATTAATTACAATAATTTTCCTGGAATTGTTCACCCCAGCCAAATGTTGAATGGCGCCGGAAATTCCAATGGCTATATATAAATTAGGTCGGATAGCCGTTCCTGTCTGGCCAACATGCTCATGATGCGGACGCCAACCAATATCAGCCACAGGTCGAGAACATGCTGTAGCTGCTCCAAGTAAATCGGCCAATTCTTCTATCATCCCCCAGTTTGATGGATCTTTCATGCCTCTTCCGGCTGAAACAACTACATCAGATTCTGTCAATGGTATTTTTCCTTTGACCATATTTCTATTTATTAACTTAATCTTCGATTCAGGAACAGACAAGGATATTTTTCTAACCTCACAAGCACTCTCTGTAACCTTAACCGGTGGAAAACTTTTAGGCATTAATGTTATAACCGCTTGATCTTCTTTTGTAGAATACCAGGCAAAGGCTTTACCTGAAAAGACATTTTTCTTAAAAGATATATGCTCTTTCATCTCTGGTTTACTGCAAACAGCACTGATTAGTGCTTTGTTCAATTTCACAGACAAACTGCCCGCAATAGCCTTTCCCAAACTTGAATTACTTAGTAGTACATAAGAGGCATCCTCTTGTTTTGCAACCTGTTCTATCAAATCTGTATATTGAGAAGAAGTTAAAACGTTTGGACATGAAATATGAAGCAATTCCTTGGCTCCATAATGTCCTGCGATGTCAAAATTTGCGTCCTCCCCTATTACCAAAGCGGTAACTGTTTGTGTGGATAGAACTGATAATTGCGAAGCGAATGTAAGTAATTCAAATCCTGACTTTTTTATTTGTCCATCCTTTAACTCTATAAACGCTAATATCATATGCTGGGAAATATTTTTAGTTGATATAATAATTAAATCTCACTCTAAAACTCATCAATGCCTAAATAACCTTTACTTCCGAATGCAAGATATCAATCAATGCATCGATGTTATCAGGCGAAATCATTTTCACAGATGATTTTGCTTCCGGCAATTCAAACTTTTCCAAACGAACTTTGGATTGAATTGATTTGGCAGGAATCACTTCCAAAGGTTTTCTCTTGGCATCCATAATTCCCTTCATATTAGGAATTCGTTGCTCTGCTAAACCTTTAGCTGCAGAAAGTACAAATGGTGTACTCACTTCCAACTCTTCAATACCGCCTTCAATTTCTCTATAAGCTTTTGCAAGTGTTCCTTCTAACTCCAATTTATTACAATAAGAAATAAAGGGTAGTTGGAGCATCTCCGCTAAAATGCTTCCAGTCTCTGAACCATTATGGTCAATCGTTTCTTTTCCAAGAAAAATAATATCATAGCTTTTTGCTTTTGCAAATTCAGCAATTTGATAAGCTACCACATCACTGGCCTCAGGTTCTATGTCAATTCTGTAAGCTCCATCCGCACCAACAGCCAAAGCCTTGCGTATAATCATATCTGCACTTGAAGATCCTACATGTACTACGTCCACATGGCCACCAACCTTCTCTCTTAATTCAATAGCTCTCACTAAAGCATACCATTCATCATATGGATTCATAATAAAAGTAAGCCCTTCTTCTAGTAAGCGCTTACCTTCCATATCAAAAACTATTTTTGAAGTCGTATCCGGGGTTTTACTTATACAAACAAGAAATTTCATGAAATTGTATTTTTGTCCTGGCAAAGATATCAATATTACACATTTCTAAATCCTTCAATAGCAAAGACATGAATCGAAAAGAACAAATTTTAGGCTTCCTTCAGGATGATCCCGATCAACCATTTTTACTTTTTGCTCTTGCAAAAGAATATGAATCGGAAGGTAGTATTGAAAATGCTTTACATATGTATAATAAGCTCTACTTATTACAACCCGATTATTTAGGATTATATTATCATTATGCACAACTATTAAAAGAAACTCAACAAATAGAATTGGCAAAAAAACTTTTTGAAGAAGGCATACTGAAATCCCAGGCTCAAAAAGATACACATTCTGAGGCAGAATTAAAAAATGCGCTTATGCAATTAAATATCGAAGCACTAGAAAATTAGTCCGTACACATTGAAATTGTTTTATTTCCGAATATTCATAACGCTACTTTTCTACATTAATGTTATATAAAAAAGAAGTCCCGAGCAATTGCCCAGGACTTCTTAACATGCTTCCTTTAATTATTTACCGCAATAGCGTAAAATCACCTTTAAATTTATCAAATCCTACCCCACCTTCAAATTCTACCTCCGCATAGAAAACATAAACTCCAGGAAGAGCGTATTCATTTCTGAAGAACCCATTCCAACCTTGGTTATCAGCGGTGCCGGGTTTTAAGTTTTCCCCTGTGTAAACCATTTCTCCCCATCGGTCATAAATTTGTACATTTCGTATTGACCGCACTCGTTTTCCAAACAAATTCCAAGTATCATTAATTTTATCTGCATTTGGTGAAAATACATTTGGCCACCAAACATCCCGAATAATTCGTACGGTTACACGCACTCTTTCTTTAATAATACAACCGGCATCATCTGTAGTGGTGATTTCAAAATCATATGTAGAGTCTGCTGTATAAACTTTGTTTGCATCCCAATTTTGTTGCAAACTGATATTATACCAGCTGGTATCTCGGTTTGGTGCAGTTCCTCCTGCAATATCCAAAATCATGGTATCCAGATCTACTCTAGATCCTTGATCCACGACGATACTTCGTATGACTTTCATGGATAATGGACCTGGCTCAATTAATACAAAACTCGTGTCTTTCAAACAACCATCTTTGTCTCTAATGGTAATCTTATAAGTACCCTGGCCTAGATTAGGAAAATCTCCAGCTGATACATATTGACCTCCATTTATTGAATATTGGAGATTATTAACTACTTGATTGTTTTTATCTAAAACTTGTAAGATTTGAATTCGACCATTTCTTTCACCAAAACATCTTGGATCCTGTGGGTCACCATCTATAGCCGCTAACGGATTGCCTAGTTCAACTACTTGAATGGTGTCAAATGATAAACATCCATTATTGTCATCCTTCACACGCAATATAAAATCTCCTCCAGGTTTACCTACCGTGATTTCTTTTGTTCCTTGGCCTGCAATGATATTTCCATTTGTAGAGAACCATGAATAGGTTCCTATATTTCCAGAAGTACCTCTGGATCCACTTCCATCTAACTGAATTTCATTAATGGTACAAGTTAGAGTACCTTTTGGCTGAATATCTGCAATTGGGGCTCTCTTATCTTCAGTAACAGTAACACTGGAAGAATCTAAACAACCATTTGATGAATTGCGAATAATAAATGTATACGTTCCTTGTTGGTAAACGGTGGCTTTGTAAGTATTTGCATTGTCAATTTGACCTGGCCCCGTCCAAGTACCACTAAATTCAGGTCCTTGTGAGGAGGCGTTTCCATTTAAATCAACCCGATCTCTGTCACAAGTTATTACTTGGGGCGGTGCTAAGGAAATTCCAGGTTTATTGATATTCTGATCGACTGTAAACGTAGTCTCATGCGTACAACCAGAAACAGGATCTTTTACAAATAATTTGTAAGTACCTGGTTGGTTAACAGGAGCATTGCTATTGTTTAATTGATTTGGATTAACAAATTGACCATTTTGAGTACTCCAAGTGTATTGTAACGTTTGGCCGGATCCGCTCGTAGAAGTCACTCCATTTAAATCAACAGAAGTAACCGCACAAGTTAATAAAGTGGGTCCAGCTATTTTTGCTACAGGATAAGCATACCAGGTAACGGGTACTCCAGGCGTATTAGTCAGACAACGATCACTAAAGTCAACATTTCCAGTAGACGGATCAATATTGCCCATAAAAACAGCAATGTAATAAGTTCTGCCTAAGGTCATTTTTGTTGGGTCAAAAGTAAATACTCCGTTATCATTAAAGTTAATAATATTTCCTGTTTGTGGAGAATTCGGAGTTCCATCATAAAGTACGAACTTGACCACATCATTGCCATCTTTTGTTCCAGTAGTTGGATTATAAATAGCCGCTGCTGTTCCATCTGCACATAGTATTATAGGTGTTAAATCTAAATCCCCTATATCCGTTATGCATTGACAGATATGCGTGCCGTCAAAGTTGTCAATCAAACAATTATGTCTGTCGTTTACTTCTAAGTGATATCCACCTCCAGAGAGTATCCAATCCGTTTGCCAAGTGGTTGCGTCCACAAAACTACCTGCTAAATTTCCACCAGGTAATGCATCTCCATCAACAATCCAGCTAGGTTGATCACCTTTTTGAACTTGAATACTAACCCTATATTTTTCTGCAGTATTGTCACATTCAATGACTACACTATTATCTATAAATTCAGGCTGATCCCAAAAAGTCACATGAACGGTATCTATTCGTGTACAGGAGAAATTAGCTACTGTCCATTCATAAATATACGTACCATAATTTGTAACATCCGTACTAGCATTTGGTAAGCCAACATTATTAAATGTAGCAGATCCAGGCCCTGAAAGCAACCTCCAGGTACCATTACCTAACGTAAGATTCGCGTTAAGATTAAAATTCAACCCACAAATACTATCATGAGGTCCTGCATCGGCTAATGGATATGGAACCCAAACCATCGGTTGAGGTCTTGTCGCCCTTAAACAAGGATCTTTTGCATCTACTACCCCATCATTAGGTGCAATATCATCTCCTACTACGCGTGTAACATAATAGGTTACCCCTTCGGTCATTTTAGTTGGATCAAAACAAATTTGATCCATTATAGAAAAGAATGTATCTAATCTTGTGGTTGGATCTTGTGCATTCCAAAATCCTTTAGATAGAATAAACATGACTCCATCCTCACCAGGTGTAATGGTTTCATTAATTATATTGGTTATAGATATACATTGATCCACGCATACTCTTGTTATGGACGTATCCAAATCTCCAGCATTGATATTTCCACAATTACAATTGTGAATATCTGCAATTAATTCCGATATGCAGCCATTAGCATCTTGCACCAAAATTCTAAAGGTATCCAAGCTGATTAACGTATCAGAAAAGAATACATTTCCTACCAATTTACCGCCACCCGTTAATAACGTAAACGGTGGCTGACCGCCTTGTATAGTGGCTTCGACCCGATAGGTGAACGTCGCATAATCCACGCAGATTTTATCGACGGTGGATATATTCGGTGATGGATTAAAGGTAATTTCAACAATATCAGACTTAGTACAAAGGCTGTTGTTAGTTTCTTCTATTTCAAATTGATACGTTCCAAAACCTCCTTGTGCACTTACTTGAGTTACGGACGTATTTGGATTGGTAAATAAAACCCCACCAGGTCCTCCTATTAATTTCCATCTGATCACAGAGCCTGGAACGCTGCTCAAGCCATTGAGATCATATACGACCCCGCAGACTGCTCCATCAGGGCCTGCATTTGGATTTGGAATTTGGTAAAAAGTAAATGGCTTTCCATAATCTTCTCTCAAACATCCTCCATTTGGATCAATGTCACCTTTTTTATCACTTCTACCCAGAATGACTCCTACATAATAAGTAACTCCGTATTGGAAAGATGGATCGTAGGGAATGGTTAAACTGGTAATATTTCGAACCCTGGATCCTAATGGATCACTTGGGTCTGTATATATGAAAAAGATTACAGTATCTTCTGGATCTTGTATTTCTGTTGAATTATCATATGTGACGGTAACAGAGCCATCTTCACAAAGATTTATAGGCGTATTATTAATATCTCCAATGGAATTGGTACATCTACATTCATAATTTACCAACCAAGTGAATTGGCAACCATATCGATCTCTCACCGTGATAGTTTGATCTACTAGATTCTGAATAAAACCAGAAGTATAAATGTTATTAACATCGATGGTTCCTGTTCCCTGTACTAAAGTAAATGGAGCAGTTCCACCATTAATCTGGAATCTGACACGATATTTTGTATTCGTTCCATCGCATATAAATGCTTCAGGACCTTTAGCAGGATTTGAATTAAAAATCACTGTTACTGTATCAGTAGTGGAACATCCTAACCTGGATTCAGTCCATGCATATTGATAGATTCCATAAATATTAACAGAAATATTCGTCTTAGGGTCATTTGGATTTGCAAAGCTAGTATTCCCGCTAGGCGGGCCAGATAATTGAACCCATTGACCGCCGACATCTTGAATACCTGTCAGCTTATAATCTAATGCGCAGATGGTATCATTTGGTCCTGCATTTGGTTTAGGGGGTGGAGCTAACCGAACCAATATACAGGTTTCTGGGCTCCTACCACAATCGGTTTCATACCATAAACACACTTCTCCTGTCAATCCCGGAGGACCATTCCATAGAACTTCGATAGCTGTTGTATCGAAAGGATTGGGGCTTACTATAATTCCACCTTGAATAGACCAGTTGTAAAAAATAACTTTTTGCCTGATTATAGTATCAATGAAATAAATGCCGGTTCTACCAATACAAACTACAGTATCTCCTTTAATGGGTACGGCCTTAGGTTTTAAATCGTCCTCATTGAATGGTTCACAATAAGTATATGAGCACACTTTTAATTCGGGACCAAAAGTAGACGTCACTGTAAGTAATAAGCAGTAATCATCCTTTTTATCTGTTTGCAAACGTTCATCCGTACTGATGATCACATTAGGTTTACTTTTTATGTACCAGGCGTATTCATAACTAAGGCCAAGCGAGGATGCACCACCGCATTCTTTAGTTCTGTTTTGTATATTGGGTTCAATTTCAATCATAGCCCCAATACATCGGATTTGCCATCTTGGCACGAAATCAAGACTGACTGTATTTAGCGTATACGCACTATCACATCTCCAAGGATCTGTAGATTTAAGGAGAACCACCTTTTTAGCATTGCATCCTGGATATATTTTATTCGTTAAAGGATCTTCAAAAATATCCGTGGGATCACAACCTATAAAAAAGATATCCGGTTCCTCTGGTACTGGCAACACTATAAAGTTTACAATGGAATCAAACTCACAGCAAGTAGTAGGATTTATAAATGTGTGCATATATTCCCCTCCTGGAGGTGTAACCACTTGGCTATGCCAGATAAATGGAGTTCTTTCATAACATAATACACGGTCTGCACCTCTAGCTGGCGCTATCTTGCGAACTTTCACTGTAGCGCATTGAGGTCCTTCTTGATCGCAAATAGACCCGTTATTAGGGTTTCCAATAATGCCAGTAACGCAGATTTGAAAATCACCTTCATCGGGCCAATCCAATCTAATTCTATCTGAATTATCACCCACTTCTGTGCCGTCTAACGTCCAAACATATTCAGGTTCGCAGCCGCCTTGCTGGCCAGTTATAAAAAATTCTTTTCCACAATATCCCTGACAAAGATCAATGATTCGATCTGCTTCATTATTAATCAACCCCAATGGGTTTAGCATAGGAGCAGCTCCTCCGGAGGTTGTCAGACTAAAATCACAAATGTCTCCATTACAACCATCAACGAATAGATAGTATATTTTACAGGGTGTTAAAGTGGCGCTGAGTACGAAAGATCCACCTGAACTATTACAGTTAGGATTGCAGACCACGGATTCACTACAGAAACAATCTCCCCAAATACCCATTTGAACGCCTTGTCCAGTCTGGCAATTTCCAAAAGTGATAGTAATATTTACACTTCCTCCATCTGTGACAAAGGCCCACCAACCGGTATTATGCGGCGCACCTCCTGTAGGACATAATGGCGTACAACCTGTTGGATTTGAATATGTTGTATTTGCACAAGCATAACCATTCACCTCATCTAATGAGCAGAGCACATTGGCTTGTTCGCACTCATCGGCTGAAGGAGGCGTACACTGAGCACGAAGTTGTAAATTCGCACCGAGGGATAGCCAAACTAAAATTGAAAGTAAAATTCGATACATATTGGATTTGATTGTCTTAAATATTAAAGAATTATATATGTTTTCGTTCTAAAAAAGCGAATAAAAGTACGGCTTTATGGCTTAATTTACAAATAATCCTGATTAGAATATCAGATCTTAGTTCATCTGCTTGTCCTGATTTTGATCCGTTATTTATATGCTTATACCTTACAAGACCCTCAAGAGTTGAAATTCGCTTCCTGAATAATTAAGAAAAATAGAAATAATCGGTCTCGCAATGGTTAATAAGAATATTTTTTTGAAAAATATAAGTATGACAATGATTTATAATATGTTATGTATACAAATTAATGCTAATTTGTTACCTCATTAAAGTGATATCTCCCGTTAAGGTTATTAATTCACCGCTTATTTTCACAGCCTGTACATGATAAACAAAAACAGCTGGGTTCAAGGCCTGCCCATCCAATCTTCCATCCCAACCTTCGTTGCTCTCGTTAGGCAGGAAATTCGATCGTTCATACACTACTTCCCCCCATCGATCATAAATTACAAAGCGTTTAATTAAAGCAATATCGCTGCCAGCACTAACAATGATTAAGTCGTTGATATTATCTCCATTGGGTGAAAAAACATTGGGTATATAGATTCTAGGTTTTGTATCCACGTAGATGGTTATAAAATCTTCAGCAGTACATCCAAATTCATCGACAATCTGAAGTCGGTATTTAGTAGTTCTAAACGGTGTTGCATCGAGCGTAAAACAACTTTGACAATTGATAAAATCCTTGGGAGACCAAATGAGATTTCCAAAACTCGTGGTATCTCCAGTTGTTAGCCCAGTCACACTAATAGATTCCCCAAGTAGAATGCGCTGATCCGGACCTAATTCAAGGTTAAGTACACTCGGTTCTTCTATCGTGACAAGCGTATCATATTCGCAACCAAACCTATCTTTGATGTACAAAGTATATATCGCTGGATTTAAATTGTCCAGATCCCGAACTGGAATATAATTCTGATCATCCAATGAAAAACGATAGGGCCCTTCACCTCCTAAAATCTGATTAATTTTAATGGTTCCTTTTCCATTGGATTTACATCCAGGTGATATGACATCAATGTCCAGACCCGTAATGGTTGAAAATGTACTCACTATCACAATGTCACTTAATGACTCACATCCGTTTTGAATGTCTCGTGCTAAAAGTTGATACGTTCCTTCTTTATCAATTAAAATATCTTTTTGGTCCAGTGGTGATCGGATAGATCCATCCACAGTATACCAGGTAAATGCAAAACTTCTGTTTGTTGGTAAAACAGTGGATTGGATTAATATTTCTTTTTGATCACATTTCAAAGAATCTTGTTGAATCAACAAGATCGAAGGAGACATGGTATCTAATTTTACATCAAAGAAGGTATCTTTTATACAGCCTTCCGGATTTATAATTTGCAGTGTATATATTCCGGCAGTCTGCACATTTATAGTTCGATCTTTATTATTGAAAAAGCCTGGACCATTCCATTGTAAAATAGAATCTTGAATATCCATTAACGCAGTAAGTTGGACCGAGTTTTTTGAACAACTCAATGCTTCTCCAATAATTTCTACGATAGGATAATTTCTGATGCTATCTAATTGAATCGTATCTCTTGTAATACAAAAATTCGGAGCGGTAACTATTAAATAATACTCACCCAGGATATTAATAAATGGATTTTGAAGGTTTGATACAAAAAATCCCGGACCACTCCATAGATAGGTATTTCCCAGATTTTGATCAAATACCTGTATCTGTGCTGAATCGGAATTACAAGGTAAAGAAACATTTTGTACAACAATCTTGGGAGTTGCGGTATCCATTTTTATAATGACAGAATCCACGCTCAGACAATTATTTCTCGGATTCAAGGCGATCACTTTATACGTTCCGCCCTCAATAACGGGATGTTTTTGACCATTTAATAGGGTACCCATCGGTGTCTCCCAATTAAAAATCAGCCCGGTATCTAATGTATTGACATCAATGATAGTTCTTGAATTTTGACAATTAATATCTGCTCCAAAAGCATCAATAATTGGTGCAATGGTATCCTTTTTTAATTCCAAAAATACATTGGTAACACATTCATTAGTTCCTATAAGTCTGCCAAAATAAAAACCTTCTTTCGTCAATAATGGATTAGAAAGCGTTGATGTGAAATTGGATGGACCCAACCATTGATACATTTTAATTGGGTCGCGAGATTCTAAAAATATCAAACTAGAATTATTAATGCAATCCAAGGGGTTCGCATGCACGTCGTCAATTCGAGGACTTATGGTATCAAAAACTACTAGAATACTATCTTGAAATTTGCAATTGTTTTGATCAATTGCTTGAATTATATAAACTCCTGGGGTTACATTGTCAATCCTTGCCTGATTGAGGACACTATTATCAGGAAGCGTCCAAAAAAACTGAATTGAAAGATCGATTGAACTCGCTTCTAAAAACGCACTTAGATAATTAATACAATTAAATATCGAATCACTGATTTGAACCGAGGGTGGATTAGCTAAAGAAATAAGTTGGATGGAATCTTGCGTAATACATCCAAATTCATTTTCAACACTTACCACATAAATCCCAGGAAAGTCAACGTTTATGTTTTTTAAATTAGAGCTATATGCATTGGGACCTGACCAATTATAGGTTAAATTGGTATCCAGCGTATTGATCCTAACTCCCGCCAATAATCGGTTACAATGTAAACTGTCCGCGGCTAATGAAAAAATTGGAAATTGTTGAATAGCCTTTACTTCGATAGTTGTATCAGAAAGACACCCATTAAAACCTATGGCATCTAAACGATATAATCCTGCAGTGGAAACTAACAACACTGAAGACGTATCCATTTTGTTATCCGGAGATGTCCATATGAATTGTGAAACCGGAATGGTAGATGTAGTCCGCAAATTAAAAAAAGGATTCTTGCAGGTAATCGTATCCGAATCAATAAACAGTGGCGGAGGCATTGTATCTATTTCAATCCGAATGGAATCATAACTTTCACAATAATTATTGCCCACTGCACGCAAGTTATAGGTTCCTGGCAGGGTAATTAATGGATTCTCAATATTGGACATAAAATTATTTGGACCTGTCCATAAAAAAGTATCAATGGGAATATTTCTGATGACGCCTAACTTAAAGCTGTCGATGATACAGTTGAAATTTCCTCCCGTAAGTGCATCCACTGGTCTGATTTTATTTTCCAAAACCAAAATAGATTTTTCAGACGTACAACCGTTAGCTTCTGTCACTATTAATCTATAAATTCCACCTGTATCTACTATGGGATCTTCTAAACTACTTACAAATCCTTTCGGACCGGTCCAATTATATGATATGGCTGTAAGACATGTTGTTTGAATCTGGACTTGCGTAAACCGGCAATTTATTTCTGGAGCTGTTAGTGTAATTTCCGGTTTGGGTGGGTCTTGAATTACCGTTATGGAATCGCTGGAAAGGCACCCATTACTACTTTGCACCACCACATCAAAACGGCCGTTCTCTTTTACAAACGGACTCTTTTTATTTGAACCAAATCCAACAGGACCAGTCCACGTGTAAGTATATCGCCCAGTACTATCCGTATGCGTGAGTATAATTTGAACAGAATCATTCAGACAATTTAAATGAGCTGCTTGAAGCAAAAAATTAGCTGTCATCGTATCTCCGGGTACCACAATAAACGTATCTAGTCGGCAGCCCTGATCGTCGGTCAAGGTTACATTATATCTTCCAGGAATTGTGATGGTTGGATTAAAAGTGGTATTTCTAAAATTATTGGGCCCGGTCCAAACTATGGTACTCAATCTCGAATTTAATTTTGGATATAAAATGATTGAATCTCGCTTACAACTAACGGTGTCTGGTGGTACTGAGAAAATCAACGTCTTGATTCCTGAAATGACAGTGATAGTCGAATCAGTTATACAACCATTTAGACCAGTTGCAATAAAATGATAAATACCTTCCACAGATACTCTAGGTCTTAATTGGGAACTTGAATAATTGTTAGGCCCTGTCCAAATAAAATTTCGGATAGAATCTATCAAACTAAAACTGAGTGTGGCCAAACTATCCCTGCAGGAAATCTTAGTTGCGAAGATATTTATTTCTGGTTGTTTTAAATCTACCGGTACCAGGATTGTAGCATAATTAGTACATCCTTGATCATCCGTCACAGTAACGTAATAGGGGCCTGGTTGACTTACATCAATAAATGAGGAAGCGCCAATTACATTGGTGCCGTCTGTCCACGTAAATTGAGCATTGAAAGCATTGGTAACAGCCGTGACGCGCACAGTAGAATTATCGCAGTTTATGGTATCCGAGCGCAGACTCAATTGAGGAATAGCGTCGTTTTTATAAACTTGCACACTGATAGAATCCATACAACTTCCATCTGAAATATGTAGCGTATAAATACCAGATTCATTAACTTTTATACGCAACGGATCGGAAAGATCAGAGATATTTCCTCCATTAGTAATCCATTGTAAAATAGAGTTATTTGTTTTAATGCTTCCACTTGCATCAATAGTAATGTTTGGATTATTACAATTAATCGTATCAATAGGCAGACTTATTATTGCTTTAATTTGAACAACCCTTAATTGAAGATTAATTATGGAATCACAGAAGAAAATACTCTTTAATGGAATCGTATAATTACCTGATTGTGAAAATGTCTGTCCACCAATTTGGATAGTACTCCCCTCACATATTGAAATAATGGTATCTAATTCAGGTGAAATTGGGAGAATCGCTAATTGGATACAATCCTTGGAAAGTTCTGCGCAAATTCCATTTTTATTTGCGACCAAATCATTTCTAAAAACAGAGAATGATTTATTTTCACCCGTATTGGGAATTTTAAATAAATCGGTTTTTAAATAGGAGATTCCGCAAATCTGATAGGTGCCAGGTGCGTAATTACTAAAATCCAAATTTTGTTTACGCTCCAGAATTACATTATTTGAACTTACTAAATATTGATATCCATATAAAGTGGTATCGGGAATGAATGAAGGAAGCGTCGGTTTATATTGAAAATTTAAACCTGGATCATTTTGACAATGCGCTAGTGGAGGTAAATCGAAATATCCACCATTAGGACTGCATTCCATACAATTGATTCCTGTAGGGTCGCAAAATAATAGACAAAAGCTTTCAATCACTCCCTGATAAAAATTCTCAGCATCCGTTATAGATAATGTCCATGTTCCATTTACAGTTCCCATATCAAAGTCTTCCAGACATCCCTGATTTGGGTAGTAAGTACCATTATAAAATTGGCCTAAAATGCCCCAGGATTGAAGGTTATCCCAACGTTGTTTGAAACCAACATCCGGTACTGCTTGGATTGCGCATGGTACAAATGTGACGTTCCATTGAGTAAAATCTGTTTTGCCGGTGTTTCCAGTTGGGCCTATTAAGCGAATAGTTTCGCCTGCGGGTGAAATCAGCACAACAGTAAGGTCACCTATAAATTTATGATTAAATTTTATTCTTACGCCACACACTCCCTGGGTTGGCGAACTTAAATTGTTGTTCGATGCCCCAGACATTTGGAGTCTTAAGCTAACAGTCTGTCTATCCCTAATTATCAAATTAGAATCCAAACAGCACCACTGAGCTTTGATTTCCGATCCATAAAAAAAACAAATAATAAAAAATGTAAAAATCCTCATCCCAATTCTTTATCTAAAGTGCAAATATAAGGTAATATATATTTTAGCTTAACGTATAATATCTTGTCTATTAACATTATTATACATTTAATATGAGCTATCAAAAAATAGGAATAGGTTCAGCCGTTGATTGATTGATATATACTATATCCCTTTAACGCTAAATTTGCTGCCTGAGTGTGGTCTTATTAATCCAGGATTACAAATTGTGAACTAAATGATTTCATTCAGTCGTATAAACTAAAAGAGCTGCCTAATTGAATTAAGCAGCTCTTTTTTATCAAATAAAAAGATAATTAATATCTTAATTCGAAAGAACGATTTAAATTTTATTTGTCCTGCTATCTTGAAATAACGAAACGAGTACTGCTTGTTTTTTTGTTTTCTTGAACTTTCAATAAATAAGTACCGTGGTTTAGGTCTTGCAAATTTATATAAAAATGTTGCAATCCTTTTAACCCTTTACCAAACTCATTCGAATAAACCAACTTTCCATAAATTGAATAAATCTGGACTAACGCGGATGATCCACTTTCTTTAAATAGTTGCAAGTTTATATTTCCAACATTTGGATTAGGATAAACCAATATATCGTTAATAATTAGCTGTTGTCTTAGGTAACTATTTTTATTAATTGGTAGTTCTGCGCCTCCTTCAGACCCTTCGTCATATTTGTGATTTTCAGGACACAAAACGGGTGAAATAACTTTTATATAATTTACTTTGGTTACTTCATTAGTTCCATTGGAATTCTTTACTACTAATTTCACAGCATAAATACCCGGTTTGGGAAAATGGACTGTTAAATTTTCTAGATTAGAAGTTGCTGGCTCTCCGCTTTCAAAGAACCAAGACCACTCAAGTACATCCAACGAGGAGGTACTTTTAAAATCTATCGATTTGCCTCCACATATTTCAAATACGTTACTAGTGAAATCCACTTTGGGAATTAAATACACAGCCACATTTTTCTCAAATGTTGATTCACCGCATTTATTTTTTACAACCAATTTCACTTTATACTCACCTTCCGCCTGGTAAACATGCAAAGGTGAACTCTCGAGAGAATACGTATTATCCCCAAAATCCCATTCAAAACTGTTTCCAAATTGTGAGGTATTAATAAATTGTACACCAGTTCCTCTAATATCAGTATTATATGAAGAGGTTGGTGCTGATTGAACGTTTATTAAATTCTGTAAAATTTCATCTTTTGATTCAATTCCATTGCTAACCGTCAATCTTACATCAAAACTACCTGGATTGCGATAAATCACCACAGGGTCTCTTTCTGTACTGGATGCTGGTTCTCCACCTGGGAATGTCCAACGATACGATGTGGCATTTAAAGATTTATTAATAAAGCTCACAGTGAATGGAGTACAACCGACTTTAGAATCCGGATCAAAGTGTGCAAATAGCCCAGAACCAATTTTAATTGTTTTGATAGTTGTATCTGCTCCGCATTGATTAATTACGATGTGCTTGACTTCGTACTGTCCATCCTTACTATATGTGTGTGTAGGATTGTTAAGAAAACTTGAATCTCCATCTCCAAAATACCAAGTCCGTACTAAGCCATACACTGATTTATCATAA
>JALYPU010000172.1 GCA_030856215.1 Bacteroidota bacterium
TGTAACAGATAAACAGGTCAATGAAGTTGAAAAAATGTTAAACAACAGACCTATAAGGAAATTTAATTATTTAACTGCAAATCAAGTACTACTTGAAAAAATTGCACTTATTACTTGAACTTACAAATTGTTAGTTTTACAACTATGGATGATAAGGAACCCAAACATATCCGTCGTGTTCGATATAAAGGAACACACCCAAAATCCTTCCAAGAAAAATATAAAGAACTACTGCCCGAACAATATGCAGCAGACATTGCAAAGGTTATTCAGCAGGGACGCACTCCGGCGGGAATGCATCGTTCTATTTGTGTAAACGAAATAATGGATTTCCTCCAAATAAATCCTGGACAAGTTGGACTAGATGCTACCCTGGGCTATGGTGGCCATAGTATTGAGATCCTCAAGTGTTTACAACCAGGTGGGCGACTTTACGCTATAGATGTGGATCCTTTTGAGTTGCCACGAACCAAAGAACGACTGGTGTCTTTGGGATATGGACCGGAAGTATTAGTCATTAAAAAAATGAATTTTTCTAATATAGATCAAATTGCTTCCGAAGCAGGACCTCTGAATTTCGTATTAGCAGATTTGGGTGTTTCTTCAATGCAAATAGATAATCCAAAGAGGGGATTTTCATTTAAGATTGAAGGGCCCTTGGACTTAAGGTTGAATCCAACTAGCGGAAAATCAGCAGCGGCTCTTTTAAAGACGATCACTCTAGATAAATTGGAAGCCCTATTTATTGAAAATGCTGACGAACCCTATAGCAAGTCTATTGCTAAGGCCATTTTATCCTACATCGCAAAAGGTTTGGCTATAGCCACAACCAAGCAGTTGAAAGAGATAATCGAAAAAGCCCTGGAATTTCTCCCTTCTACTAAACGTAGAGATGAGATTAAAAAATCCTGCCAACGATGTTTTCAGGCATTGCGAATTGAGGTGAATGATGAATTTGGCGCATTGGATAAATTTTTGGGAAAGCTTCCGTCAGCGCTTGCTGCAGGTGGACGAGTAGCCATACTTTCCTTTCATTCAGGAGAAGACCGGCGTGTAAAAAAATCCTTTCAACGCTTATTTCGTGAAGGTGTTTATGCTGAAGTTGCTCCAGACCCTATTCGACCGTCAGCGGAAGAATGTAATACCAATCCCCGTGCACGATCTGCTAAATTGCGATGGGCCAGAAAAGCATAATTTGTCTTTCTAATTGGGCTTCAAACAGTCCATAAGTTAATTTCTGATCATTTCATTATTCAATAAATAGAAAAGGTTTAAAAATATAAATCCATGTGTTAAATAAGAGGATTGACTAGATTTTGATATTATTAATTTAAGCACTAATTTGGTCCTTCAATTTACAATGTAAAATCAACATTTAAAATTATGCAAGTAGCTGTTTGGGATACCTATGTTATTAAAAAAGACGGCATCGTCATGCATTTTGACATTATAGCACCTGAAAATATAAAAGATGAAAAAATAATTCATAGATACGGGCAAGATTACTTACGATCTAAAAATCAAGAAAATCAAACTTTATCAGCAACAGAATGTAGCTTCTGCCACATTGAACAGGCGACCAGTGACATGGAATTAAGTATTCAGCAAAAAGGATATTACATTCTTGAAATGCAAAATTGTTAATCGATAAGGCAATAATTAAAAGCGTATACAATGAAAAATAAAATTTACCAGCATACTTTATTCCTAACTTCATATTGATACTTACTGCCACATTTATAGCACTTATGGCCGGGCTGTTTTTTGCCTATTCATACTCTGTTAATTTGGGCCTTGGCCGCCTATCTAATGCGGACTATATTGCTGCCATGCAATCGATAAATAAAGCCATCCAAAATCCTATTTTTTTCATAGTTTTTTTTGGCACTCTAATTTTAATGCCAATTAGTACCTATTTAAACTATGGGCAGCCAACGACTATTCGTTTTTGGTGTTTGCTTATAGCCTTACTAATTTATATAATTGGCGTATTGGGAGTCACTGTACTCGGAAATGTACCATTGAATGAGAGCCTTAATGTTTTTACTATAAATTCAGCAACATCGGATGAAATTTCCATCCAAAGAATAAAATTTGAAGGCCCCTGGAACAAATGGAACATGGTTCGAACCATAGCTTCAATAATGGCTTTATTATTGGTTTTAATTGCTTGTCTAAATGCGCCTAAATTATCTCCTCCCAATTAAAGATGATAAATACTTTGAAATTAGCTTTGTTTCACGGCTTAAATAAATGGATTTACATTATCTTTAAGTCAACAAAGTACGAAAAAATAAAAATTATTATATGAAAAATGAACCTAAAACCCACTTAATTTTGCTATTTATCTTTGCAATCACTTTTCTAACTTCCTGTACAAATACTCCTCCTCAGCAGACTGTACAAAAAGAATTGTTTGATACTATAATTACTATGAGAATGGACACTGTAGTGGTATTTGATCCTGAAACAAAAGATGAGACAGTAACCCTTACAAAATATGAAGATACTACAATAGTAAAACGCGCAAAGTAACGTTCGTCTCCATATTCCGATGGGCATTAACTAAAAGTATAAAGTGATCATTAGAGATTATTTTCCGGGAGATAGAGAAGAATGTATTGAGATTTTCATCAGCAATGTACCTAAGTTTTTCGCTGCTGAAGAATTGGAAGATTTTAAAGGTTTCCTAAATGGTAGAGATTCAGCTCAACTTGCATACAACAATACTGAATCCGAATATTATTTTGTAGTCGAATTGGATGATGAAGTAGTCGGTTGCGGTGGTTTTTATATTCCTAGAGATGATTCTAATGCTAGATTTGTTTGGGGTATGATTAAAAATTCTTACCACCTCAAAGGCATTGGTAAGGTCTTTCTTGAATACAGACTTAATAAAATAAGATTGTTAAAACCAAATGCCGCAATTTCATTAGATACCACACAACATACCTTTAAGTTTTTTGAAAAATTTGGCTTCACAACTACAAAAGTGCAAAAAGACTTTTATGCAAAAGGACTGGATCGTTACGATATGGTGTTTTAATCATTCTCAAACATTCATTTTTTACATATAATCTAATAAATAATATAATCAGTGTTGGTTAACATCCTATATTTGGGTGAACGTCGTAACCGAATTGAATGGAAGGAAGCAAAATGATTTTTTCGTCAATTTGAATCACTTCTGTAATTTATATTATTAAATTAGGACTTGGCCATAGTATATTTTGTAATAATTTATTATTAATTGTATATTGATAGTATATTAATACTTTTATAAAATGTACCTTTTTATATGAAACGAAATGGAATTATTTAAAATATTTTCATCATGGCTTACATTATTTGCTTGAATGAAAAATGTGTATGGTGTTGTAAAGGATGAAATGATATGTCGTATTGAATTTAAGGAAAGCCAAAGCGCGTATAAAGAAATCTAAAAATCATGATTTACCACAAATTATCTAATCGCTAAAAATTAGATTATATTTGTTCTTGAATCAATTTCTAAGTCAAATTACATTGGGAAAGCATTCATAAACTATTCAATAAACAGAATTTATCTACTAATATAAATGGAATATAAAGACTATTATAAAATATTGGGGCTTAATAAATCGGCTACGGATAACGACATTAAAAAAGCCTACCGAAAATTAGCGCGTAAATATCATCCTGACTTAAATCCAAATGATAAGGTTTCAGAAAATAAATTTAAAGAAATCAATGAAGCCAATGAAGTATTGAGTAATACCGATAATCGTAAAAAATACGATAAATATGGTAAAGATTGGAAACATGCCGATGAGATTGAGAAAGCCAACCAGGGCCAAACATTCCGAAAACGTTCACAGCAAGGTGCGACAGGAGGTTTTTCAGGTCATGATGAGAATGACTTTTCTGACTTTTTTGAATCCATGTTTGGTGGAGGTTCATCAAGAACCAGAGATAATAATATAAAATTTAGAGGGCAAGACATTAATGCCGAGTTACACCTTGACTTAAAGGATGTTTTCACAACCCACAAACGTACAGTTACTGTCCATGGAAATAATATTCGACTAACCATACCAGCGGGTGTAAAAAATGGTCAGGTGCTAAAAATCAAAGGCCATGGAGGTGAAGGATTAAATGGTGGCCCTAAAGGTGATTTGTATATTACTTTCTCCATCGAAAATCACAGTAAGTTTAAGCTTGATAATGCCCATTTATATACCACGGTTGAATTAGACTTATACAAAGCCATTTTAGGTGGTGATATTACTATAGATATTTTTGATGGCAAGGTAAAATTGAAGGTGAAGCCAGAAACTAAAAATAATACTAAAGTAAAACTTAAAGGCAAAGGTTTTCCAGTCTATAATAAAGAAGGTGAGTTTGGTGACTTGTACATTACTTATCAAATAAATATCCCCACAAACCTTACTGAAAAAGAGAAAGAATTATTTACAGACCTTTCTAAATTAAGGATGTCATGAGTGAAGTAAATTTCATATTGCTAGAAAAATTATGCACTCATTATAAAGTGGACCTGGCGTTTTTTATAAATTTAAGCGATATTGGCTTGATTGAAATTAAAACAATCGAAGAATCTAATTTTGTGGATCAAGACAAAATATATGAACTGGAAAAAATCATCAGAATGTATCGTGAACTAGATGTCAATATCGAAGGAATTGATATTATAATTAATTTGTTGCAAAAAATAAATAATCTACAAGAAGAATTAGTTTCCGTTAGAAATAGACTACGGTTATATGAAAATTGAATTGTACTATTTTAATATTCAGTAACATACTGAAGATTCAGTTATAATATTTATTCTTCCTCAATAATAGCTCCTTACCCTTAAACAGTACTAAAAAATAATTATGAAAGCAAAATCAATCAAAGGAAAATCAGTAGAAGAGATTCAAACCGCGTTGCAACAAAGTATTTCGGATGATTACAGGCCCACACTGGCCATCGTATTTATCTCTATCAAACAAGACAGAAAGGCTATTTGTGAAATATTACATCAACATGAAATTGATGTTATTGGCGCCACTTCCTGTACCAAGTTTATTGATGGCCACCAGGATGAAGGTTCCATTGTTATTTTATTACTCGATCTCAACAAAGCTTATTACACCATATTATTTCAGGAGGTTGGCCATGTGACTGTGAGTGATGCCGCCACACAAATGGCGCAGGAGGCATTACAACATTTCAGCAACCCGGCCTTTATCATTTGCAGCACCGGGTTATCTACTGCCGGAAAAATGATGGATGGAGAAACCTTAATCCGCAGTATCGAAAACGTAGTTGGCGTTCATGTAAATATGTTTGGTGGAATGGCTGGGGATGATATGACATTTACCGGCACTTATGCATTCACATACAACCAATCCACTGATTATGGTATGGCGGCTTTGATCTTAAATGAAGACAAGATTGGGTTGCATGGTATGGCCATCTCCGGCTGGAAACCGATAGGCGTTACCCGGACGATAACAAAAAGTGAAGGCAACCTTATCTATTCAATAGACGATCAACCGGCTCTCGATATGTATATGCGATACCTGGGAAGTGTTCTGCCTTCTACTGATAATCAACAGGAATTTTTCGAGAACTTAGGGAATCAATATCCTATTCAAATTGAAAGAGACGATAGAGAGCCTCTCATGTGCAATCCAATTGGATTTGATAAAGAAAAAAAGGCTCTCATCTGTGAGATCAATATACAACAAGGTTCCAGGTTTCGTTTTTCTACACCTCCTGATTTTGACATCGTTGAAACTGTAATTAATAAAGCAAATGAACTTAAAAATACAGTCCAAACCGATGCAGATGCCGTCCTGATATTTTCCTGTGCAGGCAGGCTTGCTTCACTGGGACCCATGGCACAACAGGAAAACGAAGGTTTAGCCGAAGTTTGGAATTCGCCTATGGCAGGTTTTTATTCCTATGGAGAATTTGGACGGTCTGTCAATGGCAAACATGAATTTCATTCAACTACAAACAGCTGGGTAGCAATAAAAGAAAAATAAAAAACAATAGCTGTAAGCCGGTAAGGCATTTCATATCTTTCTTTCCGCCTTCCCGTCATTTCGACAAAAAAACAATACATGAAAGCAAAATCAATAAAAGGAAATTCCTCCGAAGAAATCAAAACTGCCTTGCTGGAAAGTATAAATGACGATTTCAAACCGACATTAGCCATTGTGTTTTTATCAATAAAACAAGATAGAGAGGCTATTAGTAAAATACTAGACAAAGAAGGCATTGCTATTTACGGAGCAACTACCAATGGTGAATTTACGGATGAAGGGATCACTAAAGAATCAACTGCCATTCTGCTATTGAATATTAATCCAGGTTACTTCACAATCCTTTTTTCAGAGTATCCTGAAAAAAATTACAGAGAAACAACACAATTCATGGCAAAAAAAGCATTGGAAAAATTTTCAAATCCATCTTTCCTGATTGCCGGTAGTGATATGGAAACTGATGCGGAAGAACTTCTCCACGGCTTTGAAGACATTATAGGTAAACAGGTAAATGTATATGGCGGAATGGCAGGAGATGATTATAGTTTTAAAGAGCAATTTGTTTTTACTAATGGAAAGGCAAGTAATAGGGGAATTGTAACATTGGTGTTGGATGAAAACAAGCTGATAATAAAAGGAAAGGCCACCTGTGGCTGGAAACCAATGGGAGTAGAAAAAACAGTCACCAAAAGCGAAGGCAACAAGGTTTATACAATTGACAATGTTTCTGTACTGGATATGACAATAAAATACAGCGGTCTGGAAAATCTGACGCAAGAAAATGAATCTATCGGTATAGAAATAGCCACCTCATTTCCATTACAATTACAACGGGATCATGGAGATCCTGTAATGAGACCAGGACTTATCGTCAACTGGGAGGAAGGTTCATTCATCTGCAGTGGCTCGGTACCTCAAGGTTCTAAAGTAAAATTTTCTCTCCCGCCAGATTTTGATGTGATAGAAAAAGTAATACAAGGATGTAAGGAACTGAAAAAAACAGAGATGCCGGAAGCGGATGCGTTGATTGTGTTCAGTTGTGCTGGCAGACTTGTATCATTGGGTCCACTTATGAGTGAGGAAATAGAAGGTGTAAAAAATGTATGGGATGTTCCTATAGTTGGGATGTTTTCCAATGCAGAGCTGGCAAGGGCCACCAATGGTGATTTAGAGATGCATAACCTCACAACCTGTTGCATAGCATTAAAAGAAAAATAAATGAATCAGCCCTTACAAAAGATATTGGATTTTATTCTGCAGTCAGAACATTTGAGTGCAGAAGAAAAAACCGGGTTACTAAAATCGGTGAAAGATGTTGATAAAGAATTAGAAATAACCGCATTCAAATTAAACAGAACAGAAAAAGTAAAAAGAACAACGGCCATTTTACTGGAAGAGACCATTGAAGAACTGGAACAGAAAAGAAAAGCGGTAGAAGCCCAAAACCGGGAACTGGAAATTGAAACCGGATTAGAAAAGGTTCGCACCATCGCATTATCAATGAAAGAGCCTGCTGATATGCCCCAAGTATGCAGGATCATTGCAATGGAACTGGATAAGCTTGGTGTAAAAGAAATACGTAATGTGCAGACTGCAATTTTTTATGAGAGCAAAGGCACTTACATGAATTATGAATATTATTTTAAACATAATAAGCCTATAATTACTGAAACAAGCTATACCAATCACAAAATCCACCAGGCATTTGCAGATCAAATGCTTAAAGGGAAGGGAGAGTTTTTCGCAACGCATATAAATCAAGCTGAATTAGCAGGTTGGATTGTCTATCAAAAAACCACGAATGTTTTCATTGATACCTTTTTAGAAAGTGCAAATTCATTAAATTATTACTGGGATTCGCTTGGGCCTGTTGCATTGGGTATTTCAACCTACCTGCCATTAAATAAAAACGAAATTGATTTATTTAAACGTTTCCGCAATGTATTTGAACTGGCCTACCGCCGTTTTCTTGATATTGAAAAAGCCGAAGCACAGGCAAGGGAAGCAGAAGTAGAATTGGCATTAGAAAGGGTTCGTTCCCAGGCTATGGCAATGCAAAAATCATCCGACCTCTTAGACATTGTGGTTATCATGCGGAATGAATTTACCAGGCTGGGGTATGAAGCCCAATATTTCTGGCACATGATGTGGCTGCCAGACAAATACGAAAAGGCTATGACTTCCGGCGACGGTACCAAAATAGGTTTTGTGATGGAGCTTCCAAGGCATATCCATGGCAACATTCCATTGCTGGCAAAATGGGAAAAAAGCAAGGAGCAAACCGTTGTATATGCAATGGACGTAGAAGAAGCGCTGGATTATGTAGACAAAATGATTTCGCTTGGCGATTTTCAGAATATAGATCCGCAAGCACCAAGCCATGATGATATCCGGCATATCGGTGGTCTCACTTTTATTATGGCGAGAACCACACATGGAGAAATCGGCTACAGTTTACCCGGAGTAGTGGAAAATCCGCCAAAGGAAGACCTCGATATTTTGGTTCGTTTTGCCGGAGCTTTTGATATTGCTCATCGTCGCTTTCTCGATCTTAAAAAATCTGAAGCACAGGCAAGAGAAGTTCAGATAGAGTTAGCATTGGAAAAAGTGCGAAGCCGATCTCTTGGAATGCACAAAAGTGATGAGCTAAACGAGGTGGTATCTATTATTTTCGAAAAATTAAAAGAACTGCAAATTCCTGCAACAGCGGTCGGCATCTCCATTTATATTGATGGTTCAAAAGACTTGAATGCTTTTGTGTGCGGTGAGAATGAGGCCGGTTTCGTCATCACCAATTATCGTCTCCCTTATTTCCATCATAAAATATCGGAAGATTTCAACAATGTCCGTGAAAAGCAATTGGATTTTTTTGTTGGTAATTATTCAAAAGAAGAAAAAAATTCCTTTTATAAATATGTACTTGAACATACTGCTGAATTGAAATATTTGCCCGAAGATATAAAGCGAATGATATTCGAAAGCCCGTTATATACTATTTCGATGGTGGCGGTTAAAAATGCAGTGTTTAATATCAATGATTTTGAAGGGAAGGTTTTATCTGACAATGAAGTTGATATTATCAAACGTTTTGCAAGAGTTTTCGACCAGGCCTATACCCGTTTTCTCGATCTGCAAAAAGCAGAAGCACAGGCAAGAGAAGCAAAGATAGAAGCAGCATTGGAACGTACCCGTACACAGAGCATGATCATGCAACATTCAAAAGAGTTGGATGATACTTTAAGGGTTTTTCACCAACAGGTTCTATTACTTGGTATCAATTCAGAATTTTCTTATTTATGGTTACCGGATGAAGAGAAAGATCAACATATATTCTGGGCAACCTGGGCAGAGCAACAAAACAATTCAACCATTTTTAAAAGTAAAGCCCTTAATTACCCGCTTGACAGAAATGAGCCTGCCACTACGAAATGTATTGTTGATTGGAAAAGCGATGAACCCGTTCATTCATACGCTTTGCCGCCTGGCGAAGTGGAAAATTACTTTGCCACCTGGGCAGCATTGCTTGATGGAGTTGAAAAATTAAAACCTGAACATTTTCCTGGCGGACTATATTACGTAGAAGCCTACATGAAATATGGCTGCTTTGGTGTAATGATTGAAAAGGAATTATCTGAAGACAAAAAAAAGATACTTGGTCGTTTTGCTATCGAATTTGAACGTGCCTATACCCGTTTCCTCGACCTGCAAAAAGCCGAAACACAGGCAAGAGAAGCAAAGATTGAAATGGCGTTGGAAAAGGTCCGTAGCAGAACCATGGCTATGCAGCATAGCAATGAGTTGCCCGAAGCTGCTAATGTATTATTCCTGGAAGTACAGGCATTGGGCATTCCGGCATGGAGTTGCGGATACAATGTACTGGCGGAAGATAAAAAAACAAGTGATTGCTGGATGAGTAGCGAGGGAGCTATACAGGATCCGTTTAACTTGTACTTTACCGAAGAAGCTTCTTTTTTGGAATGGTATAATTTCCTGCAAAGCGATGAAAGTTTCTTTTTACAGGAATTAGGTGGTAAAGCACTGGAAGCGCATTATAATTATATGCGGACCATTCCAAAGCTTGGAAACGTCATTAAGAAACTGGAAGATGCCGGCATTTCTTTACCTACTTACCAAATCAATCATCTTTGCAAATTTACTTACGGTTTTCTGTTGTTCATTACATATGAACCTGTTCCCGATGCGCATGATTTGTTCAAACGTTTTACCAAAGTTTTTGAACAGACCTATACCCGTTTCCTCGACCTGAAAAATGCCGAAGCACAGGCAAGAGAAGCGCAAATTGAGGCGGCATTGGAAAGGGTTCGTTCAAGAACAATGGCCATGCAGCGAAGCGATGAACTGGCCGAAACTGCAGCCATTCTTTTTCAACAGTTCAAAGGCCTGGGAGAAAATCCAATCCAGATCACCATTGGTGTAATGAACGAAGAAAAAAAACAGATAGAATTACAGGTTACCGATTGGCAAGGAAGCGGCGAAAAGATAAACCACTCTTTCAACGTAAGTATTGAAGAACCCACCGTAGGACAAAAAATGTATGCTGGCTGGAAAGCACAAAAAAAATCAACAGTGGTTGATCTTTCAGGCAAAGAACTCAAAGCCTGGGTGAAATACAGAAATGCAATAAGCGGTGTTACGGACACAAACATCAATTTACATAAACGGCGGGTTATCAGCTTTGGTTTTTATTCAAAAGGATTGATTTCCATCTCTACACAAGAAATTTGCACACCGGAAACAATCCAATTACTGGAAAGATTTGCGGGAGTATTTGACAGTACTTACACCCGTTTCCTCGATCTCCAAAAAGCAGAAGCACAGGCAAGAGAAGCAAAGATTGAATATGCATTGGAAAAAGTTCGCTCAAGAACGATGGCCATGCAAAAAAGCGAAGAATTGCATGAAACCTCTCAGATTCTTTTTCAGCAAATGAAAGAATTAGGAGAGCCGGTCGAACAACT
>JALYPU010000161.1 GCA_030856215.1 Bacteroidota bacterium
GTGGTGATCCCCGTGTCCATTAGGCATGGTTTTGAACGTTTTACCGCCGTCTGTCGATTTGTGAAGGGATACATTTAAGACATACACCGTATTTGGATCAGCCGGGTCTGTTTGGACACGGCTAAAATACCAGGCTCGCTGCCTAAGTTCTCTGTTGTCATTCACTTTTTCCCAGGTTTCTCCGGCATCATCGGACCTATATAAACCGCCATGTTCATTTTCAATCATGGCATATAGCCGATCTGGTTTTGATGGGCACACAGAGATCGTGCTGATACCCCAAATACCTTCGGGCAGGCCTTTGTTTTTCTTGATTTCTTTCCAGGTATCACCGCCATTTATACTTTTCCAAATTGAAGAACCAGGGCCTCCACTCGATAAGCTGTATGAGTTTCGTTGCACACGCCAGGTATTCGCATAGATCACTTTAGGATTAGTAGGGTCAAAACACAAATCAATAGCTCCCACGGAATCATTGACAAATAGCACATTTTTCCAGGTCTTGCCACCATCCCATGATTTGTAAATGCCTCGTTCTGGATTTGGTATATACAAATTCCCCATAGCGGCTATCAGTACAATATCGGGATTTTTTGGATGAATGCGAATACGACTGATATGTCGTGTTTTTGCTAATCCAATATGCTGCCAGGTTTTGCCGGCATCTTCACTCTTCCAGACGCCATTTCCAGAAGAAACATTTCCTCTTACGGTCTCCTCACCCGTTCCAACGTAGACAATACCAGGATCAGATTCAGATACACTGACGGCCCCAATTGAGCCTCCGAAATACCCATCGGACACATTATTCCAATGTACTCCGCTGTCTTCTGTTTTCCAAACGCCTCCGCCGGTTCCACCGAAATAGTACACATTGTTTTTAGTAGGTAATCCAGCCACCGCACAAGAACGTCCGCCTCTGAAGGGACCTATAATTCGGTATTCCAGCGATTTTAATTTTTTATCGGTGTTTTGATTAATCGATTGCGCATCGATTTTTAAAACAAAAAAAATGAATAGGAGAGATAAAAGCTTGATTAATTTATTCATGTCGGATTAAAAATATTAAATAAAAATAAAGATAATCTGGAATTGGTCTTACAGATTTTACTATTAAAATGCAGTCCAACTTAGCATGCCAGGAATATCCTAGGAATTAGCCACACATTATAAATTTTAAAATAGCCTACTTTAAATATTTCTCTAACCATGCGTGCACCTCGCTATAAAAAAACCGGCTGTTTTCACCTTTGAGTATCCAGTGATTTTCATCAGGAAAAACGATTAGTTTACTTGGAACTTTCTGGCGTTGCAAAGTATTCCAGTTCTCCAATGAATTATTCAAAGGAACTCGAAAATCATTTTCACCTACTGTTATAAGCATAGGCGTTTTAAATTTTTCAGCATATCGATAAGGGTTCTGTTCTTTCCAGGTTTTATTTTCTTTCCAGGGCGCACTACCATTCATTACTTCACGGCCGTATATGACATCACTCGTGCCCCATTGTGAAAGGCTATTGATTAAACCCGCATGACTTATCAAACATTTAAAATGGGTGTTGATGGCTTGCATCCAATTGGCGAGGTGTCCGCCATAACTGGCTCCACCAGCGGCCTGACGAGCTGGGTCGATAAATGAAAACCGTTTGGTGGCATCCGCAGCAGCTTCTAATATTTCTTGCGCAGGTCCTTTAAAAGGATCAAATTGAATATCCTGTGAAAATTTTTCACCGTATCCCGTAGAACCCGTAAAATCTGTCCATAAAATTACATAAGCTGACTTTGCCAATAGATGATTATTCCATCGATAACTCCAGTCATCCTTAATAGATCCAGCAGGGCCGCCATGCATTAATACTACTAGCGGATATTTTTTTGTTGAATCAAAAGCGGATGGTTTCATAATCAAGCTGCGAATATTTTTATTGCGACTGCTGGTGAACCAAACAATTTCTGCATCAGGCAAATCCAACGCGGAAAGTTTTTTAGCATTAATTTTTGTGAGGAAAGTATGGCTGCCATCTGAATTAAGTTTTATAATCTCCGGTGGCATAGACGACGTTTCATAGGTGGCCACCAGATGTATGTCGTTAGTAGTGGATGAATTTAAATTTGCAAAACATCCTTTTTTTGTAAGACTAAATAAGTTATGATCTCCACCATGGATGGATAATTTGTAAATTTTATTATTTCCCTCGTCCTCCACATTGAGATATAGCTGATCACCATGAATGATAAAATTATTTATAGGCCTATCCAACTTTTCGCTAACAACAAGTCTATTTTGCATTCCAGGCCAATCAAATCTTACCAATTTATTTAAGTTGTACACTTTGTTATTGTTGTTTGCGCTGCTGTATGCAAACAAGTATTTTCCATCTTTTGTAAATTGAACACTGGCGTAATCATTTTTGTCAGTAGTCAATTTTGTAGCATCGCCTCCTGAAAGTGAAAGTTTATAAAGTTGCGTAGAAGGTTCCTGGTAGGCTGCTGTGTGGGCATCTACAGTGGCCGAGAACACAATTTCCTTGCTATCATTTGTCCAGGTTGCATTAAAAAATTTGAAGCCCTCCAATTTACTGATAGCGACTTCTGAAAAAATATCTTTCGCTATGCTTTCTGGTTCCATAGACTGCACAAAAGCGTGAGATTGTTTTTCGTCGATCCATTTATCCCAATCTCGGATGGGAAAGGAGGAATAAACTCGCGCTTTATATTTTATCTTTTTCTTTTCTTCGATCAATTTTTTATTTACAGAATCGATATAAATTTTTGGGAATACATTACTTGTAAAAAGTATCATGCTTCCATCAGGACTAAAGTTTGGGGAAGATGCTCCTGTGGACAAGTTAGTAAATCGTTGGGCTTCGCCGCCGTCTTTAAAATTTAAGAGGTAGATTTGGGACTCGTCCTCTCCATCCCTTTTAGCCACAAAGGCTATGTACTTTCCATCTGGACTCCAGGTATAACCGCTTTCACCAGCTTTGCCACTCGTTAATTTACGTGGAGTGGTGGCTCCACCCGTAGAAACTACCCAGACATCATTGACTTGTTCTTTTTCATCATAAGTTGTTTCCAATACGCTAAAAATGACCCAATTTCCATCTGGACTAATGGCGGGGGCGCCCACTCTTTTGAAAGACCACATATCTTCATGCGTTATAGTAGATTTGTTTTGGGCAGGTAAGGATAGAATGTTGAAAAGGAAATAGGCAAGTAATAGAAATTGCTTCATGTACTATTTTTGCTGTAAATCTAGGGGAAAATTATTGAGACAGAATTAATTCCGTTATCACAGCTTTGAAAGACGCACCTATCGGTAAATGGTTTTAGTGGAACTTGTTACATACTTCACTGGAATTTTTAGGTCTGTGAGAATTGAGTATTTTTAAAGTGTAAGGTACATTACCGCCCATCCCGCCAAATAACCTAATAAGGCTAGCCAGGCGATGTTTTTAAGATACCAGATGAAATTGATTTTTTCCATACCCATGGCAGCTACACCTGCCGCGGAACCAATGATCAATATACTTCCACCCGTTCCTGCCGCAAAAGCCAATTCATGCCAGAAAGGGTGATCCAGTTCAAATGAATACATACCCAAACTTCCAGCGACAAGCGGCACATTATCAATTATAGCGGAAAGTAATCCCAAAAGAAATACAATCATGGTGTGGTTATTAAAATAGATATCCAGTGACTTAGCAAGGGATGCAAGAATTCCAACCGCTTCTAATGCGCCTACTGCGGCAAGGATTCCAAAGAAAAATAAAATGCTGGGCATCTCTATTCGACCTAATGCATTTTTTATCGTTAACTTTTTACCAATCTCAGTAAAAGGAAAGGCGGTGGGTTTAATAATATCGGAAACTAACCAAACGATTGCTAGCGAAAACATCATGCCTAAATAAGGTGGTAGATGTGTAAGCTGTTTAAAAACCGGAACAAAAATTAAACTTAGCACTCCTACGACTAACATAGTCTTTGATGAGGGTAAAATTTGAATGTTAACGGCAGGTTCTTCCGAATTTTGTACAGTTCCGCGAAAAGGCTTTAAAAATTTTGCGATCACTATCGGAACTATAATGCAAACTAAGGAAGGCAAGAATAAATATTTAATCAAAGCACCTGTAGTTATTTTTTGACCAATCCACAACATGGTCGTCGTCACGTCTCCTATTGGAGACCAGGCACCACCTGCGTTTGTAGCAATGACAACAAAGGAAGCATACCACCATCTTTTTTCAGGTTCCTGAATTAATTTTCGGACGAATGAGATCATTACAATCGTGGTAGTTAGATTATCTAATACAGGTGATAAGAAAAAACTAAATAGGCAAATAATAATCAGCAATCGATAGGATGATTTTTCTTTAATCAAATTTGAAATAATTTGAAATCCACCGTGCAAATCTATAATCTCCACTATAGTCATTGCGCCAATTAAAAACAGCAATATTTCTGCTATATCACTCAACATCAAACTGAGTCCTTCATTCAATTCCATATCATGGGCTAGCGGCACCTTAAAAATTCCAATAATCGCCCAACTCAATACACCAAAAAAAATGGCCGGGACGGCCTTATCAAGTTTTAGTGGATGTTCCAATGCGATAAGTATATACGCTATTATAAAACATAGAGAAATCAGTGTTAGAATCATGTGGTAAATTTATTAATATTAAATGAATCAAATTATACAAATAGTTGCATTGTATGCACCGGACAAGCACTATATACTATCTTTGCGTCAATGAAAACGGGTGTACAAATTGGACCCTTGTCCTTGCCGGAGTTTCCAATTCTACTGGCGCCTATGGAAGATGTGAGTGATCCACCTTTCCGAGCATTATGCAAAGAGCAAGGTTGTGATTTGTTATATACAGAGTTTATATCTGTGGAAGGGTTGATCAGAGACGCGGAAAAAAGCCTCAAGAAACTTGATATCTATGATGAGGAACGCCCTATTGGAGTGCAGATCTTTGGCGCGGAATTGGATTCTATGATGAGGGCTGGAGAAATTGTAGAGCGTGCAAAACCGGAGATATTGGACATAAATTATGGTTGTCCTGTCCAAAAAGTGGTCTGTAAATTAGCTGGAGCGGGCATTCTAAAAGATGTACCCAAAATGGTGCAGCTCACCCAGGCTGTAGTAAAATCCACGAATTTACCTGTGACGGTTAAGACTCGTTTGGGCTGGGATGAAAGTATGATTTTCATTGAAGATGTGGCCGAACGACTTCAGGATATAGGCATTCAAGCGTTAACCATTCATGCTCGTACCCGATCCCAAATGTATAAAGGTGAAGCAGATTGGTCATGGATATCGAAGGTTAAGAATAATCCAAGAATCCATATTCCGATTTTTGGCAATGGTGATATCGACAGTCCACAAAAGGCACTGGAATACAAGAATAGATACGATGTAGATGGAATAATGATTGGAAGAGCCAGTATCGGTTATCCGTGGATTTTTCGAGAAATCAAACACTATTTCAAAACAGGTGAGTTGTTAGAGCCCCCTACAGTAGCAGAACGCATTCAGGCGGTCCGACAACATTTGAACCGCTCCATCGAGTGGAAGGGTGAAAAATTGGGCGTTTTAGAAATGAGACGGCACTACACTAATTATTTCAAAGGGTTGCCCCATATTAAGGAATTCAGGAGTATGCTAGTCACAGAATCAAGTCCAGCTATTTTATTTGAAATATTAGAACGATTGGAACATGCATATTCAGAAGAATATGTTTATGCCGAAATCGCATGAGCTCTTTAATATTTAAGCTGGATCCTTCAGAAAAAAAAATCCTCGAAATTATTTCACAGGCCGGGAAAGACTTAGGTTTTCCTGTATATGCAATTGGTGGATTTGTCCGGGATAGAATCATCGGCAGACCTTCCAAAGATATTGATATTGTTTGTTTGGGTGATGGCATACAATTAGCTGAACGAGTTGCCTATCAATTTAAACCTACTCCCCAGGTCAATGTGTATAGCCGCTTCGGCACAGCGATGATTCGGCATAAAGATTTGGAAATTGAATTTGTAGGCGCAAGGAAAGAATCTTATCAGGAAGATTCCAGAAAGCCAAGAGTAATGGCAGGGAGTTTGTTGGATGATCAATTGCGCAGGGATTTTACCATAAACGCCATTTCATTTAGTTTAAATCCGGAAAATTATGGTGAGATCATAGATCCCTTTGATGGCTTGATGGATATTGAAGCTAAAATTATTCGAACACCACTAGAGGCCAACCAAACGTTTTCTGATGACCCCTTGCGGATGATGCGGGCGATCCGTTTTTCCAATCAATTGGACTTTACAATACATCCAAAAACCTATGAAGGTATCATTCAGAATAAAAACCGGGTGCGTATCGTATCAAAAGAACGGATATCGACCGAATTGGAAAAAATTATTTTATGTGAAAAACCTTCCATGGGTTTTGATCAGCTCTTTAGATGTGGTTTGCTTGAATTGATTTTACCTGAGCTGGTGGCCTTGCATGGCGTGGAATATCAAGGCGGGCGTGGACATAAAGATAATTTTTATCACACCTTACAAGTGTTAGACAACGTGTGCGCAAAATCAGAACATTTATGGTTGCGGTGGGCAGCAATTTTACATGATATAGCCAAACCACAAACAAAACGATACGATAAAGATTCCGGTTGGACGTTTCATGGACATGAAGCTTTGGGCGCTGCTATGGTGCCGAGAATTTTTAAAAATCTTCGATTGCCGTTAGATAATAAAATGAAGTACGTCCAGAAATTAGTGCGACTTCATTTAAGGCCAATCGCGCTGACGCAAGAGGAAATTACTGACTCAGCTTTACGGAGATTGTTGTTTGAAGCTGGCGAAGAATTAGATGATTTATTATTGTTGTGTGAAGCGGATATTACCAGCAAGAATCCTGATAAAGTAAAGCGTTATCTTCAAAATTATCAGGTGGTTCGAAGTCGTTTGATTGAAGTAGAAGAAAAAGATCGAATACGGGAATGGCAGCCCCCGATCACAGGGGAGATGATCATGGAAACCTTTGGGCTCAGACCCGGCCGCGAGGTAGGGATTTTAAAAAATGCTATCCGAGAAGCTATTTTGGATGGACTTATTCCTAACGAGTATGAGGCAGCATTTACGTTTATGATGGATAAAGCTAAAGGAATGAATTTAGCAAGTTCTGCTTAGCTCAATTCAACCTCCATATTCCTTGCGTGTAGATATTGGGAAAATTTCCATTTTCTCAATATCTTTAACATCAAATCTAATAAAATCAATGAATTTAAAATCCATTTTGCATATAATTATTATTATATGTGTAATATCGTCATTATCAGCTCAAAATAATAATAAAAGCCTTCCCAAACTCTATCATTCGGGAGCATTTTCAAAGCTTTCTGTTCCTATGGAAGCTAAAGTTTCCAAAGACCTTTTTTTCAATGAATATAAAGAGGTGTATCAATTAGTGGATGGGAATCAAATGATATTATTAGATGAACTTGCTGATAATCAAGGCGACAATCACTTAAGCTATCAGCAATATTTTAATGGTATTCCCATTCTGGGAGCCATATATAAATTGCATGAGCGAAATCAGTTGATCTATAAAGCAAATGGGGTGCTTCATCCTAATTTTTCGATGCATATAGAACCGGTGATTACAAAAGAAGAGGCGTTGTCGATAGCTTTAGATTACATAAAAGCGGAAAGCTATATGTGGGAAATAGATGTTCAACATGATGAATATGCACCTGTGGTAACGTTGTGCATCGTTGACTCTGAATATCCATTACACAGCGGAAATTTTAGCTTGGCGTATAAAATGGATGTGCATTGTGCAGTTCCATTGAAAAGAGAACGTATTTATATCGACGCACTTTCAGGGGATGTCATTAAATCTTACGATATATTAACCCATTGTTTTGGAGAAGGACCTGCGGAAACACTGTATCATGGCACTCAATTCGTTCAAACTTCACAGGAAGGCGACGATTTTTTATTGTATGATAAAACGCGCGGCAGTGGAATCATAACACGCGATGTGAAGGGAACTATTTTTACTGATAAAGATAATTATTGGGAAAAGAATTCACTGGTGCAACGCACAGGTGGACTTGATGTGCATTGGGGTTCCGTCCAGGTGTATGATTTTCTTTTGGAAAAATTCGGACGTAAAAGTCTAAATAATTTCGACCTACCTATACTTAGCATTATAATTGATACCGGATCGTATAACAATGCTTTTTGGAATGGTGTAGCAGCTACTTATGGGATTGGCGATCGTCAGACATACAATCCATTTACTTCGATTGATGTGGTGGCACATGAACTGACGCATGGACTAACTGAATTTTCAGCAAGTCTTGAATACCAATATGAATCTGGAGCGATGAATGAAGCTTTTAGCGACATTTTTGGAAAAGCAGTAGAGTATAAAAGTGATCCTGGACAATTCAATTGGTTCTTAGGTCAAAAAATCATGGTCAACAAAAACTCGGCCCTTCGCGATATGTCCAACCCACACCGGTTTAGACATCCAAAATATTATAAAGGGGCTTATTGGCTGAATAATACTTCTGACAATGGGGGTGTACACACCAATAGTGGGGTGCTCAATCATTGGTTCTATCTTTTGGTAGAAGGGGGTGCCGGTAAAAATGAAGGGAACAGAGATTTTGTAGTTCAGGCCATGGGAATGGATACGGCTATATTAATTGCTTATAAAATATTAACCGAATATCTGACACCAACTAGCAGCTATTTTCAAGCAAGAGAAGCATCTATGGATGTGGCCGAACAGTTGTTCGGGTTGTGTTCCCCATCGTATAAAAACATTGCCGAAGCTTGGAAAGCAGTGGGCATTGGTACAGGAATTCAAGAAAGGGATGCTGGGTTAAGTAATAACACGCTTACTACAAGGGTTTGTAAAGAAGGATTTTTTAATTTGGAAGTGAGACTTGATAATAATGGATGTACAGAACCCATACCATCCGGCACGGAGATTCTATTTACCTATCAAGTAGAGAGCAATGCAAAGATCATCGAAGTACTCACGTTGGACCAAGACTTAGCGCCTGGAGCTACATTGTTATACACATTTTTGCAAGATGTATATTTGGAAAAAAATGGCAATAATAGGGTTTATGTAGATGTATTTTTTGAAAGTGATGCGGATACTTCCAATAATCGATTTACGGTAACTTTATCGAAATCGACGACTACCAGTGACCACGATTTTAGAATGGACAAGTTAAATGTGTTTACTTCTTCATGTCCTGAAAAAATGAACAACCGGATTTCAGCAGAAGCCATTTATAATGGGTGCACCATTATTCCTAAACAAAGTAATTTGGAATTCCGAATTCAATTAGGAACCGAAGTCATCATTATTCCTTTTAAAAATAAAAATTCAATTTATCCAAGTGGCAAATTAGTGATACCCACATTCCAGATTCCTAGAAATTTTATTGGACTCAAAAAAGCCACAGCGAGTATTGTTTGGATAAAAGATACGGTGGCATCGAACAACAGTTTTTCATTTGTAGTCGTATTCCTAAATTACAGCACCCTTGGATATCATGAAGGGTTTGACAATAATCAATTTGACTCCAGTTTATTACAAGTTCATGTAGATTCCTTTAATTCGGTAGGTTTTCTGGAAGAAAATGGAAATTCTTCATTACTAATAACTGGCGGGAATATTTTTACCAAAGAAAATAAATTTATTCCATCTAAATCGAATAGTATTCCAGGCATGTTTTTAAATAATCCTAAATTTAGTTCGACGATATATTTATGTGCAAACGTAACGAATGAAAATTTTCCTAAACTGGAATTTGATCTGGCCCAGGTCGTAGGGAACACTAATTACGATAGTTTGCAAATAACCCCCAAAGCATCCCCGTCGACAAGGTTGATACTCCGAGATAGTTTTGGCACCAATATTTATTCGAGTTATATTTCCGATGCAGAAACAGAACTGAATTCGAAACATTACGTTTTTGATTTACCAACCAATACGACCTCATTAGCTATTGAACTTATAAATCTTTGTTTGGAAGGTGGAATAGATAGCTTGGGTCAAATTGATTTAACTAAGGACTATCTATTGTTTGACAACATTAGGATTACATCGTCACCGGTTAAGGCAAACGATATTATAACCCATAACTATATCATTTCGCCGAATCCCGTCGCAAATTATTTTACCATTTCAACAAAATTTTCCAACCAGCGTATACCGGATTCGCAGGTAAAAATATTTAACCAACAAGGCATCAAAGTTTATGAAAAAGGGATCAAGAATGTAGGAAACTCATACCGTTGTGAGGCTGATTTATTGCCGGGATATTATATTTTAATTTTAGAGGATCCATCAGGGCAGCGTTTTATTCAAAGCCTAATTAAGTAAATAAACGTATTCCCATTTTCTAACAAACGAACAAAATATACCTAATTTATGAATAGAAGAACCTCACTTTCCACATTCATTGGAAAAGCGGAAAGCACCTCTCCTAACACTATTCAACACCAAAATGCCCTCCCGGTAGGAGGTGGATTAAATCCTCACACAGGAACATTTAACTATGCCATGGCGGCTCATTTATTGCGGCGAGCCAGTTTTGGTCCAACACATCAACAAATTAAACAAGCTGTCAACGATGGCTTAAATGCTACCGTTACCAAATTATTAAATGTACAAGCAGAAACCACGAAACCACTCAATCCAAGCTTTACATTGGATCCAAAAGTTGCGGTAGGTGAGACTTGGGTGTATACTGTAAATACCAACAATGTGCAAGGTTTAGGTACCTATCGAGTCAACTCACTGCGAGCATGGATTATGGAACTCATTTTTAATGAAGGAGTTTCTGTTCGGGAGAAGATGACAATGTTCTGGCACAATCATTTTGTCACGTCTGAGAATGAAGATGCCCGTCAAGAATATGATTACATACGATTGATCAGAGAATTTGCGGTAGGTAATTTTAAAGAATTAACACAACGAATGACTCCAAACATTGCCATGTTGCGATACCTAAATGGGAACCTAAATACACGCACGGCACCCAATGAAAATTTTGCAAGAGAATTGATGGAGTTATTTGTACTCGGTAAAGGAAATCTTGCAGGCCCTGGAGACTATACCACATTTACAGAGATGGATGTACTGGCGGTGGCCAGGATCATGACAGGATTTACTATTCCAAATTTGAACGATGAGCCAAATTTGCCTAAAAATATTGATCCAATAACTGGTTATTATAAAGCGACCTGGAATGCCAATCGACACGACACGACAGATAAAATTTTATCGCACCGTTTTAATAATAAGATTATTAAAAACGGCGCAGAAAATGAGTATAAAAATTTTATTGACTTCATGTTTGCTGAAAAGCAGCAGGAAATTGCCATTCATTTATGCAGAAAATTATATCGTTTCTTCATATATTATAAAGTAGACGCTGCGATAGAAAATGAGATCGTAGCTGGATTGGCTCAGGTTTTGATCGACCACAATTTTGACGTAAAACCAGTTTTAGAAACGTTATTTAAAAGCCAACATTTTTACGAACAAGGCGCTTTGGGTTGCTTAATTAAATCACCTTATGAGTATATTTTTAATGTGCTTAAGGGAATGAAAATGCAGGTCCCAACTGCTTTGGCAGATAAATATAGCTTTTTTCAATCTCTGTTCAGACAAACAGCTGGTATGCAGATGACCTATTTTGATTTACCATCTGTAGCTGGATGGGAAGCATATTATCAGGAACCAGGTTATAACCGGGTATGGATTAATTCAGTTACCCTCATTCAAAGATTTGGTTGGCCTACAAATTACATTAATAAAAATATCAAAGTCAACAGTGTGTCGTATGGTTTGGCGCTGATCGATTACATAGATCAATTCACTAATCCATCTGATTCTACACTGTTAATTAATGAAATCATCGCTCATCAATTTCCACAGGGAGTGACGAACAAACAACGAGATGCCTTATTGAAAAGTTTGCATGGAACCAATGGGACAGCTGCACAATGGGCTACCACTTACAATGCTTACAAAAATGATTCGACGAACGCAACAAAACGAACGGCAGTTGAAGCAAGGCTTCGTCCATTCACTGTTGCACTAGTTTCGATGAGTGAATACCATTTATCTTAAAATTCAAATCAAAACAAAATGAAAAGAAGAGATTTCTTAAAAACGACTTCCTTAATTGGTTTACCCTTAATTATTAATGGAATTCCTGTGGGCGCCGTAGGAAGAAACCATTTACTTGATTTGATACAAGGAAAAAATGATCGTGTGTTGGTATTAATTCAAATGAATGGTGGAAATGATGGTTTGAATATGGTCCTTCCTTTGGATCAGTATTCTAACTTATCTGTAGCGCGCAGCAAAATTTTGATTCCAGAGGCCGCAGCGTTACCCTTAAGAACTGGCTTAGGTATCCATCCTGCCATGACATCCATGCAGAATGTTTGGAATGACGGTAAGTTGTTATTGGCGCAATCTGTAGGATATCCAAATCAAAATCGATCGCATTTCAGGTCCACGGATATATGGACTACAGCTACAGATGCCAATAAGCACGATTATACTGGATGGCTAGGGCGATATTTTGCAGAAGAGTATCAAGGGTATCCATACGGTTATCCAAATACGGAATATCCAGATCCAATAGCGATCACTATCGGTTCAAATACTTCACAGACATGTCAAGGAGAAGGTACTAATTTTAGTTTGGCGTTAACCGATCCCAATGCCCTTAGAATTTTATCTGAAGGCATCGAAGATCAATATCCTAATTCAAATTATGGAGATGAGCTACGCTTTTTAAATGGCTCAATTGTGCAAACCAATGACTATACCCAGGTGATTCAAAATGCCAATACAAAGTCAGGCCCGAATTTATCAACAAAGTATCCTGCGGATAATACTAATGCTTTATCGACAAAGCTTAAAACTGTGGCGAGACTGATTAATGGAGGACTACAAACTAAGGTTTATATAGTTAACATAAGTGGATTTGATACCCATTCTGCTCAATGCGATCCTACGGATCACACCATAGGTAATCATGCTAACCTATTAAAAATGCTTTCTGATGCAGTCTATGCATTTCTGGATGATATTCAGTTGATGGGTCATGGAGAACGTGTCATTGGAATGACCTTTAGTGAGTTTGGTCGAAGGATTAAAGCCAATGATAGTACAGGAACGGATCATGGTACTGCAGCTCCTTTATTTATGTTTGGATCGTGTATTAATCCAGTGATTCTTGGTGATAATCCAACCATCAATCCCACAGTCGCAAATGATGAAGGAGTCGCCATGCAAATTGATTTCAGGTCACTGTACGCATCGGTCTTGGTAGATTGGTTTGAAATGGATGCATCTCAAATGAGTTCTGTACTGTTTAAGGATTTTACTAAGTTACCAATTATTAAAGGATGTAGCCCAACTACGGACAATAAAGACCTTGATCAGATTGCATTTGATTTTAAGTTGTCTCCGAACCCGGCAAAAGGTGATATTAACATTAGCTTCGAAAGTGAAGATGATAATTTAAGAATCAGTTTATTTGATACCATTGGTTCTGAATTGGAAGTTATCTATGTAGGACGGGTGAGCGCTGGTTCACACAATTATAAATTAGATGCGGATAAATTAGCTCCTGGAAATTATTATGTCAGAATCGCTAGTTTACGATCACAAAAGACAAAGTCCTTCGTTAAGATTTAATGTAAGGGTTATAGAATGAAAATGAACCCCGGCTTCGGAAGAAGCTGGGGTTTTTTATTTTTGTGTCATCAAAAGTCAAATTATGTCAAATCACAAAGCGAGTTTAGTCATTTTAGCAGCGGGTATGGGCAGTCGGTACGGAGGGTTGAAGCAATTGGATGCATTCGGACCTAACGGAGAGACTATTATTGATTATTCTCTTTATGACGCTTTATTAGCGGGTTTTACTAAGGTAGTTTTCATCATCCGAGAATCATTTTATAAGGAATTCAAAGAAAAAATTGAATCTCGATGGAAAGGTAGGGTAGAAATTACTTATGTATTTCAAGAATTAGACATGTTGCCAGAAGGATTTACTTGCCCAGAAGAACGAATAAAGCCATGGGGTACAGGGCATGCTTTATGGGTGACAAAAGATAAGATCCATGAAGCGTTTGGTGTAATTAACGCAGACGATTATTATGGACGCGAAGCCATAAAAACACTATATGATTTTTTGGTCATAACCCGCGGTCCTTCTCAACAAGCTGTGGTAGCCTATAATCTGCAAAATACACTTTCGGACCATGGTGCCGTGAATCGGGGCGTTTGCTTTTCAAGTTCCGATGGTTTTCTTAAAAGCATTAAAGAATGTAAGGGGATTACAAAAGATACAGAAGGTAAAATTAGTTATACAGAAAAAGAAGCCAATATTGAAATTCCATCAGAGAGTTTGGTTTCGATGAATATGTGGGGTTTTCAAACGGCGTATTTTGATTGGGCTGAAAAGTATTTAATTGATTTTTTAAAAAAACGAATTGAAGAGCAAAATTCAGAATTTTATATTCCTGAATTAATTCAGTATTTAATAGATCGAAATGAAATTACCGTAGAAATTTTGACCTCAAATTCCAATTGGTTTGGCGTGACGTATCAAGAAGATAAACCTGTCGTGCAAGCGGCTTTTGAAAAAATGATTTCAGAGGAATTTTACCCCAATATTTTGTAAGCTATTCAAATACGCCATGGAAAATACAGGAAAAGGGATTATCATTTTAGGTTGTTTTATCTTGGTATTAGGGTTGTTGTTATATTATTTTGGGACATACTTCAAATGGCTGGGGAATTTACCTGGCGATATACGGATCGAGCGTGAGAACTTTAATTTTTACTTCCCAATCACGACCATGGTTATAATCAGTATAATCTTAAGTTTGATAGTAAAGTTATTCAGACATTTTTGGAACTAACCGCAACTAGTAAATAATTTTAATCCAAAGGCTTACCACTTAAATCCAATATCATTATTTTTTGCCAAATTTTATTGGAGAGATTTTGAGTGGTAGTTTCAATATCATTCACTGCAGAAAGAATCACGCTATCATTCATGTATTGAGCATATAAGGCAGCTAACTTTCCCGTGATGGCTAATATTTCTGAACAGTAATCCAGGTATCTAATCAATTCGAATTTATTGAGTTCCCGGTCTGGTGAGGACTCTGTTGTGGAATGATCCATCAAATGTTGTGTGGGGTCTTTAGTCAACTGGTGCATGTCAATTACATGCGCCAAACTTCTCAAGTGGTGCAAAAACTTTAAGGCCATTCGCCGTTTTAATCTACCTTCCAAGTTATAGATAAAATAAATAACTAAGGCTACAAAAATTATTTCATTAATACCAGATTCAATTCCCTGTAGTATATCTGAAACATTTAATTCATGCAGCGAATAAAGTTCTAATATAAAGCTACATCCTTTAAATAATAAATAAACTAACGCGAGGATAATAATATATACGGGAATTCGAATATACCAAATGGGACGTTTCAATATTTTTGTTTGGTCTTGTGTGTTTATGCAAAGTTGATGGAGCTCTCTGCCAATTTGGGCAAGACCTGATTTGGGAAACCGCTCTTCTATACGTTTCATCAATTTCCCAGCTGTGTGTATGATGAGTTCTTCTTTGAGGAAGGTGTATTTGGAATTAATTGCCAAAACAATTATTTTTCAAAATGTAGATTTTTATAATCATATCATTCGACGATTTTCTTTCTTTGAATTATCGTATGTGTTTCATTGACACTCATCAATGCGGCAGAACCATACCAAGGCAATAACAAGACTTCAAATACGCCTGCCTGAATGGTTGGATCCATATTTGTCCAAGCTTTTGCTGTATCGATAGAAGGCGTGTTGAGGATAAAAATACCCCGGTAGAAATCATTAGTTTCAAAGGGTCCAGCAATCGCTAGTTTCCCTTCTTGTGCAAGACGGTTCATATTTTGAAAATGGCCTTGAAATAATTTACTGCGTTCGTCTTTGTCAATAATTTGAGCGAGGCCCGTTTTTAGGAAGGCTATTACATATTTTTTCATTCCGTATTCATCTGCTCCCCATTTTTTCGCTAATATTGAATCGTAGGCTTGCGAATATATTTGTAAAAATGAAAATATGCATAGTAGGAAAGTGATTAATTTTCGCATGCTATATTAATTAATAATTTTATTGAATAGGCACATTTATTTTAAATACTCGCCACAACCAAAATAATCCTGACCATCAAAAAAAATGGCCACGCGCCCATTATATAGTTTGTTTGCAGCGTTGAAGCATTCTCCAGACTCAAGATAAATTTCAACGGTTTTTTTTGCACTGCCATTCATGAGTTCTCCGATAATAAACTCCCCGGGGTCATCAGATTTCTCATTAATGAATTTTTTCATGAGTCCGAGCCAAGTCTCTTTACCATCATTCCAATAAAGATTCACCTCAAATATTTCGGGTTGTAAACTCTTGATGATAATTTCCCAGTTTGGATTTTCGCCAATACCTTTAAAATAGCCGGGAGCATCACTTTCTGTTTCCACATAGCTACCTGTGTTTGGAATCATTCCAGGATTCATGTTTTCAGTCAAGGCTCTGTTTTCTTTACTTTTACAAGATATTATGAGGGTTAAACTAAATGCGAATAAAATAAAAATCGGTTTCATACCTATTATTTTGAAAGTGGTAAAGATAAGCGTTCAAACTAACATGTATTAACTATTCTAACAAGGATTTCGTATGACTAAAACATATGCCATTTGATCCCAGCATAGGAATTGATTCCAGTAATCGGAGCGTACACTTCAGAAGCATTAAAGTAATTTCCAAATGGATTTTGAGAGTCAATAATGGCTGAATGTTGTTTGTAATTAGTTAAATTTTCTGCACCTATATAAAACTCCCAATTGGAATATGTATAGTTCAACTGAGCCTGAAGATGCCAAAATGGTTTTGTATAACCACTATGTTCATTTATCAAGTTGTGCGGTAAACCTTCTTTATCAGGTAACCTCATTCTACCCGTAAAATGCGTGGTGAGATTTGCTTGCCAATGTTTATTTTGGGAATCAAAATCAGCAGATAAAAACCCTCTTATTTTTGGAATGAAAGGGACATCCCTTAATCCTTTACCGCGATATTCGGTTTTTGTTTCTGCGTATTTTCCTCCAATTTTTAAACTGAAATATTTTACAATTGGGTAACTGGCAGTCAGCGTGGAATTAAGAGCATCAGATCGTCCATCGAGTGAATAAAAGTTTATGAATGGCTGGCCATTAATTACCTGATCCTGGTCCACAACGAGTTGATCTTCAAAAGTGGTGTAGTAAACATCCATGTTAATTTGAAGTTCTTTATTGGCAATACTCGGTTTGCCAACTAAATTGACGCCCATGTTGTACGAAGATTCTAAATCGGTGTCTGTATCCAAATTGATTCTCTTAGCACTTACAAACAGACTGCTGTGATCAGCATAAAACCTTGCAAATCTATAACCTCTTCCTACAGAAGCTCTCAAAGTCCAGGCAGGGTTTACATTATATCGAGTACTTATGCGAGGAGCGTAGAACCATTTTTTATTAGGCAGATATTCCAATCGACTGCTAAAAGTAACAATCCATTTTTTTAATTCCGATTCTTGAATTTCACCTGAATACAAGTTGTATTCAAGAAAAATACCTGGAATTATTTTTTTATAATCGACGGTGTTATCCTGTTCCGCTACAAAACGCTCCTGGGCAATATTAATATTTATGGCGGGACCAAGATATACCTGATGTTTTTGATCGTTCCAACTTTGTGTATAAAAAAATTGAGCGAGCCCGTGCCACTCATAAGCATCTAAATATTTCAAGTTTTTGTTTCCATAACTGGTATTCAATTTTGAATAGGAGATATCAAATATGGATCCGGTATTTTTAGACTCATCATCAAAACCCACGTAACCAAAATTTCCAGAAAGGTTGATATGATCGATCTGCTGATCTAAGCGGTAAGGATTGGAAACATTAAATTGACCGCCTGATTTATTTTCTGTCAGTGCTTGAATATTCAATTGACCTTCTGTTTTCCTTCCGAAGAAAGTATTTCTCCACATACCATTCAATCTCCTTACTTGAGGCTCATCTGCAAATCCATCTTTATTATGGTCATTTTCTAAATTTTGATAACTTCCATGGAGATATAAACCGCTATGGTCTGCGCTATTCCAAGATTTATTTAGGTGAAGATTTACTTCCGTCCTGCCTTGTATATCTCCAAATATATTTGCATAAATCGGATGATCCAAATTAGGCTTTTTTAAACCCACATTTATGGCCCCGGTCATACTTTGGGCGCCATAAATAGCAGATCCTGCCCCTTTCAGAATATTGATTTGGTCTAGCCAGGTTCCCGGAATTAAGTCATAACCCGCAGTAGCTAGAATGCCTGTAAATACGGGTCTATTTTCAATCAATTGTTGAGTGTAAACTCCGCGTAAACCTAAGAATTGTATTTCACGAGTTCCCGCCACGGCGTTATTGAAAGTCACATCCACCGCATTACTGGTTTGAAAACTTTCTGCTAAACTGCAGCAAGCAGCTTTTTTGAACTCTTCGCTTTCCAACGTTTCGATATTCAATGGATTTAACAACGAAAATGAATGTGATTCGCGTTTGCTCTCCACAGTTACTTCATTAAGTGAATACCCTTCGTTCAATTGTAATTTTAAAAAGTTTTGGTCTTTGGATAATTGGATGGTATCCGGTTGGAAGCCTGTAAACGCTACCACCAGACGATCTTGCCCCTCCTGCCTTATAAGGACAAAGGCGCCATTTTGATCCGTGCTCGTTCCATTGGAGGTGTTTAAAAAATATACTACGACTCCTTGTAATGGAACTTCATTTTGATCTTTAATAATTCCACTAAACACCTGGGCTTGTGAAAAAATACAATAAAAATTGAATAGACTTATTATTACTATACGTATCATTTCTTGCAAAAATTAAAAATTAAATATTTCAATTAAGAATTAAAATTAATAGTGGCGGTTAAATAATTAATTCTTAATTTTTTTTGATTTAATGATTAATTATTTTCCCTTAATTATTCTAAAAATAAATGAATTAAGTTATCTAGCACAAGAGGGAGCAATATCGGATCCTGGAATCCGCCCCCGTCATATAGAATGAGTGATCAATAAAGATAATGGAAAAAATCTGAGTATTATTAACGAAACATAAGTGCAATTTCGGAACATATGATAGGTTGGATGTAGCAGTAACTTGTATTTTATATTCTTCATTCAATTTTGCAAGAGTGGCTCCAACTTTGTAAAAAACTTCACTTTTCCCACAGGGTAGAATGGGTGTTTTTTCCTCTTTATTGCAGCCTAAGTTTTTACAGCAAGATGTAATTTCTTTCTTAGTTGAATGGCATTGGTCTTCAACAGGAACAAGTGACACCGATATTTTCTTAAAGCAATAGCATGAGAAGCTATAAATATTCAGTCCAACCTGACTTGCCAGGACATTAAAAATTAATAAATGGATTAATATCTGGATTTTTAACTTGCTCATATGGTGAAATCCATCGGACTTAACTAAACAACATACAAATCTATTGGAATATTGTTTATAATCAAAATCAAAAGCGTCACGTTATTCTTTCACAATTTCCCTGGAAATAACCAGTTTTTGAATTTCAGAAGTCCCTTCGCCTATGGTGCATAATTTGGAGTCTCTATAGTATTTTTCGACCGGGAAGTCCTTGGTATATCCATATCCACCAAAAACTTGAACGGCATCTGTAGCAACCTGCACACAAATTTCAGACGCATAGTATTTGGCCATTGCTGCTTGTTTAGTCATTTTCAGGCCTTGATCTTTCATCTTACCAGCTTGCCGGGTTAATAATTCTGCCGCTTCAATTTTAGTCAACATGTCTGTTAACTTAAAGGCGATTCCCTGAAAATAAGAAATGGGTTTGCCAAACTGCTCGCGTTCTTTCGAATATTGCACGGCTGCTTCATAAGCTCCTTTTGCAATTCCCAGGGCTAATGCAGCTATACTTATTCTTCCACCATCTAATACCTTCATCGCCTGAATGAAACCATCTCCCACTTGGCCTAAGACTTGGTCATTATGAACTTTACATTGATCGAATATCATTTCTGCTGTTTCAGAAGCCCTCATGCCGAGTTTATTTTCTTTTTTGCCTGCGAAAAGTCCTGGTGTATTTCTTTCGATCACAAAAGCAGTCATACCACGACTATCCAAAAGCTCTCCCGTGCGCGCAATAACCACAGAAACATCACTGGATATACCGTGAGTGATCCAATTTTTGGTTCCATTGAGAATCCAGTAATCCCCTTCTTTTTTAGCAACCGTTTTCATTCGAATAGCATCAGATCCGGTATTTGCTTCAGTAAGTCCCCATGCGCCAATCCATTCTCCGGATGCTAATTTTGGTAAATATTTTTGGCGTTGGTTTTCATTTCCAAACATGTAGGTATGATTATTGCAAAGAGAATTATGCGCAGCTAAACTTAAACCAATTGATCCACAAACTTTGGATATTTCCTCTATGATGGTAATATATTCTTGGTAGCCTAAACCTGAACCGCCGTATTCCTCTGGTACTAAAACACCTAAAAATCCCTGTTTTCCTAATTGGTGCATCAAATCTTTAGGAAAATGTTGGATTTCATCCCATTCCATTACATGTGGGAGTATGTGGGTCGCCGCGAATTCTTTAGCGCTCTGGCGTATTAGTTTTAAATTTTCTGTTTGTTGGATGGGCATATCAGAATTTTGTGCAAAGGTATTAAAAATGCGAAGCAACTAGCTAGTCATGAAAAATGAGCGAGTTTGTTTTATGTAACAAGTGATTGGCAAAGATTAATAATGATACTTTTCTTTCCACCAGTGTTTCAAGCTTTGTCTAAACCGCTCCTCAGAAGGATTCTGTCCAGGGTCGTATAGGTTTGAATTTTTTAGATTATCTGGAAAATATTCTTGTGGCTGAAAATTATCCGTGTACTCATGACCATAAATATAGTTTTGGCCATAGTTCAAGTTTTTCATTAAACTCGTAGGCGCATTACGTAAATGTAAAGGCACCGGTTGATTCCCTTCGGATCGAGCTAATGATAGCGCCTTTTCAATAGCCATGTAGGCTGAATTAGATTTTGGAGAACAGGCTAAATAAATAACGGCTTCACTTAAAATGATTCTCGATTCAGGCCAACCAACAAAATCAACAGTTTGTTGCGTAGCATTGGCAATTAGAAGGGCATTTGGATTTGCCAATCCAATATCTTCTGCTGCTAGAATAATTAATCGCCTGGCTATAAAACGGACCTCTTCTCCACCTTCTATCATTCTGGCCATCCAATATAAAGCAGCGTTAGGATCTGAACCTCGAATAGATTTAATAAACGCAGAAATTAAATCGAAATGCATTTCTCCTGCTTTATCATAAATGGCAATATTTTGTTGAACTAAATTGATGACTAGTTCGTCAGTTACGATAATTTCATCTTCCGATAAATTTCCGATCAATTCTAAAATATTACAGAGTTTTCTAGCATCTCCATTTGATAAAGCAATGAGCTGACCACTTTCTGAAATGGTAATTTTTTTATTTTCAAATAAAATGTCTTTCTGTATGATCTGTTGACTAAGTTTCAACAAGTCCTCTGGTTGTAGTGGTTCTAATGTATACACCTGCGCACGGCTCAATAACGCCGAATTCACTTCAAACGATGGATTTTCCGTCGTGGCACCAATTAAAACAATAGTTCCTTTTTCAACTGCACCAAGTAGAGCATCTTGTTGAGACTTATTAAAGCGATGAATTTCATCGATAAATAAAATGGGTGACGGACTATTAAAAAAACGCTTGGATTGTGCCAAAGATATTATTTCTCTTACATCTTTAACGCCTGCTGACACGGCACTTAATGTATAGAATGGTCTTTTCAACTCTTCTGCTAATATTAGTGCAAGGGTAGTTTTACCCACACCTGGAGGACCCCATAAAATGATGGAAGGAATATGGTTTTGTTCAATGGCAATACGCAAAACTTTTCCGGGACCGATCAAATGCCGTTGCCCGACTATTTCATCTAGTTTTTTGGGTCGCATTCGTTCTGCTAGTGGTGTCATAATTTGATTTCAGGCGAAATTAGGTATTTTGTTCCTAAGCAGTAGATTTCTAAAAAATGATTACAAATCCAAGCTTTTTCAACTATGCACACAATTTGTCCTTCCCTTTTCAGTTTCCATTATCATATGTTAAGGTTTGACTATCACCGAAAAAACGAACTATTACCGCTATATTTGGCATATAATTATATAATTTGAAGTTAGGGAGTCTTTTGATTGTTTTTCTGTTTTTAATTGTTGATCATGTTACTCTTCAAGCTGCACATATCATTGGGGGTGAAATGTATTATCAGTGCCTGGGCTATGGCAAAAACGGAAGCGATACAACTACTCGTAGGTATCGTATTACCATTAAATTATACCGGGATTGCCAGGGAATGGGCGCTCAGTTTGATAATCCGCTAGGATTTACAGTTTACAGAAAAAATGGAAGCCGTTTTGATATCATTGACTTAAGTCCGGGTGGCGGCTCGGAATTATCTACCAATCTTGATGGGCCCTATTTGGTGGCCCCCCCGAAATATCCTTGCCTGGTTTTACCTGATAATCTGTGTGTGGAAGAGGGAATATATACAGCCGAAGTTGAATTGCCAATTGTCAATACAGAATATGTGGTAGTATGGCAGCGATGTTGTCGAAATAATTCCATTACGAATTTAGAAATGCCCGAAGCTACTGGAGCTACATTTACTATTGAAATCCATCCAGAAGCTCAGAAAACATGTAATAACAGCCCTCGATTTGTGAAATTTCCTCCAACGGTCGTTTGTGTAAGTAACCCATTAAAATTTGACCATTCTGCATTTGATGAAGAAGGTGATTTATTGATTTATGATTTTTGTGAACCACTTGCGGGAGGAGGTCGAGGTCAAGGTGGTGGAAATAATTGCAATAATGTGAGCCCAAATCCTGATTGCCCTCCACCATTTCAGAAAGTTCAATTTAAAGCACCATTCTATACATACAATTACCCTATGAGTGGAAATCCAAAAGTTACCATCAATACCTTGACGGGGGAGATCACAGGCGAGCCAACAGAATTAGGACAATACGTAGTGGGCGTTTGCATTTATGAGTATCGAAATGGAATTTTGTTATCAACCTCTCGAAGAGATTTTCAATTTAACGTGGCTGTTTGTGAAGGAACCGTCGTCGCGAATTTAGCGGGTGGCATCAGCCCTAAAAGAAAAAATTTTGAATTTTTACTTTGCGGAACATCTGAATATCAGTTTGTCAATAATAGTTATCAACAAAACTATATTCAAAATATTTTGTGGACCTACGAGAATGGGGGCGTGATTGAAAACTTTGACGGGTGGTCTCCTAAAATAAAATTTAAAGAAGGAGGTATTCATAAAGGTCAATTCATTTTAAATCCCGGATCTAATTGCAGCGACACTGCTTTTTTTACTATTAATGTAATTCCTGATCTCTTGGCGGATTTTGATGTTCGCTATGACACTTGTAAGGCGGGTCCGGTATCTTTCAAAAGTAAATCATCTTCAAGCTATAGTTCGATTCTTTCTCATAATTGGTCTTTTGGTGATGGCTTCACAGGGTTTAATATTGATGAAACTGTGAATTATAAACGGCCCGGCACTTATCCGATTGATCTGACAATTAAAGATAATTTTGGGTGTGAACAAGCTAGATCGATAGATGTGGCTTGGTTTCCAGCACCAAATGTGATCATTTTTGAACCAAATATTAAAGAAGGATGTGTTCCGTTAAGTGTCAGTTTTAAAAACATATCTTTTCCAACAGATGACAGTTATGCGATACTCTGGAAATTCAGCGACGGTAAAGAAGAGCGTGGAACAAATATCACCCATGTTTTTGACTCCATTGGTTCCTATCACCTAAAATTAGAAGTTATCTCACCAATTGGTTGTTATAACGAGGCCTCATTTGCGGATGTCGTACAAGTTTATTTGCCTCCAAATGCTGAGCTTCTAATTGATAAAACTATTGTTAATGCAAAAGATCCTTTGGTCACATTAAAAGATATTTCCAAGGGGACTATAGGAAGAACCTGGATAATTGATCCTGATGATTATTACTTTGACCAAGAATTACAAATAGCCTTTACGGATACGGGTATCTATAAAATACGGATGATTGTAGCGGACAGATTTTTGTGCACAGATACCATCGAGTCAAGTGTGCGTGTCTATAGAGATTTTAGTTTGTTTATGCCTAACAGTTTTACGCCCAATAGTGATGGACATAATGATGAATTTAAACCTGTAGGTCAATTTTTTGCATTAGAGAAATTTACCTTAAAGATATTTGATCGATGGGGTGGTCTGGTCTTTCAAACGAATAATCCAGATTTAGGTTGGGATGGTCGCTTTCAGAATTCTTCCAGAGATGTTCCTTCGGGTGTTTACGTGTATGATTTGTATTACAAAGTAAATCGAAAAGAAGCGATATCGGAGCGAAAAATGCTTAGCCTGATTCGATAAAATTCAGGGTAACTTTTTATACATTTAAACTTGCCAGTTTTAATTCGGACCTGGTTTTTTTTCAATAAGATTATAACGTAAATTTTGATACCAAGTATAGAACAGGTTAGAACAGAATTTAAACTACATCAAAACGAGGAGCTATCTCGTCAGATGAAACGTTACATGAGAAACCAATTTCCGTATTATGGAATTCCTTCTCCATTGAGAAAGACCATAGCGAAGAAATTAATACAAACGACAAAACCCTTTGACAAGAATGAATTAATTTATTTGGTAACCCAATGTTGGGCGGAACCTGAAAGAGAAATGGTATATATCGCACTCGACTATAGCTTTAAATTTCAAAAAAAATTGGATGAAGGAGATATTCCATTTTATGACCACTTAATTGAAAATAAATCCTGGTGGGATACAGTGGATGGGTTGGCTCCGCATATTATTGGTTTGATTGCGATAAAAAATCCGGTATTAACACAAAACGTAGCATGGAAATTTATTTCATCAAATAATTTTTGGTATCAGCGATCCGCACTTATTTTGCAATTATTTTATAAAGAAAAAACGAACTTTGACTTAATGGGAGCCCTGATATTGGAACGTTGTTCGAGTAAAGAATTTTTTGTTCAAAAAGCTATGGGCTGGGCATTGCGGCAGTATTCCAAGACTAACCCTGAAGCAGTTACAAACTTTATAGAAACGCATAAAAAAAGATTGCCCCCTCTGGCAATCAGAGAGGGCAATAAAATAATTCTTAAAAAGGATAAAATTTAATTTTCCATAAGTTTGAAGTTCTTTTGATCAGTTACTTTAAAAATGTATGATCGCGTACAAACTTCTTGAACATATTGGTCATAACCTTCTACGATACCTGTGACCCTGAATTTTTTATATTTAGGATCTTTGATCGAGCCATATAATTCTGGAGAAAGCGTTTCGCTGAAATTTATCCTAACCGTAACGTCAAAATTTTCTGGATCCCTAACAAAGACCGATGAACCGGTGGTCATCACATTATTATTGCCTAGATTCATTTCAAGCGTCAGCTCTTTTCCTTCACAAGGCATTGGTTTATTACAAGGTCCAGAACAATCTTTTCTGGCTGCGAGGGCCTTGGCTCCATAGGTGATGTTGCCGCCAGGAGCACAGGAACTAAAGCCAATCAAACAGCTTACTATTAATAATATGATTAATTTCATTTTTAACATGTTAGTTTCCGCTTAATTCCTGGACTAAACGATCAGCTTTGTAAATATATTTTAGAGCAGCATAAATTCCTCCTGCATGCACGGATACAGATCTGTTGGACGTCTCATCAAATATAAAATTTCCAGGTAAAGATTCAATATTTCCATCAAAAATAAGACCGACCGCTTCTTTTTTACTGTTTATAATGGCACTTCCTGAATTGCCTCCAATAATATCATTAGTACTTACAAAATTCATAGGAGCCATTAATAATTCAGTAGGTGGATTTTCCCATTTTGTGGGAAGATTCCATGGAAACTTTTTATTGTATGAATAGTATCTATCGTACATTCCATAAAAAGTAGTTTTGTAAGGGGCCGTAGTGCCATTATAGTCATAAGATTTAACAGTTCCATCAGCAATTCGCAATGTGAACGTAGCATCAGGTGGTAGATTTGTTCCTTTCACATTAAAGACAGCATTAGCTATTTTCGCTTCTAAAGCTCTTCTCGTTGGAGTGGAGCTTTGAAATGCGGCAACGGCTTCTGAATATTTAGGTACTAAAATTCTGGAAGCATCCAAAATTGGATCATCGAATTTTTTAAATTTCTCAGCATCCTTGCTGAATATTTTTTCAAATTTTTCTGGATCTATGAAATCTGATTTTTCAATCATTCGTTCAGCTACGCGATCGGCCGACTTGCCGTTCATAATTTTATCCATAAATCTATTTTGTGGATGTTCGAACTGAGCAACTTCTTGTAAAAATGTAGCTAAGTATTCTTTTTCTTTGGTCGTATTTAGGTTCTTAGTATAGCCTTTAATTTCTTCTTTGATGGTTTCCAAAACGCTTGTGTTATTTGGTAAGGCTAAGTTCTTTTCGTAATTTGCCAACGCATGCATTAAGTTTACTGCGTCACCTTTTATTCCTGAAGGACCTAATAAAATAACCGAGGATCCATATTTAGTTAATCCACCAATGATATTTTCCAACTCCAACCAAGGGTCTTCTTTTTTAAGTTTTGTTTTGGAACGAATTTCATTTTCTGTAGTCTTTTTTCTAGTCATTAAAGAAGATGTTTTTAATCCATTTAAAATACCTGTAATTGCTTTAATACTATTTGACAACCCAAAAATATCGTTTAATAAATTTTGGTTTGGATTTGCAGCATATTCCTTAGCCATAAGCGTGTGTCGATTTTTCATCATGGTCAATTGAGAAGGCCAGCGTATATCACGGTCGTATTCTAGTTGCTTAGTGGTCCGGTAACGTTCTGTACTTCCTGGATTTCCAATGACAAAAACTGGTTCATTTTCGACGGCTCCATTTGGATTAAATTTAAAATAATTTGCACTCGTATTAAGTGGATTTCCATTATCATCGTAAGCCCTCCAAAATGTGCAATCAAGCGCATATCTAGGAAATGTAAAATTATCAGGGTCTCCGCCAAAAAATCCAAGTTCCACTTCCGGAATGAATACTAATCGGATATCGCTGTATTTTTTATAACCGTATAAACTGAATTTACCTCCACTATAATAGGTCACAGTTTGTAAACGCAATCCTTTCCACTCTTCTTTCAACTTATATTCTCGATTTATTTGAGCAATGGCAGAATCCTGATAAGTCTTTCTCTCTTGATCATTGTTTGCTTTTTTCATCATATCTAAAACACGTTCTGATATGTCTTCTGTTCTGATCAACTGTTCTACGAACAAGTCTTTCGCTCGGCGCTCATCAGCCAGGGTGGTTGCATAAAAACCACTATTATCAAAATTCTCTCCTTCTTTTTGTAAGTCTATTACTACATCACGCGAGCAATGATGATTTGTCATGATCAAACCATTCGCAGATACAAAGGAAGCGGAACACCAGGAAGCAAATCGCAACGCTGATTTTCTAACATCATCAAACCATGCATCCTCAGGACTGAAGTTATAGGCCTCTTTGAACCATGCTTTAGGCGGGTTTTCAAAAGTCCACATCTTGCCATAATCGAACCTTTGCGGTTCATACATCTCAGCCTGACTAAATAGAAAAAGGCTTACGCTGCAGAAAAGGGCCATTAAAATTCCTTTTTTCATTGTTTTATTCATATTTTTTTAACTTTTTAGTGAAAAACGACCAAAATTACGATTTGTTTCGTAATGATAAATTTTTATTTAGAATATTAAGTTTGTTAACCCGTATATCCTTAATGCTGTTGGTTCCTACAAGTTGTTATCAAAAGAGTTCATTTTTTTCCTTTTAAAAATAACGCTACATTCATTTCCAATATATAATTAGTAAATAAATACTGGTAATTTATGAATCGACAGAAGGCGTGTTGTTTTGTATATTAGGATAATCAGCAAAAAATTAATAAATGGGTGGACTTTAGTCAATTTGAATAAAATATTAGGAATACACTGTTTGTCTGATGAAATAATTTAGTAATTTAAAAGGATATTTTGAAGCATTTTTGGGGCAACATTATGTCGGATGTTGTGTCGGATGCAGTCATAAAAGCCTTGGTTCTGCTTACTTTGTAATTAGATCAATCAACTTATCTTTGCACAAAATTACCCATGGAATATAGGCATAAAGAAATTGATGCAAAGTGGAAGTCTCATTGGAGAAAAAAGGAGATTTACAAAATTACGGACACATCGATCTTACCTAAATATTACGTCCTGGATATGTTTCCATATCCTTCCGGTGCGGGACTCCATGTGGGCCATCCTTTGGGATACATAGCATCAGACATCATTTCGCGAAGCATGAGAATGAAGGGTTATCATGTTCTCCATCCGATGGGTTTTGATGCATTTGGATTGCCTGCGGAACAATATGCTATGCAGAAGGGTATTCACCCAGCTATCTCCACACAAGAGAATATAGAGCGATATCGATCACAATTAGAAAATATTGGGCTTAGTTATGATTGGTCCAGAGAAGTCATAACCAGTGATCCAAAATTTTACAAATGGACGCAATGGATTTTTTTAAAATTATACCATCATTATTATAACACCAAAGAGCAAAAAGCCAAACCGATTTTAGAATTGGTGGAGTTATTTCAAGCTTATGGCAATGCCGAAATTCCTGCCACAAATAACGAAGATCAACTATTTACCGCTGTCGAATGGGCTAACTTCTCGGCCAAAGAGAAAGATAATGTGTTGATGAATTATCGTCTGGCTTATCGAAAACAAGCTTTTGTTAATTGGTGTGAAGCACTGGGAACCGTGTTAGCTAATGATGAAATCAAAGATGGGTTATCTGAAAGAGGAGGACATCCCGTTGAAAAAAAGCCAATGATGCAATGGGCTTTGAGAATAACAGCCTATGCAGAACGATTATTAAATGAGCTTGAAGGTTTAGCCTGGTCTGATCCATTGAAGATCATGCAGCGAAACTGGATAGGGAAATCAACAGGTGCACAGATATTTTTCAAAATAAAAGATTTTAACCAAGTCATTGAAGTTTTTACTACCAGACCAGATACCATTTTTGGTGCAAGTTTTATTGTATTGGCACCAGAGCATCCTCTGTTGAAGAATATAATTTCAATTGCACACCAACCATCCGTATCTGCGTATTTGGAACTAGTAAAAAACCGCTCTGAGCTAGAACGCCAATCTGATTCAAAATCAGTAACTGGTGTGTTCACAGGATCATACGTCACACATCCTTTCACCAATCAATCGATGCAAATTTGGATTTCTGAATATATTTTAATTGATTATGGGACTGGTGCGATCATGGCAGTTCCAGGGAATGATTTAAGAGACCAAGCGTTTGCAAAAAAATTTAATTTGCCGATCATTGAGGTGGTTGATCAATCTGAATATCCAAATTCAACCATTGAAGACAAAGTTGGAAAAATGATTCACTCTGATTTTTTAAATGGATTAGATGTCATTGCAGCAATTTCAAAAATCATAGAAGAGTTGCAGCGTAAAAAACTAGGCCATGCAAGAGTTCAATATAAAATGCGGGATGCAAATTTTAGCCGACAACGATATTGGGGAGAACCATTTCCTATAATTTATGATACTAAAGGAGTGAGTTATGCATTATCTGATGAATCGCTTCCTCTAATTTTGCCGGAGATTCAAAATATTAAACCTGGTGAAGGAGGAAAATCACCGATTTCAAATATTGACGAATGGGTAATATTGCCTGATGGCTTTACAAGAGAAACGGATACAATGCCGGGATATGCAGGATCTAGCTGGTATTTCTTGCGGTATATGAACCCACACAATGAGGACGATTTTGCTTCAAACTCGGCATTAAATTATTGGCGGGACGTAGATTTATATATTGGAGGCACGGAGCATGCAGTCGGACATTTGATGTATTCAAGATTTTGGCATAAATTTTTATTTGACCTTGGTCTGGTTCCAACTACAGAGCCATTCAAGAAATTAGTCAACCAGGGAATGATCCAGGGTATCATTGAATCTTTGTTGGTTTTAAAAGATTCGCATCCGGTACGCATCATTAGCGCAGATATTTCTAATCAATTTTCCGCGCAGGACTTGTCCCAAATTCCTGTGCATATAGATTTTGTAGTGGATTACGGCACAGTTCATTCTCATATGACTCAGCAAAGCTTGATAAGTTTTGTAACGTGGAAAGGAGATTTTCAAAAGGCCATTTTCGAAAATAATTCTGGCGCGTATACCTTTGATAATATGCCTATCGATTTTACTATCAAAACAAAATCTGAAATTGGTAAAATGTCAAAGCGCTACCATAACGTGGTGAATCCCGATGATGTAGTAGCACTCTATGGCGCAGACTGTTTCCGTATGTACGAAATGTTTTTAGGTCCTCTTGAACAATCCAAACCTTGGGATACTAAAGGAATCAGTGGAGTAGCTGGTTTTCTTAGAAAATACTTTGACCAGTTTTGGAATGATGAGAACAACTTTGAATTAACAATAGAAAGTGCCAATTCAGAGGAATTGAAAATCTTGCATACCTGTATTAAAAAAGTAAATTCAGACTTAGAGCAACTATCATTCAATACCTCTGTAAGTGCATTTATGATATGTGTCAATGAATTGCGTCGCCTGAATTGCAGAAAGAAAGAAATTCTATGGCCGTTGACCAAATTGCTGGCACCATTCGCACCCTTTATAACAGAAGAAATATGGTCATTAGCCGGAGAAAAGGATAGTATACACTACGCTCCTTATCCCATTCATGACGAGCAGTATTTACAAAGTGATGAAGTGATTTATCCGGTTAGTGTCAATGGTAAAAAACGACATGAATGGCAGGTGCCAAAATCTTGGACACAGGATCAATTGGAACGTGAGGTGCTTCAACTGGAAGAAATTAAGAAATGGACGGATAATCATCCAATTAAAAAAATTATTATTGTTCCGTCTAGAATGATCAATATCGTACTATAAGTAATACCTCAAATATCTTTTAATTTTATTCGATAGAATAGTTTGGAAATAACTATTTTAGTGCGACACTATTGTTATTGCACGTAAAATTAGATGCTATGAGACCGCTAATTTGTGTTCTATACCTTATTTTTTGTTATTATAACCATTGTCTTGGGCAACACGAAGATTCACAGAACGAATTTTTTCAGGTGGAAGAATCGTATGCAAATCAAGCAGATAACCACATCCATGAAACCGCGAATCTGCTACTATTAAAGAGGAATCCAATTAATTTGAATGAAACTCATGCAGAGGAACTTAAGATTTTTCATTGGATATCTGATGCGGAAATACAAAGAATCATGCATTATATAGAAAACCATCACCCATTGATTTCTGTGTTGGAATTGCAATCGATTACTGGAATTTCGTTGGATGGTTTACGAAAAATGGTCCCATACCTTACCGTAAGAGAAAAAGATACCTATTCTTTTTCGTGGCGAAAATTCATTCAAGAAGGAGAGAAGTCGATTACCTTTCGATGGAGTAGAGCATTACAAGATGATGCTAGTTATTCCTTATCTGATTCAGTTGCATCCGCCTATGTTGGATCACCCGACAAATTATTTTTAAGGTTTCGGACAGCCAAAACAGGGCAATTTTCAATGGGAATCATCGCTGAAAAAGATCCTGGCGAGATATTAATACGTAAAAGTATACATTCAAAAATTGATTACGTCTCCGCCCATATTTTTGTTGAAAAAGTAAATTCAGGTATCCGTTCTTTAGCAATAGGAGATTATGCATTGAGTCTGGGACAAGGATTGCTTCTGAACAACTCGTTTTATACAAATAAGAGTAGCCAGTTTGGTTTTATGGTTAAAAATTCTTCTTTGCTCAGGCCATATAACTCATTATTGGAAAATAATATGTTTAGAGGAGTTGCTACGAAACTGTCCTTAGCGCCATCATGGCAAGCGTTGTTATTTTATTCAGCTCATAAAATAGATGCAAATGGGACTTCTTCACCAGAAGAGCAAGAAGTAGGAGCGATTGAAAATTTTAGTTCATTTCAAACTTCTGGATTGCATAGGAATCAATCAGAGCGAGAAGATCAAAATATTTTACCAGTTCAACATATTGGAGGAAGTGTTCAGAAAAACAAGGGGCGTTTACAATTTGGATTTAATTTCTTTCAACAGAAGCTGGCGTTTGATCGCGAATTGGATTTAAAAAGAATTGACCAGGTGTTCTTTTCAAATGATCGCACATCCTACTTTTTCTCCATCCATCACCAAGCCCAATACAAAAATGTTAGTTTTTTCGGAGAGCTGGCCAGCGACCACCAGTTTCATCATGCACTATTAGAAGGGCTAATTGTGAGCTTAGGTAAAAAAGCAGAAACCATATTAGTATACCGAAATTATCATCCAGGTTATCAAAGCTACCTTTCAAATTCAATCTCAGTGAGTGGAAACACTAACAATGAACGAGGATTGATGCTTGGAATAAATTTGTATCCATCGCGGCATTGGACATGGACACTTTTTGCGGATCAATGGACACATCCATGGCTTAGATACCAAATTGATATTCCGATTCAAGGTGCAGAATACAATGTACGCGTAGCTTATACGAAAAGAAAAAAATGGAATGCATACCTACAATATTCATATAAAATCAGGAACGAAACCTATTTGAAAACTGGAAACCAATCCAAAATTAACTCGGTTACTCAAACTACTCACCAACAGTTCAGAGTCCATTTTGAGCAAAAACTTTCCGCTGAATGGATTTGGAGATCAAGATTGGAATGGCATTTTTTAACTCAGAATGAAAGAATACCAAATGGATTTTTGATCTATTCAGATCTAATTTATAAATCTTTTGTAGACAAGTTTTCGGGAACTTTCCGGGTTGCTTTATTCAATGCATCGGATTATGGAACCAGGATATATGCTTTTGAAAATGATTTATTGTACCAATTTTCTATTCCTGCCTATTACGGAAGTGGCGTTCGAATGTATGTTAATTTGCGAAGAAACCTTGGACCAATGATCACCGCAGAGCTTCGGTGGGCTGGCACACACTATTCAGATC
>JALYPU010000025.1 GCA_030856215.1 Bacteroidota bacterium
GAACAAATCATTGAATTGCGACACTCGGAATCAAAACCGGTTCTGGATGAAATCAAAAAATGGCTCGATGATCATCTGAACATTGTTACACCATCTTCACCGCTGGGCAAAGCAATCTCTTACGCATACGCGCGCTGGAATAAGCTCAGTGTGTACGTTAATCACGCGCGCTTGAACATCGACAACAACCTTGTTGAGAATGCAATTCGTCCATCAGTAATCGGGCGTAAAAATTATCTCTTCTCCGGCTCGCATGATGGAGCGCAGAACTCCGCTGTCTTCTATTCCTTCCTGGGCTCGTGTAAGATCAACGGAATTAATCCCGAAGAATGGCTCGCTGATGTGCTCGAAAAACTTCCTGAAACAAAATCTTCGCAGCTCTATACGATGCTGCCGAACTACTGGAAAAAGGGCTAGTATTTAATATATTTATCCAATGAGGGTTGGACGTGGTTCACCGGTGGGATACGATGAAGGGAAGTCAATTCTCATGGGCAACCTAAGTTTCAATCACACGTCTTAGGTTTAGCATGCATATTATAATTCCTATAAATCACATCTTATTCAACCAGGAAATTATTTCTTCAGGAAAGAAAATATTTAGCATGAAAGGATTATTAAATTATACAAGCGCAAGACATAAGGAACGGTGTAATAAATGGTTTCTTGATAAATTTTATGTTGTTGCTCTGTTAATTAACACAAAAAATGTGCGGTTGTAAGATAATAGCTCTAAATTGAGCATTACTAATTGCTGGTTATTGTTTAAAGGCATTGGTTTTGACTTTAATCTTCTACAATCTATCTTTAATCAGGATAGAGGATTAATGGAAATATTCATATATATATTCCCGATGAATCTCACTAAAAGGATCAATCAATTGTTCATGAATAAGCAACCCATTCATATTGTATTCGAATTTTTGCGTGATATTATGTTCAGATTGAATAAAATTAACTTGAATCAATTGCCCCAAATTATTATATGCATAATGGAAATGCTGTTCATTTTCAATTACATCGCTTATTTTCCCAAGAGAATCATAGGTGTATTGAATTTCGGGCCTTTTTATTCCTTCGAACTTTCGATTCAGGATCATTTGAAAATAACACTGTTGATTATTATGATCAAAAATATGAAGTTCAGGGTTTGCATTTCCAAATACGAAGGCTCCGAACGAATAATCAATATGGCCATTTTCGATCAATCTGCCGATCGTATCGTACTTAGCGTACGACGTTCTTATTTCTTTAATACTATCATGCTTATCATAACTAATATGATCCGTCAGAATACACCTGTTATTGTCTATGGGGCTAATCCGCTCATACCTTATAGTAGGTTTTTCAGCCGGAGAAAAACAATCGCTTACTGAAATACTTAAATACTGACCATCTTTTTTATAACTGGTAACTCGTTTATGGTACTGAACATTATTAGAGTCAAAGTAGGCTTCACTTGTGACTCTTCCTGCACTATCATATTCGATTAAACGCCACTGTTCAATTTTCGAAGTATCCTTCGCATCATAAAAATAAATTCTCGTCACATGTCCAACAAAATCGTATTCATATGATTTCTTATAAGATGGTAAATCTTCCTCGATGATAAGGTTTCCATTTCTGTCGTACCGCTCAACTCTGGGACTTGACTTTGTAGTTTTATCGAAAGATATAGTGGTAACAGTAGAAACAGACAACGATTTTATCAGATTTTTTCTGATCGAATCCTGAATACGTTCTACCAGTGTCTGGGAAAAAGAAAAAGTGGAAAATGACAAAATAAGAAAAACAATAATTCTCACTTTGATACCATGATTGATAGCGACATGTGTTTCCATTAGCTCAGAAAGCAAGAAAAATACTTAAAATTCAAATACTGATAAAATTGACTAAACAACGATTGAAATTTAATACCACAATGTAAATGGTATCTCTTAACAAATATAAGCAATTGAAATGGTCATTTAATGTTACTGTTTTTATTTGAACTAACGTAGGTGATAAAAAAAACAGCTTAAACACATATTAATTCTTAATAAAAAACCAATAGTGTCCTAAACGTTTTTTAAGACGAATAAAACTACTGATTTCATTGAATAAATTGCACATAAATTGACATTTTCAAAAGAGAACCCCTTGTAAAAATTCTTGCGGTGGATCTTCGTATTCCTCAAAGGGCTTATCAATCCACTGTTGTAAATTTATTTTCACAAAAAGATTCAGTCTTATAAAGGCAACAAGATTTGAAAG
>JALYPU010000043.1 GCA_030856215.1 Bacteroidota bacterium
CATGGGCACCATGCAGGATCAAAGTACACACCGGGCTTATTCCAAAATACCAACTGAACATTGTTGCACAGGAGAAAATTGTAATTCGATTCCGTTTCTGCGAAGTAGTCAATGATTTGATCCGTCAGTTGCTTGTCACTATAGCTTTGTTTGGATAAGAGGTTCAAAAACCTTCGATCAAATTGTTCGAGGGACGTGTGAAGTTGATTTATACTGCGGTGCGCCTTGTATTGTAGAAATTGACTTTCCGAATGATTGAATTTTTGATAGACGACTTCATATGACTTTGCCAGTCCAAGCAAAATAAAAGCAAGGATCCACAAAAGGTACCATTTAAATGAAATTTTCTCAATCACCTAGTTGCAACTGGTGCGTAAAATTAACTAAATATATATTAAATATTCTTATAATGTAAGTAGGCTTTCGTATTCCCAGTATTTAGTGCGTACTTTTGTCCCTGAAGTGCGTTCTATCGCTGTGATGGGAGACCATTAGAGAGGAAAGTCCGGACAACGCAGAGCATCACGCCACTTAATCGGTGGACCAGGTGGAGTAATCCATTTGGATAGAAAGGGTCACAGAAAATAACCGCCTTGTATCGTTCGCGATATTCGGTAAGGGTGAAAATGTGTGGTAAGAGCACACGGTAGATTAAAGCAATTTAATCTATGGATAAACCTCGTGAGTTGAAATGCCATGTATATCCATTGTCCTGGCGACAGGCCCGATGGCTCAATCGGTATGCAAATAGATGGAAGGGTAGGCAGCTAAGATCGGCCAGGTGACTGGCCGGCCAGATAAATGATAGAAATCCGCAAAAACGGGTACAGAATCCGGCTTACAGCACTTTTTTCTAAAAAATAAAGCCACGGTAATACGTGGCTCTATTTTTAGAATATATTTTTTAAATAGACTAATAATCTATCCTTAATTTTCTGTAGGGGCCGACGCAGGTAGAAAATCATACGTCAATGAAAATCGAAGCGTATTGGCCAATGGACTCCTGTTAGTGTTTGTGGGTACCAAATAAGAAAGGTTTAATCCGAACACATTGTATTTGAAACCACATCCCATCGTCAGAAATTTTCTGTTTCCTTTTAAGGCATGTTCGTTGAAATACCCAAACCGAACCGCAAATTGTTTGTCATACCAATATTCTAAACCTAAACTATAGGTAAATTCCTGTAATTCTTCAGAAAAGCCACCAACTCCATCATTAAATGATCCGAAGATTCCTTCAAAGAGGCCTTTTTCTCTGAAATCCGCGACCTTATTCGTATCTACATCATAGGCTGAATTTCCAAAAGGGATGGGACTTGGAACTAAGAGTTTGTTTACTTCGGCAGTTACAGACAATGAGTTATAATCGTCAAAGTTCATTTCGTATGTACCACCAAGACCAAGATTCGTGGGAATAAAATCTTTATTTAATTCCTTGATATAGGTAACCTTTGAGCCAATATTGGTAATAGCCATGCCTACATTCAAATAATTTCTTCTACCACTACTTCCCAGGGTATTTCTGTAAAAAACGCCAATATCTGCGCCAAAGGATTTAGCAGACGTAATTTCTGATGCTCCCACAAATCTGCCTGAAGCCAAATTGGAGTAAACAAATTTCGCAGAAAGACTTGCAGAAAATATAGGAGATAATTTTCGGGCATACGTGAAATTGGCTTCCACTTCATTCGGCCTTCCGGTGCCTAATGAACTTCCGACGTCATCCCTGAATTCAATTTCACCGAGACTAAAGTAACGCACCGCTGCACCAGCGACTTGATTATCATCGATTTTATAAAATCCGGTTAAATACATCAGATAGATATCGTCTATCCCTAAGTTTCTCAACCAGGGAGATAGCGTAGCGGAAATACTTAAATTTTGATCTGCAAAGGGCAACCTGGCAGCATTATGATGAAGTGCATTTGCATCGGGCGTTAAAGATACCCCTGCATCTCCTAAGGCTCCTGAACGGGCATCAGGTGTGATTCTGAGAAAAGGTACTGCAGTGAGTAATGTATTGGATAGACAATCGCCATTAGTGCCATTGGTTGCGTCAACCACACATTTTTTTACTGGATCCCAAATCTGGGCTTCTCCAAAATAACAGAGGCAAGTGAATAAAAGAACAGGGACATAATATCGCATAATGGGGTTTCTAAATTTTTGGCAAAGGTAACAAATTATGATTTTCTATAATTAGGGCTATCTGAAAATTCAAGTTAGCACCTTACTATATCGCATTCCTGGAGCATTTTATTATTTTAAAATGACTAATTTTTGGAAATCGCTCCGTTTTGTTATGATCTCGGAACCAGTGTCTACCCTGACATGTATTTGGTAGATATACACGCCATTCCCTAAATCACTTCCGGCATCATTCCGACCATCCCAAGTTAAACCTTGAATTCTATACCCATCAGGCATGAGTTGTGATTGAATAGTTTTGACAATACTTCCTGATACAGAATAAATATAGATGGTTATTTCGAGTGGCAGGCCAGATTGATTCATTTCAAACTGGAATTGCGTTTGATTGTTGAATGGATTTGGGAAATTGTAGGCATTCTGAATATGAATGTCATCTCCATCTATCACATAAAATTCGATAGTAGCTTGTCCTTTTTTATTGGAAATATCCCAAGCTGTTAAAGTCAATGTATGTTTCCCAATGCTGAGATCTTTCAATGGAAATTCCACTTCGCCGTATCGGTAATCATTAATGGCGGATTTGAAATAATTATTGAGAATAATGGGTGATTGCGTATTGTTATCCAACACAGCCGTCATATCATGACCTATGCTGGTTCCACTGATATTAATGCCCAGATCATCGGAAATTTTAGCAAATATTTTTGGATTCTCATCGGTAATGCCTCCGTTTCTAAAGTTTTCATCATTTAGAAATAATTCTACAACCGGTGGATCATCATCCACTAAGGTATCCTTAATAAATCCACCGACAACAAATGCATCTGTATATCCTGCGGCATCGCGATTTTTTAGATCGCTTGCATATAAACTTATTTTGCCTTGTCCAAAATTATAATTGATATCCTTTGGTACAATAAACGTAAATTCCCAATCGCCATTTTTTATATCAGAGTTCCCTTTGAAAATGATATTTTTTTGAATTTTATAATTTATTACAGTACTGGATGGATCATTTCCTCGGGTTCTTAACGTGATTTCTTTATCAAAAACAGTTGCATATAAAACACCATTAAAATTGGAAACTTTGGATCCGTTACCATCGGAAATGAATCCTTTCACGGTGACTTTTTGCAAAGCCCTAATAGTATCGGTTATAGCCGATAATGGTTTATCATTTATAGATACAATTCTTTGCTCTAATTTCGGATAAGCCAACGTTTGGGATGGGTCTCCGAATAACATGAATTTTCTGGAATTTTCTTTTATCCCTCCAGAAGAATTTTCATTCTTTGCAATTCTCAATATTTCTCCAATCGTAATGGGAACCCCATTAATTTTATCAAACAAATGATTATACACAGCTCGAGTCAATTGAAAATTATCATCTGCATACACAGCGCGCACAGTGGAATATAATGCGATAACACCACCTTTCTTATTGTGAACGGCATACTCACCCGCATTGGTTTTTCCGGCATCCTCAAATGCATTAAAAGAACAAGTGGCCGTTACTAAAAGCGGAAGGCGGTAATAATTATCCCAGCTTTTAATATCATTCTCCTGCATGATTCTTTCCTGCGCTAAACCAGTTGGGCCTCCATGACCCATGTACGTCATAGCTAATGCACCTTGAAAAAAAGACGCATTTATCGCCTTGTTTACATCCGGGTAACGTTCTCCACCTGGCGTAGTTATTTGTTCGTATGCATCGAGATAGATTTTTTGTTGATTGTATACCGGGGCGTCGACTTTTGATTCTGTAGACACACGCTCCATATCACTTAAATGGATATTGCCATCCTCATCATCTGCACTGAATATCAAATTTAGTCTCCAGTCTTCCAGCGTTAAAGGATCTGTATCATAGCGGATGATTTTATCAACCAAAGTTTTAGATTCATCTTTGGTTCGACTAAGTAATCTTCCAATAGAAATATCCATTTTTCCATTTAAGTCATCTCCTTCGATTTCATCCAATAATCCAAAATAATCATCTGAAGGATACGCACTAAGCGGGTATAAAGATTCTTGCGTTTGATAGGTTGGAACAAAATTTTCGTCAGGCAGTGAGGTTATAAATTCTCTGTAATCATAACTAGCATCTCCAAATAATGTTAAAAACCTAAATTGTGGATTTCTAAGATATAGCATTCTACTAAAATCCCTGATGGCGGTTGGATCTGCATTGCCTGATGAAAATTCATTATACACTTGATGGATATCAGCTGTGGCGACAGTATAACCGCTATAACTCTTTCTGTGTTCAGCTAATCTCAATGCATCCTCTTTAAATAATGGGTGGTAAATTATCATTGCATCTACTTTGTCGATACCATGCAAATTTTGATTTGCTACCTGCTCAATAAATTCTGGTACTTTATTTACGGTAGCTATTTGAAAAGCTATGTATTGTGCTGTTTTATTTTGTGTAGCATCCAGGAAACTGAGACTGTTATTTTGAAATGTGCTTTCCATAAGTTTAATATCGACCGGATTAGTGATATCCCAAATAAGCACTTGCGGATTGACATCCCTCAATTCAAACTTGGTAACACTTGCTGTCTTTGCATCTGGGTCAAATATATAATAGTCTCGTCCAACGTAACTATTTTGTGTCCATGCACTTATAGACAGCCAATCAAACCAGGCTTCTGAAGATGAAGGAGTTTGAGGATATTTAATCGAGCATTGAGTTACGTTATCGGTAAGTGAAATTTCATCATTAAAATTTACGGGACTTGCATATCTGGATACGCAAGAATAATAGGTGCTGCCGGCTATTTTAGTGACGGTAATGCCATTAACGGAAATGTGTACATTAGATGATTGTGGACATCTTGTATACATCAATGCTTTCAGCCTGGACCTTTTATCTGTCACGATATTATTTATATTGAAAACCGCACCTAGATTTAATTCTCTGGAATTACTTAATTCTTCTCCAACCCAACTTTGACCGGAAGGATGATTACATGGATCTTTTGATAGTAAGTTTATAAGATCTTTTTCATAATGATAATATTGCAAACTTGTAGTAGAAGTATAAGTTGGTTGATTTTGAATGGATTGGGTGGAAATTCTTGCACCGCGCTGATTATCAATTTTAATAAAATAATGAGCGGATTCAGAATACGTATTTTTTTCGAAATCAAATTCCTCACTTGAGTTATTGTAGGTCAACTTATCCGGTCCCGGTGCATAAAATAAAATAAAATCCTGGTCATTGAAAATGCCATCCTCTTCACCTAAAACAACTATTTTATTTTCGACAAGATCATCATGTCGCACGATACTATTTGCCTCCGGTAATTTTTGACCTCCATTTCCAAAAATCCTGATATTTCTAGGATCCAGATTGGTAAGATTTATTTTTAGTTTAGATTCTAAAAACGCTTTATCGATTTTATATATCCCACGAGTGGTAATGCTAATTTTATAAATAGTGCCTTGTTCAAGGATACTGTTATATGTATAATTTGGACTTGGGTTCACGGGTTTGATTTCAGGAACAAAGAACAAATCCAATTCAAATTCTTGGAGCTGCTCCAACTGAGAATGTTGCTTCCGAAGAGGCGTAATTTCCACCCACCCAGTATAAATGTCTCTATCCTTGGAAACACCAAAACTAAGTGTAAAATCATCTGTGATCATTAGTTGGTCCGAAAGACCAGTTGGATTGACAACTTTTACTGTAATGGGATTCAATTCAGCCGAGAAGGTTCCGGGACCGTTGAGTGAAAATGATTTTCTAAATATGGGTAAAAGTGCCTGTTTATCTTTAAACGCCGCTCCTTCAAAATATAGCGTTTTTCCGGCGGATTGGCCTTCAATGCTCCGTTCTCTAAGGTTTGATTGCCAATTTAAATTACCTTTGAATGTCCAATGTGTTTGGGCTGACGCTAAAAAAGGAATCAGTAAAAAAAAAATAAAGGAAACATGCTTCATGGATCAGAATATTTAATGAAGTAGAGATATATTCGATAGGATAAACGATTAATTGTAAAAAAACGTTCTAATGTAAGACTTATTGTCAGTATGCTAAATATTAAGAGTAAAGGTTTTTCACTTATTTTATTCCTTTTCCTGGCAGCCACAAGCGCTTATAGCCAGGATCCTCTATTTAGCCAATATTATGCCTCAGCTCTACACATTAATCCTGCATTTGCAGGTTTATCCGATGCTCCCAGGTTTGCGATGAACTATCGCAATCAATGGCCCCAATTGGGTCAAAGTTTTAGGTCCTATGTTACGTATTCTGCCTCGTATGATCAGAATTTTGAGTCTTTAAAAAGTGGATTTGGGGTTCAAATTCTGGCAGATGATGCCGGGGGTGGCTTAATAAAAAACTCAAAATTCGCTGGATATTATGGATACCGAATGGAATTACCCTGGAGTGGACATTTCATTAAAGCAGGGATTGAGGTAGGGTTGGTTAATCTCCGTTATGATTGGGATAAATTTGTATTTGGTGATCAAATAGATCCAGAAAGTGGCTTTCTAAGTCCAGGAGGTACGCCTATACTAAGCAGAGAAATCAGGCCTGATAAGACTTCAGCCAATTATTTAGATGTAGGTACTGGTATGCTTTATTATTCTCAAGAATTTTATGTGGGCGTGGGCATAAAGCATATTAACACCCCTGATAATTCTATTCTTAAAATCAACCAGGATGCATTTAGTGGGGTGCCCATCAGATGGACATTTCATGGGGGATATGAAAAGCGAATCAGTAAAAGAGGTCGGATAGAACAATTAATAAGTCCCGCTTTTTTATTGGCAAGACAGGCCAAATTTTTTCAATTCAATGTTGGATTAAATTACCAGTATTCATCGGTTTTTACTGGTTTATGGTTCAGATATGCCCGGCAGTCTCCCGATGCGTTGATAGCGCTGGTGGGATTTCGAAAAGAATTCTGGAAACTCGCCTATAGCTTTGACTATACCCTTTCAGATATTGAAATCAGTCAAGGAGGCAGCCATGAACTGAGTTTGTTGATCAATTTGGCATCAACTTTGAAGAAGAAACCCAATGTCAGTGATTGTTTTGAGGCATTTCGATAAAATTTTCCTCATTTCAATAAAAATTGTTTGACACAATAAAATAATACGTAATTTTGTTCTCCTTTTAAATAAAGTAGTAGTAGGATGAAAATCAAAGTAAGCTCTCTGATTTTGCTGGCAGGATTTGCATTTTTTTTAAGCTCATGCAGCAAAGGAAGTTCTGATCGCTCTTCAAATACCGGCTGGAAATACAATGACCAGGAATGGGGCGGTTTCGAAAAAGTGGATTTCGAAGGACAGGCCACAGGTCCAAATCTAGTATTAATTGAAGGCGGAACGTTTACCATGGGCCTTGTCCAGGAAGATGTGACGTATGAGTGGAATAACATTCCCAGGAGAGTAACGGTTTCCTCTTTTTATATGGATGAGACAGAAGTTACCAATATTAATTACAGGGAATATTTGTATTACCTAAACAGAGTTTATAAATCATACCCGGATGTAGCCAGAAAGGCATTACCTGATACCTTGGTTTGGAGAGAAGAGTTGGCTTACAACGAGCCCTTTGTTGAGACCTATCTTCGGTTTCCTTCTTATGATGAGTATCCGGTTGTAGGAGTTAATTGGGACCAGGCAAATGAATATTGCAAATGGAGAACCAATAGGGTGAATGAAATGATTTTGATAGAAAAAGGCATTTTTAACCCAAATCCAGATCAGGTTGATGCAGAAAGTTTCGATACCAAGGCATATCTGGCGGGTCAATACCAAGGAAATGTTCGAAAAAACCTTCCTGATATTCAATCAGGTGGAGAAAGAGCTGTAAAATTTGAAGATGGAATCATGCTCCCTGAATATCGCCTACCAACAGAAGCAGAATGGGAATACGCTGCATTGGCACTAATTGGTAACCAATCAGAAAATAAAGACGAATTAATTACAGATCGCAGAATTTTCCCTTGGGATAATAATACGGGCCGGTATAAAAGAAGAGATAAATACATGGGTGAAATTTTAGCAAATTTCAAAAAAAGTAAAGGAGATTATATGGGTATGGCAGGCAAGTTGAATGACCATGCACATATTCCAGCACCGGTTCGCACGTTTATGCCAAATGATTTTGGGTTATACCATATGGCTGGAAATGTATCAGAATGGACTGCCGATGTTTTCCGTCCACTTACGTCTACCACGTTGCGGGATGTTGAAAATCATGATTTGAATCCATTCCGTGGAAACGAATTTAAAGAGTTGATGCTGGATGAGTCCGGCGCTCCTGTAGAAAAAGATAGCCTGGGTAGACTTCGCTATCAGGTTGTTTCAGACTCTGCTATTACCGCAAGAGAAAATTATAATAGAGCGGATGTAAAGGATTATAATGATGATGATGATGAAGTAATCGAATATGCCTATGGAAAATATTCCTTGGTAAATAATCAATCCAGGGTCATTAAAGGAGGCTCATGGGGTGACCGTTTATTTTGGTTGTCACCTGGTTCCCGGAGATTTAAAGATCAAACGAAAGGAGATCGTACGATCGGATTCCGCTGCGCCATGACTCGTACCGGTGGACCAACAGGAAATGATGATGCAGGTGGAAATATATTTAAAGTAAAAAAGAATAAGGTAGATCGAAAATATAAGTAGATTATCATCCCTAATGAAACCATTGAAATCCCCATATCATATTTGATTGGGGATTTTACTTTTACGTCAGTTACTAAAATGGAAACAGAAGATTTATACGCACTCTTTTTACAATGTGATCAAAAAGTAAGCACTGACACACGTAACATTATACCCGGATCTTTATTTTTTGCATTAAAGGGTGAGAATTTTAATGGAAATGAATTTGCAAAAGAAGCGTTGACAAAAGGGGCCAGTTGCGCAGTGTGTGACGAAGGTGCTGGAGGAGAAAATATAATCATGGTGTCGGATGTCCTCCGGTCTTTGCAAAAGTTAGCCCAATATCATAGAACGCAGTCAAAAGCTCAGGTAATCGCGGTGACCGGCTCAAATGGTAAGACAACAACTAAAGAATTATTACATGCCATTTTTTCAACATCTCGCAACTGTTTAGTAACTGCAGGAAATTTGAATAATCATATTGGGGTACCCTTGACGTTATTAAGGTTGCGGGAGTATCATGAAATATTGATTTTAGAAATGGGCGCCAATCACCCGGGAGAAATAAAATTACTTTGTGAAATGGGCACTCCGGATGCTGGTATCATTACGAATATCGGGAAGGCGCATTTGGAGGGTTTTGGTGGACTTCAAGGGGTCATTCATGCTAAGAAGGAGTTGGTTGATTTTCTTGACGATCATGAAGGTATTGTATTCTATAATTTGAATGAACCTGCTATCGCTAATCTTTATACAAAATCAGTGCGGCATATTTCATTTGGCGATAATAAAATAGATGTGAATTTTTCCGGATCATTGGTACAAAGTTTTCCTCAGCTTGAATTTTATATCCATGATAACGAGCAGAATCTGGGTTTATTTAAAGCGCAATTGTATGGGAAACATAATTACCAAAATGCTTTAGCGGCATGTTGTATAGCGCTGTATTCTGGAATTCATGAAGAACAAATTAAAAAGGGTCTCTGGAATTATATTCCTGCTAACATGCGTTCGGAAATTATTTTATACAAAGGTTGTACCGTTTATCTTGATGCATATAACGCCAACCCATCTAGTATGAGATCGGCCATTGAAGGATTTTTGGAAGACCCAACGGAAGTGAAATGGATAATACTAGGCGCCATGGCTGAATTGGGAACGAATACAATGGAAGAGCATGAGGCTTTAGTAAAATATGTCGTGGATTGTTCCTTTAATAAAATTATGTTGATAGGTGAAGATTATGCACAAACAACATTGACAAACAATATGGAATTATTTTCTAATTCCAATCAAGCGAAAGAGTACCTTGAAAAAAATTGGCCCAAGAATGCAGCGATATTAATCAAAGCGTCGCGATCTGCTGGATTGGAAAAATTAATTATAAATCAAACTTAATATTCGGTCCGGAATATGTTCCATGACGCACTGTCTGTATTCTTCATAGGTGCATGGCACTAGCCGACCAGTAAATTCATCTTCCACATAAGGTTCTTTGAGCCACCACTTTCCAGACGATTCTGATTTGTAAAAAATTAATTCCAGATCGGAGTCTTTTAGAGGAACTAAATATTGTGTCAATTTTTCACGATCCGGGAACTTATCGGTTTGATTCAATTGGACGCCCTCAGAAAAGTACCAAACGATTTGGCCGGTTAAAAATGAGGTGAGGTCATGGATATCATTTTCTGCATCCCATTCAGAAATAAAAAGGCATCTGGTTCGATCACCTGAACCAATCATACGACTCAATTTACAGGCTTCTTCTGAACTAAACCCGCTAGGATTTTTAAAAATATTTCCAGGCGAATCGGAAAATCGAATGGCATTTAAATCGAAAAAAGTAAAATCTGAACTTCGCGTAAACGCATCCACTTTGGGCATTTGCATTCTAAATTCACCTAGAAAGGAAATTTTATGATTCTTTGGTGCTTGAGCGGGGAGTAAATGTCTTTGGTATCCAATATGGTTAATCTCCTTAAGGAAATCATTTTTTATAAAATCATGATCTCCATAATCTACATGACTACTTACAAAAGCCAAACTATGTGGTTCCATATTTTGTTCGGCCATATTCGAAAGTTGCATCATCAGATCCGATTGACATCCAATGACGACAGGTATGCTTCCATTTTGTATGGCCTGCCATATAAGTTTCGCTTTTTCCTTCGGGTCAATGGTATTAAAATCTCCCGCGTCAAAAATGGAAAATTCAGGAATCGCAATAAATGAAAGCGAATAAAATTTTTCACGAAATGCGGCACTTAGCAGTGGGTCATCCCCAAAAATAATAATGTCTGACTTAAGGGGCATCGAACTGTGTCCATCATGAATGCACAATCCATGCGTGTTTGGATTCTCATTATAAATTCGAGATTCATGCGAGTTAATTGGAATGAAGTATTTGAGCATACGTTTATTTTAGTTCTACTAGGTCAAGCGAGCTTGATTGGTAAGTTGTGTAATTAAATGAAGATAACATGCTAGTAATTGAACTGCCTTACTAGTTTAATTCAAAGGATTATTCAGCATATGGAGCTATAATCAACCTGGGTTATTTCAGGTATGAGAATAGTTCCATTATATTGAGTTCAAATATAATGATTTAATATAATATGAAGGGAATTTATAAATAAATTTAATTAAATAATATGCCATACTTGATAACTATATATAATATATAAAAAGTTAATAAACAACGTTATATATAAATAAGTATTCACTCTCCCAGACAGAGAGCATTTCTTCACCCTCTCTTTTAAGAGAGGGCAGGGTGAGTTGAAATGACGCAATAACTATGCCTCAATGAACCCTCCGCATGGCTCCGGATTCATTTTCGGTTCTCTTCGTAAAAAGACATCTCTATGTCTTTTTACTCGTTCAGGTTCTTTTCATCGATTGGAAAAGAACAAATGAAAATTATTAGAAGTTAGTATTCATGTAAAAGCAATACCTCAATGAATCTTAATATTCTCCCCTCTCTTTTAAGAGAGGGGGCTGGAGTTTGGTTATATTGAAAATAATTTAAAAATAAATGGCTAGAATGTAGTGCAGGCGGTGGTTTATAGTATATCTTTATATCTAGTTAAAATACTAGATATGGGATATATTACTAAAATACAAC
>JALYPU010000049.1 GCA_030856215.1 Bacteroidota bacterium
TAACTATTTCCTTAAGTGAACGTGGAGATACACTGATTACAGCAGAGGGATTGAGCGCGTTGAATTACTATTACGATAATTGTTGCTTGGATACCGTATTAATTAGAAGAATGGAAGATCATTGTGGGCGTCCGGAAGACACACTCTTTAGGGATGAAATAACAATTTGTTGTAGTGATTTAAATCATACTATTATGTTGGTCGTGCAAGTTTCAGATTGTTCTGGAAATACAAATATCTGCATGATTAGTATTTTTGTTGACAGTGAAAATATTGAAGAGATACAGTGTCCTTCAGACATTACATTGAATTGTAGTCAAGATATTTTTGATACAGATATTACCGGAGAACCCATTATAAATTCTATTTGTCACGATACGATGGACATTTTAATGGTATATCAGGATAGTGGACAATTGGACAGTTGCAGAGAAGGAACGATCCGGAGAAAATTTATTATTCGTTTTTTCGATGGAAGTACGGATAGTCAATGTGTACAGTTGATTACGGTAGAAAATCCGAATCGATTGAATCCTGCAGATATTCAATGGGCTGCTGACACGATAATACCATTTTGCAAAAGTGTTCATCCGGATTCTATACCTAGCCATCCAATTGTAAATTTAGATTCCTGTATAAGTGTTAATATTTCATATCAGGATTTTCCCATACGATTTACTTCAGATAGCTGTGAAGTTATCGATAGAGAATGGACAGTCTTTTCGCCATGTAACAATCTCACGTTTAAGGATACCCAGGAAATAATACGAGTAGACCTGAATAGATCAAAATTGACTATTCCGAGAGACTCCATTTTAGCCAATGGTGAAGATTCCTGTTCAAAATATGTTTCGTTACCTGATGCTACTTTAAATGGGTGCTCACGCTTTGCAACAATAAGTAATTCCTTTAATAATGGGGGTGCTGATGCGAGCGGTGTTTATCCACTCGGCACCACAAGCGTTATTTTTATAGCAAGTGATTCCTGTAGTGTTTTGAGAGACACGTTGACAATTATCGTGAGGGATTTAGAAAGCCCAACCTTAGTATGTCGAATAGTTTTTGTCAACATGCCTTCAAGTGATAGCCTGCGATTTACGGCAAGAGAATTGCTAACCAGGTACACTGACAACTGTACCAGCCCACAAAATATTATGTTATCGTTTAATAGTATGAATTTTATGGATACGGTACTTGTTATTAAGTGTGCCGATTTAATGACCATACCTGATACTTTTTACATCCCCATATATGGCAAAGACGCTGCAGGAAATATTGGTCAATGTAATACTGAGATCATTGTGAGCGATCCAAATAATTTTTGCAAGACTACACTTCGAATAGGGGATGTACATGGTATCATTAAAACCACACAAGATGAATTTATGCCAGATGTCGAAATTGGATTGGAAGGATATGGAAAGTCAATTGTTACAGATCAAAATGGATCCTATCACTACAATAATATAATAAGTAATGTAGCTTATACTGTTGTACCAACGTATAATAAGTTCTGGAAAACTGGCTTGAGTACTCAAGATATTGTCAGTATTCAACGACATATTTTAGGGCACGAAAACTTTACCCAACCAGAGGAATGGATAGCCGCCGACTTGGATAGGAACGGACGCGTCACTACAGTTGATATAAATTGGTTACGAAAACTTATTCTTGGAAAAATCGATTCGGTACCGGGTAATTATTCCTGGAGATTTGTAAATAATTTGTATCAATTTATGAATCCAGAAGCTCCATTGGAAGAATTAATTGAAGAAAGCACAAAGCTAATTGGGTTTTGGCAAGATACCAATGTATCCTTTAAGGCGATTAAAACAGGCGATGTAAGTGGAGCCTCAGGTCAGTTTAACTCCAATGCTTCTGCTCGTTTTGAAAGATATGATATGACATTGGAGGATCAGCTAGTGAAAAAGGGAGAGAAAATCTTTATGGACATCATAAATGGGCATCAGGAATACATTGAAGGTTTTGAAATACATATGAAAAGAAAATTTCCCTACGTGAAATTAGAATCTATAGAAGAGTTTATTACATCTTCTAGAGGAGAAACTCTGTCTAAAGAGTTGTATACTTTTAATGAAGACGAATTAATTATTTCTTTCAATTTCGGAGTTACACGGATTCAACCAAATCAAAGAATGTTGCGTATCGTTTGGACGGGAGCTCATACATCTAAATTATCAGATTGCCTGGACATTAATTATAAAGGAAAATCTGAAATTTATCCTATGGGATCCTTTGGTAGACCATTGAATTTAAAATTTGTCCCTATCAATAGCATTCCTGAAATAATAATTGGAGAGCTTGTAGTCCAACCAAACCCATGTAAAGACCAATGTCAGATTCAAATAGTCCTTAGCCAGACAAGTGAGGTAAGGTTGGAAATTTTTGATTTGACGGGTAGAGTCATTTGGCGTCAAGTAAAGATCATGGAGAAAGGGATGAATTGGTGGCCAATACCCAATCAGGAATTCCGGACAACAGGTACCTTTTTGTACCGAATAGCCACTCAAAACGAAAATTTTGAGGGTAAATTGGTGTTTGCTAAATAAAATAATTTATTTTTTTTGGACTTGTACTTGGCATCAGTTATATAACAATCTAGTTATTAATTAAATATATATACTAATTATTTATAATATAATAAATACCATATAAAGAGTATATATTACCAAAATAGTTAATATTTACATTTGTAACGTATTACGATTTTATTCTATTTATATAGCGTTGAAAAAAAATGTTTAACAAATAGTTTAAAATTTGAATATTATTTCTACCTTTGAAATGTAGAAATACACCAACCCCAAATTATTAGTAGATCCTCTCTATAGCGACAGCTACGTTTTAGCACAGTTTTTCTTTTTACCAACGAATGATTTTAGTCCTAATCCCTGTGGACGGTCTTAAGCCAGGATACTATTCTTTCCTGTTCGCTTAGCTCACACAGATTTTCTAACTAACTGAAGTGTATTCAAAGTTAATTGCTTTGTATGCAGCTAAATATGTATTAATTTTTTTAAACATTTTAATAGAGGATCTCATGGAGAAAACGAGTTTTACATCTCCCGGTAAAAATCAAGGCAGACCGGTGCTGAGGCACCAGGTGTCAATCATTACATTATTTATTGGTCTCATGTTTACCTTGTTTATTCAAAGGGGCATGAGCCAATGTTCGTTAGCATGTAACGGACTTGTACAAGTATCATTGGATCAGAATTGCCAGGCGACTATTACAGCAGCGATGATCTTGAATGATACTTTTACATTATGTCCAGGTGGCAATTATGTAGTCACGGTACTTCAATACAAAAAACCTATTCCTACTTCTCCGGTAGTTACCGGATTCTATGCTGGACAAACATTACAAGTTGAAATCAAGGACACCCGCAGTGGAAACAAATGCTGGGGTGATCTTAAAATTGAAGACAAGCTTCCACCGATCATCGAATGCGGTAGAGATACTATTCCTTGTTTTTATGCGTCCACATTTGTACCTATAGCATACGATGGTTGCGAGTTGGATACAGTTATACTCATTAACGAAATTATTCGTCCATATGAATGTCATCCTGATTTTGTAAAACAAATCGTCAGAACTTATATAGCTAGAGACATATATGGTAATACGTCTACTCCATGCAATGACACCATTGAATTAAAGCGATTTGATACAGCTCGTGTTATTTGTCCGAAAGATTGGACTATTGCTAATAATTGTCCCATTAGTTGTAAGGACATATCTTACAAAAGAATTAAATTAGATAAAAACGGCCATCCCCACCCCGATTATACTGGTACGCCACGTTATTGGGACACTATCAGTAGGTTTCCTGTAGTTACAGATACGGTTAGCATCTGGCCTGTTAAAGATATCTATTGCAATATAGGTGTCACTTATGAAGATATCGATTTAGGTACGATAAGCTGCGTTCGTAAAATCATGCGATTGTGGACTATGCGCGAATGGCATTGCAGAGGTGAAATTGTGCGCGTGTGCATCCAGATTTTAGAAATTGCAGATAGAGAAGCGCCATTTGTTCATTGTGGTTACAATTTTCAAGTTACCACGGATGGTGGATATAGATGTGAAGCTACCGTGACCTTACCACCTGCTATTGTATTCGATAGTTGTTTAAGTACTATCCGAGTAGATGTCGTTTATCCTGGTGGAATATTATTAAACAAAAACGGTGGTACAGTTACCTTACCTGTTGGTGAAAATGTAATCTGGTATCGCGCTTATGATAAATGTTACAATGTTGACAGTTGTTTTATTATTGTTACAGTGTTAGATAAAACAGCACCCGTTGCTGTGTGTGATAGAACTACTGTAGTATCACTATCCATTGATGGACGTGCTCACGTGTATGCAAAAACATTTGATGATGGCAGCTACGATGATTGCCATATCAAAGAATTTTTAGTGAGGAGAATGTTTGATGGCCCTTGTGATAACGATTTATTGGTTGATAGTTTCCGTCCTTATGTAGAATTCTGTTGTGAAGATGTTGGGAATACCATCATGATTGTATTCAGAGTAGTGGATAAAAGTGGAAATATAAACGAATGTATGGTGGAGATTGAAGTCCAGGATAAATTAAAACCTGTCTGTCATGCCCCAAAAGATTTAACAGTATCCTGTGATTTCCATTTTGATATCAATGATTTGAGCGTGTTTGGAGTTGTTCAAACAGACTCTGCGTTCTTTAATAAGAAAAGAACTATACGATATCGGGGATTTGATTGGACTAGAGATACGATCATCAATTTCCACGACGGATTTGCTCATGACAATTGTGATCTAACCGTAACCACTTGGTTTGTGGATAACCGTACCCAGTGTAATGTAGGAACCATTGAGAGATTTTGGGAAGTGAGAGATGCAAATGGAGTTGACACATGTCGTCAAGTAATCACTATTTTCAACTGGCATCCATTTGACTTAGACAATGACATAATTTGGCCAAATGATACCACACTATTTGGTTGTTTAAGTGCAAGTGGATTAACCCCAGAGACCTTAGGCAGACCGCGCGCTATTAATGAAGATAAATGTGATTTGTTAGGCTTCTCATGGGAAGATCACACATTCAGATTTGTCAACGGATCAGATGCATGCTTTAAAATCCTTCGAAAGTGGAAAGCAATCGACTGGTGTCAAAGATTGTACAGTCCGGTATTTGGATTTTATTTCCATACGGTAGAATTCACTCAAGTTATCAAGGTTCATAATGTAGTCAAGCCAGTGGTAACCACAAATCCAACTCAAGATACTACCTTCTGTACTTTTGACAGCTGTACTTCCGGATTAGCCACATTAACCGCGATTGGTATTGATGACTGTACACCAGCTTCAGAGTTATTCTGGGAATATTTGATTGACCTTGATTCAGATGGAGACTTTGATATTATTCGAAACGGCATTGGAAATGTAATCAATGCTACTGGAAGATATAAATTAGGCGTTCACAGAATCAAATATGTATTCGAAGACAGATGCGGAAATAAAACAGCTGTAGAGCGTGGATTTACTATAGTGAATTGTAAAGCACCAACCCCATATTGTTTGAATGGCGTTGCCATAGATTTAATGCCTATGGATCTAAACAATGATGGTATAATTGATACTGCCATGATAACTGTATGGGCCAGTGATTTGGATCACGGAAGTACTGGTGCATGCGGCCACCCAGTAGTGTTCAGCTTCTCCAGTGACTCTAGCGACCATTTCAGAACATTCACTTGTCCTCCAAGACAGGAAAATGTGGAGATATGGGTTACAGATGTTATTACTGGTAAGCAATCATTCTGTATCACTTTTATCGATATCCAGGATAATAATAATGCGTGCAGCGGTAATATCATTGGTGGACGTATATCAGGCTTGATTGCCACAGATGATAAACAAGGTATTATAAGTGCGGAAGTAGAACTAAAAGGAAGCGGTCTTTCAAAATTTGTTACGCCAGGAAATGGTAAGTATGCCTTCATAAATATGCCATTCTCCAGCACTAGTCAATATGAAGTGATTCCTTCCCGAAATGATAATCCACTGAATGGAGTTACTACTGCAGATATCGTAAGAATTCAGCGACATATTTTGGGTATTGAAGAATTTGATACACCATACAAGAGAATTGCAGCTGACATTAATGCAAGTAAAACGATTACGTCTACTGACATCAGTGAATTGAGAAAATTGATATTGGGAATTATTACAAAGTTTGAAAAAAATACTTCATGGGTGTTTGTTGATGCGAATTATCAATTCTTAAGTCCTGATGATGATGTATTAAAAGAAACCTATCCAAGAACGTATGTTATCAATCCTTTTATCAGTGATATGATTGCAAACTTTAAAGGAATAAAAATAGGAGACTTAAATGGCAGTGTAGTCGCTTCAAATTTTAACAAGTCAGGCAGTAGAAACAGAACTATCCTGGAATTATTAACCAATGAATTAAGTTTCAACGCCCAGGATGAAGTTATCGTTCCTGTACAGGTAATGGCTAAATCGACTATAGCTGGCTATCAGTTCACATTAAAATTTGATCCTCGAGTGCTTGAATTTGTTGGAGTAAATGGAGGTGCGAGTAACATACAAGATGAACACATAGGTACCTCAAGAATTCAAGATGGATTCTTAACATTTAGTTGGAATAACAATGATGCCATTGTTATTAATGAAAACGAAAATGTATTTACACTCAAATTCAAAGCTCTTTCGAAAGGTCAAATATCAAACTACGTACATATTAATTCCGCTATAACTTCTGCAGAGGCGTACAATGCCAATTTAGAAGAAATGGATGTTCAACTGAGTTTCAGAACTCAAACCGGTATTGTTGCGGATGCAGTACCAGTCTTATATCAAAATCAACCTAACCCGTTCTCTGATCAAACAGTGATTGGATTTGAAATGCCTAAAGCAAATCACGCCACACTGTCTGTCTACGATCTCAATAGCAAAATTGTTTTCAAAACTGACCTCAATGCTGCTAAGGGATATAACAGTATCACGATCAAAAACTCTCAGCTTGGTGTTACCGGTGTCCTCTTTTATCAGCTGGATACAGAAGGATATACCACTACGAGGAGAATGGTTGTTATCCAATAAGGCTAAATTCGTTTTGTTCTAAAGAGTTTACTGTTTTTGGGATGGGACCCTCCTTCGGCAATGGTCGAAGGGGGTCTTTTTTTTTAGTAGAATCTAAGTATGTATCAAATTAAGCTATGGAGCTTTTTATATAGCCATAAAATAAATTATATGGATTCTCACCGTAATTGAAATAGATGCAACTCAGCATATCAACGAACACAGCATTCAATTAAAACTTGGCTCAAATGAATATTTAGGAAGCGCAGATTAATACCTGGGCTTTTGTATTTTTGTGACAAATTATGCCGACAGGAAGAATTTTGTGTATTGATTATGGTAAAAAGCGATGTGGTATTGCGGCTACTGATCCTTTACAACTCATCGTAAATGGGATTGATACCGTAGAAACATCACTGCTTGATGAATTTTTATCAGAATATATTAAAAGGGAATTTGTTGTTAAGATTGTTTTGGGTTACCCGACCCATTTAGACGGAAATGATACTTATTTGAGTAAAGATGTCGTAATACTTAAAAATAAAATGGAACAGACATATGTAGGATTAGATGTTGTCTTAGTAGACGAACACTTTAGTTCTAAAAAAGCCAAGGAAATTATTCTAATAAGTGGCGCTAAACGGAAAGACCGGCGTGACAAGGCACTAATAGATAAAATGAGTGCCGTAGTAATTTTACAACAGTATCTAGGACATATATGAACATTGGCTGATCAATTATTATTTATAGCTATATGCATTTGAGTTCAATAATTAACCATTCTAATGCCAAACTAATTCAGTTTGTATGATACTACCCATCTACCTATATGGTCATCCTGTTTTAAAAAAAAGAGCGGTAGATATTAATTCAGACTATCCAGATTTGGAGGGTTTAATTAGCAATATGTGGGAAACTATGTATTTTGCCAAAGGTGTCGGACTAGCGGCGCCGCAAGTTGGTTTATCCATCCGATTATTTGTGATAGATACGACGGCTTATTCAGAAGAAAAAAATGAATCTACTGGAATCAAACAAGTGTTCATCAATCCTACCATACTGAAAGAAACTGGATTGGAGTGGCCGTTTGAAGAAGGATGTCTGAGTATACCAAATATACATGCTGAAGTCGAACGTCATGAAGAGCTTACGATTCGATTTCAAGATGAACAATTTAACTGGCAAGAAATATCCTACGATGATATGAATGCCCGAGTCATTCAACATGAATATGATCATATTGATGGTGTTTTATTTATTGAGAGAATTGATCCTTTAAGAAAGCAATTGCTCAAAAGGAAATTAGACAAAATAAGAAAGGGTATTCATGAAGCTAAATATCCGGTTCGAACAATGGGGAAATAGTTTTAGTAAAATAAAAACTTCAATCAGCGAATTTTATAGAATAAATTATGAGCATAAGCTAAATATAAATGGAGAAAAAATTCATTTCGCTTGCCTTAAAAAATTCCTTATTTTATTTTATACTTATAGGAATATCCTCTCTGTTGATTGCTGCTTCAATGTATTTTATTAGTTCTAAGATCATCATAGCCTATTCCAGAGAACAATTAAATCACTCAAGTGAAGTGGTTGATCTTAAATTTAAAACCTTTTTGGATCAGGTAAGACATGATATTGAGTTTTTAGTTCATAGTCCTTTCTTAGAAGATTTCGTGCTCGAAGAAAATTTGCATCTCAAAGCTGAGCTAAAGTCTAAAATGGCAAAAGAGTTTCACTCGCTAATTTCAAGTAGAGAGGCTTATGGTCAAATTCGATTTATTGGCATTGAAAATAATGGAAAAGAATTAATTCGTACCGATAGAAAAGATGGTATGGCCTATATTTTTTCTGAAAAGGATCTTCAAGAAAAAGGCAGTACAAATTATTTTAAAGAAAGTATCCAACTGCCAAAAGATTCGATTTATTTTTCTGTAATAGACCTTAACAAAGAGTATGGCCAAATAAGTAAACCTGAGATGCCAACTTTACGAGCGGCTTGCCCGTTGTATGCAAATAATACATTGTTTGGTATACTAGTAATAAATGCGGACCTTAAAAATGTCTTTGCAGATCTGAGAAAATTAGCAGGTCCTGGTTTTAATTTATATGTCATAGACAATGCCGGATATTATTTGGTGCATCCAGATTCGTCCAGAAGTTTTGGTTTTGAATATCAGGTAAAAGCAGGTTTTGAAGATGACTTCAAACTCAATCTCACTGTATTAGACTCAAATCTTTTGCAGTCGAAAAGTTATCCGGGTTTATATGGCGATCAATATTTTATAATTCGGGATTTAGAGTATCCTAGAAAAAATTATAAGTTGTATACAATGGTAACCAGTTCTGAAGAGAAGATACTGTTTCCAATTGAAGAATGGCGGGGAAAAAGTATCTTGATTACAGTACTGATTATTTTAGTATTTCTGTTTTTTGCTTTTATTTGGATGAGAAGGCAAGTTAAAGGGTTGCAACTAATCACGGAGTCAATGGGTAGCCTACCTGAAGACCTAAATACTAATGAAATATTAGTGGATCGCAATGATGAAATTGGCATTTTAGCAAAAACCTTTAACCAGATGAAATTTACTATTCAGAATAACCTAAAAAATTTAGCAGAGGCTAAGGAAGAAGCCATACAGGCGAATATAGCGAAAGAAGAATTTTTGGAAAACATGAGTCATGAAATGAGAAATCCTTTACATACTATTTTAGGTATGACAGATATATTGGAGCGAAGTCAACCAAAGGAGGAGCAATTACCTATAATAAAAACATTAAAATTTAGTAGTAACAACTTACTAAGTTTGGTAAACGATGTGCTCGATTTCTCTAAATTGCGAGAAGGAAAAATAATCTTAAAGGAAGAACATGTTATGTTGTTTGAACTTTGTGAAGAAGTGATAAAAAGTTATCGTTATGACACGTTGACCAAGAAAATACAGCTCGAATTTGTTTACCCTCAGGAAATTAAGAGTCTTCATATTTTATCTGATAGTTTGAGGCTAAATCAAATTCTAAGCAATTTGATATCCAATGCCATTAAATTTACAAAGCAAGGTGGAAGAGTGAGTTTGAGTATAGATTTAGTCAGACAGAATGCCCATGAGATTGAGCTCCATTTTATGGTAATAGATACGGGAATGGGTATAGAAGAAAGTAATATACAAAAAATTGTGGAGCGATTTAACACAAGCGAGGAGCTGGATATGAACACCCGTATTCAAGGTGCTGGCTTAGGTTTGCCTATTGTAGTTCAATTATTGAAATTATTTAATTCAAAATTAAATATTCAATCAAAATTACAGCAGGGGTCTACATTTTCATTTCAAATTGATTTTAAAAAGGTAGACGTTTCATTAAAAGAAAAGCCTTCCCAAAGAAATCCGCCAAACATGTCTAATTTAAATTTATTATGTATAGATGATGATCAACAGGTTTTAATGATGTATGACTATCTATTTAATAATAAAGTTAAGTTGCTTAAAAGTGTCGATAGTTTAGAAACGTTATCCAATTTAGAAGCCAAAGTAACATTTGATCTATTAATTGCGGATTATCACATCAATGATGAATTATTCTATAAGAAAATAGACCAATTAACCAGTAGGCTAAACGAGGGATGTCTCAAAATACTCATTACAGGCACACACAATATTGCTGATATAATGATTCAAAGCAAGCATTTTTTTGATTTGATTTTACAAAAACCCGTTACTGCAACTAATTTGGAGAATGAAATCTATGAACTGATTCGACTTAATGATTGGGAATTGCCCAATATGTCTAGTATTTTTGAAGATTATGATTATCAGGTAGAAAAACTTATACCCGCGCTTAAACTTCTGATGATCGAATGGAATGATATGTCCGATCGAATTCTTCTCGCCATGCGAATTAAAAAGTCAGAACAATTTGAATCTGTCTTACATAAAATGGTAAATACCTTAAAGCGATTCCATATGTATAAGACCATGGAACGATTAAATCAAATTCACGAAAACCTTAGTAAGGATCAAATGCAGGATGCCGAAATTGAAGAATTGGACTATTTGCTAAATTTATTCAAACATTATTTCAAAAGTCAATTCATGGTTTTAAATCAACAAGGATTATAATCCTTCAATACGGTCTAGAAGTTCTTTTTTATATTTTTGTCCAATTGGAATATGGTGCTTTTTAATGACGATTTCTTCAAAGGTTAAAAAATCTATTTTATTTAGATTGACAATATATGATCTGTGCACTCTTTGAAAATATTTGGGTAGTTTACTTTCAACTTCTTTGAGTGGCATTAAACTAAGAATGGAGTTTTCTGGAGTCACAAAGGAAACATAATTTTCTTCCGACTTTAGGTATAGGATTTCATTAAAATTAACGCGAACTAATTTTGATCCATCTTTAATAAAAATTGATTCCTGGCTTTTTTGGACAGGCTTTATTATTTTCTGATCTAATCGTTGAATTGCCTTTGTAAAACGATCAAATGAGATTGGTTTGACTAAAAAATCTATGACATCTTCATATTCATATGATTGTGCAGCAAATTCTTCATGTGAAGTGACCATAATAACTGGCACGAGGTCCTGTTTTAATTCCAATAAAACCTGACCTTTCATATCTGGTAAATTAAAATCCAGAAAGATCAAGGAGATTTGCTCCGCAGATAACATTTTCAAAGCATCAGTCCCATTGGATGCCGAAATGCAGTATTCAATTTGTGGGGTTTTAGATGCAAAATGTTGGAGTAAATCACATATCATAGGATCATCATCAACAATTAAGCATTTATAGGACATAAGCCTTCGAATTTTATGCGAAATTAGAACAGTAAATGACTAAGTTACTTTTTTTAATCAAGTAATATAGGCATTTGGTCAATAATACACCCGTGTTAATGAATTTGGAGCAGACTTGTGGTTCAGATACCATTAACTTTATTGCGTATTCAATAAGAGAATACTTTTCATGAGATAAATTGAAGCTATAACCAATGCAAGTTGGGTACCTTGCAAGTTTCGTACAATAATTGAGTAATCATTGGTTTTGTCATAATAAGGGTTATTAAAAAGTAGGTTATAGCTTCGTTTTTTTTGGTTTAAAGTTTAAAAGCCCTCCTTATAATTTCAATAGGTTATTAATTTCGAGATGATTTTAAAAGGTTAGGAAAAGTGCCAAAATTAGATGCTGGAAGCAGCAAATAATTTGGTGAAATTGATATAAGAAATAGGATTCCAGATGTGGGACTAATTAAAAGGGATTACTATTTTATTCCTTGGTTTTGATCATGTTATCTATTGTTATTGTCCATATTTAATTTTAACATTTGCGGTGATCATTAGGTGTTACATTGTAATTTTCGCTCTTTAAAGAATATTGAAATACTATAAATTAATTTATATTTTACTATTTAATTAAGTACATATAATGCAGACGTTTTACTTATATAAGAACTTACGTTTTATCTTATTTTTTGTGAGTTTTTACGGTGTAGCTTTTACTCAAATGAAGGCATCCAACCAACCAACTTCACCATACAAAAAATCATTAGCCTATGAATGGTTAGATATTATACAAGAGACCTCGGCGAACGACGTAGATCGGTATGGAGCTAGACCCCCCATTTTATCCAGATCAATGGCTATGGCAGTGTCAGCAATGTACGATGCTTGGGCTATGTATGATTCTAAAGCCGTAGCGACTTCTTTACCATCAAGTTTGAGAAGACCAGTAGCAGAAAGGACTTCAGCCAACAGGAAAAAAGCAATCAGTTATGCTGTGTACGGAATTCTAATGGATATTTATCCTGAGGATACTAAGTATTTAAATGAACAAATGATCCGTATGGGTTATGACCCAAAAGATAAAACCCGTAATCTAACTACAGCACAAGGTGTGGGAAACAGGGTTGCCAGATCCATAATTGAAATGCGTCATAACGATGGAGCTAACCAGTTAGGAAATGAATTAGGATGCAACGGAAAACCATATTCTGATTATACCTGTTACAGACCTGCCAATGCAATTGATAAGATTTGTGACCCGGATCGTTGGCAAGAAATCCCATTTCTGGATACCCAAGGAAAGAGTTATGTCGTCAGCTATCTTACCCCCCATTTTTATCGCGTGAAGCCATTTGGTTTAAAAAGTGCGAGCCAATTTCGGCCAGGTCCGCCACCAATCTATGGATCTGAGCAATTAAAAAAAGAGGTAGATGAGGTGATGCATTACAATGCGAATTTAACACCCAACCAAAGAGCTATTGTAGAATTTATGCGAGATGGTCCACGATCAACTGGCCAATCTGGTCACTGGTTGAAATTTGCTCAAATGTATCAGTGAGAGATAATTATGATTTGGAAAAAGACATCAAATTGTTTTTTGCTGTTGGGAATGTGGCATTTGATGCATTTATAGCTGCATGGGAATCAAAAAAATATTACGATTCATCCAGGCCATGGACGTTGGTACGTCATTACTATGCTGGCCAGGAAGTGGAGGGCTGGGGTGGTCCCGATAAAGGAAAAGTGAAGTTGAAAGCTGAAAATTGGCATCCATATAGCCCTTCCAGCTTTGTGACGCCTCCTTTTCCAGGTTACGTTTCTGGGCATAGTTGTGTAAGTGGCGCTTGCTCAAAAATGCTGGAGTTATTTACCGGTAGTGATCGCTTTGGAGAAGTGGAAAAAAGAAAGCCAGGCATTTTAACGGAAACTCCGGGTGATGAAGTCATTTTAGAACTGTCTACTTTTTCAACAACAGCAGAGATGGCTGGAATCTCAAGGGTTATGGGAGGGTATCATATTCAGTCTGATAATATCGCTGGTTTAAAACTAGGTAGAGATGTCTCTGAATGGGATTGGAAAGTCATCGAATCTTATTTCAATGGTTCCATAAATAAATAGTTACCATACCAGATTTATTGACTAAAATAAACCGCCTAAAAGACTGGAGCAATCTGGTCTTTTGAGTTTTAGTTGGTTTATAAAAATAACAATAACTCGATCCTATATATATTTGTTAAAAAATAGAATCATGAAAGCACTTATTATATTTCCATTTGTCATCGCTTCGATGATTTTGACCCTCTTTAGTCAACAATTACCTAAACAGGTATTGGTCTTAAATGAGGGTTATTTGAATTTTACAAGCGGTCAAATCGAAGTGCCGGTTTCGATAGGTTCCTACCAGCCAACTTCAGGAAAATATACAACATTATTTGAAATACCAGGAGCCCGTTTTGCTTCTGATATTCAAATTAAGGATAAATCGTTTTGGGTTGCTGCAGATCGGGAATTAATAGAATTTGATTTAACTACACTCACAAGAAAACGAACATTAGATATTGAAGGAATACGCAAATTTTATTTTTGGAATGATTATATCATTATTACCAGAGGGGAATACAATAAGAAGTTGGATGCATATATTCAACTATTTGATGTAAATACATTTCAGAAAGTATTTGAAATAACGGAAGGTGAATTACCATATACTTGTGAAAGTATAATTACCTCAGGGGATCATGCGTTTATTGGCGTTAACAATGGATTTGTTTTTGGAGAAGAAGTTGGAAAAATAGTACAAATAAACTTGAAAACTTTACAGCTGGAGCACACCATCGATTTAGGTAAAGACGGTAAAAATCCTGAAAACTTAATGATTAGTTCAGGCGACCTTTTTACACTTAATAATAAAGATTACACGGGAAGTTCTATCTCACGAATTCAAATTTCAGATGTAGAAGTTAAGCAGACATTAAATCTGCCAGGTGTGAACTCGTTATGTGGTACATCCATTTTGGTAGAAAATGAAATCTTGTATCAAGAGTCGGGTAAGACCGAGGTTGGACATTATGTGATAGCTCAAGGAACTGCTGAAAGGTTAAAAGATTTTAAAACTTCGTTTTATGGAATGACCTATGACCCTCGATCTAAATTGCTTTTTGCGGCTGAAACTGATTATTTTAGTTTTGGAAAGGTACATATATATAATTCGAGCTATGATAAAATAGCTACGTTTGATGCCAGTGTAAGTCCAGGTAATTTTGCTTTTGATTATACATCGTCAAGTACAGCTAATGATTTTATACCCGCTGAAGTTTTGGTGCACCCAAATCCGAGTAACCATTATCTTTTCATAGTAACGCCAGACAATATAGAGATGTCCGTTTCCATCAACAATCTTGATGGACAATGCTTAATCCATACAACCAACAATCAAATTGATATAAGCCAATTAAAATCAGGTTTTTATACAGGCATTCTTAAGAGAAATCAAACGCAGAATTATTTTTCTTTTATCAAAATTTAGAATAAACCGCTCAATTCTTATTGGTTACATTTCCTAATTTAACATTATAATCATCTTGGCTTAACATTGGGGTAATACAGGTTATGGACCTTTGCGACATAATCTGTATCTAATGAAATATTATTATTTCCTGCCTTTCGTATATATTAGTTTTTGTTTAATTACATCCCTTTCTGCTCAGAATGGGAGCATTAGCGGAAAAATTATTGATAAAAATTCTGCCGAGAGTATTATAAGTGCCACCGTAATATTAGATGACGGAAATCTAGGTACCGTCACGGACTTCGATGGTCAATATATAATAAGAGGCGTTGCCCCAGGCAAGCATACCATAAAAATATCCTACATCGGATACACCGAAAAATCAGTTGAAGAGATTATGGTCCAATCAGGTGAGGTAAGCTTAGTGGATATAGTAATTGAAGAAGCTACTACCGCTTTATCTGAAATTGTAGTCACAGCCGTTGCGAAAAGGGAGAGTATGTCAGCTTTAACTGTGCTTCAAAAGAACAGCACGACCATTTCTGATGGAATCAGTGCGGAAACTATCAGAAGGTCTCCAGATCGCACTACAAGTGATGTCATCCGAAGAGTATCTGGTGCTAGTATTCAAGACAACAAATTCGCGGTAATTAGAGGATTGAACGATCGATACAACATGGCTATGTTAAATGGGACGCTTCTTAGCAGCACTGAACCAGATCGTAAGGCTTTTTCGTTTGATATATTTCCTTCCAATCTGATAGATCAGTTGGTCATTTTAAAAACGGCCAATGCAGATCTTCCCGGAGAATTTGCGGGAGGGGCGATTTTAATTAAGACAAAGGATATACCTGAAGAAAATTATTTACAGCTCAATATTTCAACAGCCTATAACACATCGACTTCATTTAAACCTTACCTAACCAGTCAAAATAGTAAAACAGACTGGCTAGGATATGATAATGGATCAAGGTCTTTATCCAAGTCTTTTCCAGATACTGAAACTTTTCAACGATTATCTAAAGAAAATAAATACGAGCCATCCAAATTATTTGCAAATGATTGGGGATTTTCGACGAAAGAAAGTGCTAGACCGAATTTAGGCTTTCAACTTTCTTCTGGAATCGTGAATACCATTTCAGAAAATGTACATATGGGAACCACTTTCGCGATATCTTACAACAATTCAAATCGTTTACAAAATGCTAAGAGATTTGATTATGCTACAGCTGAAACGCTTTACGAATATAATGATAAGCAGTTTAAGAATAATATTTTATGGGGTGCTTTGATAAATACAGGTATAAAATTAGGTACCAATCATAAAATTGGATTACAAGCTTGCTATTCTACTAATACAGATAATATCGTCAATGAGCGCGATGGTTCAGATTTTGAACAAGTTCGATATATTAAAGCAACGGCCATTGAATTTACAGAGAATCATCTTTTAACTACTCAATTGTCTGGTGACCATTCTATTTCTGATGGATTATTTAAATTCCATTGGTCTGGAGGATATAATTCTTCTATCAGAAATGTTCCTTCGTTGCGAAGAATGTTTTATTCTAAGAATTTTGATGCTGAGGAAACTGAAAATTTCAGAGCATTTGTTCCTTTTGGCTCAGCAGATCCATATAGAAGCGGAAGATTTTACTCAGATTTGAATGAGGATGCTTATCATTTTAATGCAGACGTATCACTCCCATTTACATTGTTTTCTCAGAAGCAAAGTTTCAAAGTGGGTGTATCCTATTTACAAAAGGAACGAAACTTTGATGCAAGGGTATTAGGATATGTTAGAGCGAATCTGGCTACGTTCAATCAATCCTTATTAGAGAAACCACAAGATCAAATATTTGATGTCGCAAACATTAATAATACAGGATTTATTATGGATGAAATCACCAATCCAAGCGATCAATATTATGCGGGTTCTGTATTACCATCGGCTTTCTTTTTATTTGACCAAAAGATTGGAAAAAGACTTAAGTTAAGTTGGGGAATTCGATATGAAAGTTATCGCCAAAAATTACAATCGATAGATTATACTGGAACACCTATAGATATAGATCAGATCACCCCTGAGTTTTTACCATCTCTAAATACTACATTTCAACTAAATGAAATACATCAACTTCGGTTCTCATTATCCAAAACATTAACCAGACCGGAATTCAGAGAAATTGCCCCTTTTGCATTTTATGATTTTTACTTAAATGCTGGAATAATTGGCTCGCCTGGCTTGGTTGCAGGAAATATTTACAATGCAGATATCCGATATGAAATGTATCCTGGACAAAATCAATTGTTTAGTATTAGTGCATTCTATAAAAAATTCATTAATCCAATTGAATTTACATTTAGCAGTTTAGGAGCTGGAACTCGTACTTTTTCTTATCAAAATATTCCTAGCTCTCAAAATTTTGGGATTGAGATAGAATGCAGAAAACATTTTGGATTTATAACTGAATCGTTAACGGACTTGGTGGTTTTTACCAATGTTGCTTTTATAAAATCTGATTTAGATTTATCCAATGTAAGTGCTTACGATGAATCTCGTGCGCTTCAAGGCCAATCGCCATACATAGTTAATGCAGGAGCTAGTTATTCCATTCCAGAAATAGGCCTTTCCAGTACATTGGTATATAATATCATTGCTGATCGGATTGCACAAGTTGGAACTGTTGGGTATGCAGATGTTTATGAAAAACACAGAAACTTATTGGATTTTCAAATCAGTAAAAAGATATCAAAGGACGGTGAAATAAAGTTAAATGTCAGCGATATTCTTATGCAAGATTTTACTTTTTATCAAGATATTGATAAAAATCACCAATACAATGATGATGCTGATCAAATCATGCAACTAATGAACAACGGAACAACGGTAAGTGTATCATTTGGTTGGAAATTTTAGATGCGATCAAGAAAATTAAAATAACTTATCTATTAATCAAATTAAACTTAATAATTCAGATTAATTAGTTTTTTATTTGGTGAAATGCTGATGCAGATTTATTAGATATTTTTAGGGTGACAAATATTTTGTCATCCTTTTTTATTTTACTTCAACAAAATAAGTTTACAAAAAATTTAAAATTGTGTAGACTTAATATATAGATAACATTTACTTAATACAGACTTAATTGCCTATTAAAATTAGCCTCATTGGTTAGAGCTAACTTTGTGTTTGTAAAAAAAAATTATAAATGAAAAAATTGTACACACTTATTTTGGTTTGTTTCTGCGCAATTATGCAAGCTCAAACCATCACCGTTAGTGGCGAAATAACCACAAACACCACCTGGACAAAAAATAACACCTACTTATTACAAGGCTTTGTATATGTCGAAGATGGTGCAACGTTGACCATTGAACCAGGGACAACCATAAAGGGAGACAAAGCAAGTAAGGGAGCTTTAATTGTCACCAGAAGTGGAAAAATCACTGCAGAAGGCACAGCTGATCAACCGATTGTTTTTACGAGCAATGAATCCAATCCCACCTATGGTGATTGGGGAGGAATTATCATATTAGGGAAAGCACCTACTAATGCAGTTACAAATGGTGTTCCAGGAGAAGGTATTATTGAAGGTGGTGTTGAGAATGCAAACGGAGATGGACGATACGGAGGAACAGATGCGAATGACAATAGTGGTGTGTTATCATATGTTCGTATTGAATATCCTGGTATAGCTTTCCAACCTAACAATGAAATAAATGGATTGACCATGGGTGGAGTAGGAAGAGGAACAAAAATTGATCACGTTCAAGTGTCTTATTCAGGTGACGATGCATTTGAATGGTTTGGTGGAACGGTTGATGCTAAATATCTAATTGCCTACCGGGCACTAGATGATGATTTTGATACTGACTTTGGTTATCAAGGAAATATACAATATGCGCTGTCTGTTAGAGATCCTCTGGTGGCTGACGTAAGTGGTTCCAATGGATTTGAAATAGATAATGACGCAACAGGTTCTGGAAATACGCCTAAAACCAAGCCTACGTTTAGTAATGTAACGATAGTAGGACCTGGTAGTACTCCAGCTGCAGATTACAGAAGAGCGGCACATCTTAGAAGAAATTCAGAGCCAGGAATTTTTAATACAGTACTTATAGGAGCATATCCTGTGGGTGTATTAATTGACGGAGATTCAACAATTGCAAAAGCACAAAACGGTCAATTAGAAATTAAAAATACCTATGTAGCTGGTCAAACTGAATTATTAAAGACTACAAATGCTGCGTTTAATGTAGTAAGTTGGTTTAATACTTCTGCATTTAATAATAAGACATATCCAAATTCATCGGATCTTAATTTACAAAACCCATTTAATTTAGCTGATCCAAACGCATCTCCAAGATTTAATTCTCCTGCTTTACATGGTGGTGCATTTACATCTCCACGATTGAGCGGTTCATTTTTTGATAAAGTTACTTATGCAGGAGCTTTTAACGGAACTTCAGATTGGACATGTCCATGGTCAGTATATGCTGCAGGGCCTAACACTGATTGCAATGTAGGAACCTATAATATTAAGGAGTTTGCTTCGGAGATCATCGTGAGACCAACTTTGGTTAATAATATAGTTACCATCGACATGACTATTGAAAAAACAAGCGATGTAAATATCCGCTTGATGGATTTAAATGGATCGTCTGTAAAATTATTAATGAGTGATATAGTATCTCCAGGCAAGTATTCTAATGAATTTTCTACTGATCAATTAGAAAATGGATTTTATTTCATTCAATTTGAAATTGGATCTGGAGTTAAAACTGAAAAAATTATTATTATTCGATAATAACAACATTGATATTCAAAATATCAGTTTTTAGTAAAGCGGTATTATCATATGATAATACCGCTTTATTTATTAACATATATATAATATTATTATAATATATAGGAAAGTAATAATTAGTAGCTTCACCAAAACTAAACATGCGACGCTCACTCAAAGCCGTAATTATCTCAGATGTTCATTTAGGGACCTTTGGTTGTCATGCCGAAGAAATGCATACATACCTTCAGAGTATAATGCCCGAAATATTAATAATCAATGGTGACTTTATTGATATGTGGCAATTCAAAAAGCAATATTTTCCCAAGGATCATATTAAGGTCATTCAACAAATTCTTAAGTTAGCTTCAAAAGGGACCAAGGTTTTTTATATTACTGGGAACCATGATGATCACATGAGAAAGTATTCAGATTTTAATACCGGGAATATTAGTTTGAGAGATTAATTATTGATTCAACTTAATGGTAAAAATTATTGGATATTCCATGGGGATGTTTTTGATGCTAGTGTTATGTTCTCTCCTTGGATAGCTAAGTTAGGTGGAAAAAGTTATGATTTGTTGATTCGAATCAATAGGATAGTCAATCATATTTTATTAAAATTTGGAAAAGCCAGGATGTCTTTTTCCCATCACGTAAAAAGCAGGGTTAAAAGAGCCGTAAAGTTTATTAATGATTTTGAGCAAATTGCCATTGAACACGCATTTGATAAATCTATGGATTATGTGGTTTGCGGCCATATACATGAGCCGATCATACGAAGCGTCGAAAGGGATGGAAAAAAAGTCATCTATATGAATAGTGGCGATTGGATAGAGAATTTAAGCGCCTTGGAAATGGAGTTTAATGAGTGGAAAATATACAAGTATAATAATGACCTCGACAAGATAGAAAGTGAAAAATTTTCCAATTTAGAGTTATTTGACGAAAGCACTGGTCGTAAAGTAGTCCGAGCACAATCCGAACCTCATTTGATGCCCATATTCAAAAATTCCTAATTCGTTTTTTACACGATTAACAGAATAGTTTTTACAATTTATTAATATATTCATAACATACCTAGGTCCAGTCTTATTGATTATTGCATATAAATTTGTAGTTTATATCTACAAATATATAGGATAAAATAAAGGAGACTTTTGTCTTTTTTATTTAGTCCAGGGCCAGATCCAAAGTCTGGCCTTTTTTAATTCTTAACAATTACGTAATAATCGAATTGGGTTAAATTCGGAATCTTATTGGATTTTTGCAGTGGACTAAATGTAAAAAGATATGAAGTATCTATTTGCTGGGCTTATGCTATGTAATTATATGAGTTTACAAGCCCAGGAATCCATGCCTTTGGATAGTATTCCTTATTATTTCCAAAAAACAAAGGAGGAATTTAATATTTTGAAAAGATTAAAAATAGGTGGTTATTTCCAAACCCAATGGCAGATGGCTGAAACTGCCGGAATGAGTTCCTTCGCGGGAGGTAACTTTGCACCTGGAGTTGATAACAGGTTTACCGTCCGAAGAGGACGAGTAAGGGTATCCTATACCCATTCTGACGTTAATCTATACATGGTAACCGATGGAACGGAAAAAGGAGTTTCATTAAAAGATGCCGTGATTACATGGAATGAGCCCTGGACTAAATCCTTAAGTCTTAGAATGGGTATGTTTTATAAGCCCTTTGGTTTTGAAATTGATTACTCTTCCTCAAATCGAGAATCTCCTGAAAGAGGACGTATGTCTCAAGTAATATTTCAGGGAGAACGAGATTTAGGGGTTTCTGTAAAATTTCAAAATTTGAAATCTAAACTATTCAAGCCAATAAGCCTGGAGGTATCATTGATTAATGGTAGTGGAAATTCAGTTTCAGATTACGATTCGTATAAAGATTTCCTGGGAAGACTAAGATATTCTAAATTAAAAGAAAAGAATTTCAGCTTTGGATTTGGCCTTTCCTACTATAATGGTGGTATAAATCCAGGTAACAAGTATATCTACGAATTTACAAATCAGCCCAATAATAGAGTATATCAACTTCAAGATACAAATTCAGTACCTACAAAATTAACAAAGGAATATTTCGGGATAGATGCGCAGTACGGCTTCTATAATTTATTGGGGCAAACCATTTTGAGGGCTGAATACATAATGGGCACTCAGCCAGGAACCATCAATTCATCTGCATCTATGTTTGTTGCGATATCAAACGATACGTATATTAGAGACTTTAATGGGGCATATTTTTACCTAATCCAAGACATTTTAAAAACCAAATGGCAAGTACTTATAAAATATGATTGGTTTGACCCAAATTCTAAAATAAAGGCTGAAGAGATTCCATCAAACGTTGTCCCGGGTATCGAATTTAAATCTGTTAATCTTGTCGATGCAAAATTTTCTACCTTAGGTCTGGGCATCAATTATGCAGCGACTAAGGAATTAAAGTTTTGTTTTTATTACGAACTAATTAAAAATGAATCCAGCCAGAATTTGACTTCATTGAAGGATGATCAAAAAGACAATGTACTTACAATCCGATCTCAATATAAATTTTAAAACATATTAAAATATAAAAATGAAACCAATCTTATTTTTTCTGAGTAGCTTACTATTATTTGCATCTTGCGGTGGTAAAAACAATACAAGCAATAACTCCGATCCCAAAGCTAACAAAAATATTTCCATAGATGGTTCAAGCACCGTATATCCAATAACAGAAGCTGTAGCAGAGGAATTTGGGAAAGTAAACCCAAATATTAATGTTACTATAGGCACTTCCGGAACAGGTGGCGGATTTAAGAAGTTCTCGCATAATGAAACAGACATTTGTAATGCATCACGTCCCATAACCGCAAAAGAAGATTCTCTCTGTTTGGCTAATGGGATTAAGTACCTGGAACTTCCAATAGCCTATGATGGATTGGTTGTGGTAGCCAATTTAAAAAACACCTGGGTGGATCACTTGACCGTAGCAGAATTAAAAATGATATTTGAATCTGCAGCTCAAGGAAAAATTACTAAATGGAGTCAGATTCGGAAAGGTTTTCCGAATAAAGAACTTTCTTTATTTGGGCCTGGTACTGATAGCGGTACGTTTGATTATTTTACGGAAGCAGTAAACGGTCAAAAAGGAAATCATAGAGGAGATTATACGGCTTCAGAAGACGACAATACATTAGTACAGGGAGTTATCGGATCAGAAAACGCTTTAGCTTATTTTGGATTAGCTTATTATGAAGAGAATAAAGATAAATTAAAGGCTATTTCTATAGATGGAGGGAAAGGACCCATAAATGCTTCCATAGAAACTGTTCAAAATGGAACCTATTCACCACTTTCCAGACCTCTTTTTATATATGTAAAAGGCGAGTCTTCAAATCCAGCTATAGATACTTTTGTGAACTACTATCTTGATAAAGCAAAATTCTTAAGTGAGGAAGTTGGTTATGTGCCCCTCCAAGATGTATTATATGAAAAAGTAAAAATGAGATATCAAAGTAAGACATTCGGAAGTATATATCAAAATGCAGCACATACGGTTCCGATAGCTGAACTACTTAAATAATTTGGTGAAGGAATTTCTGAATTTACATGAATATACAATTCATCAAAGAGAAAGGAATAGAATGGCTATTAGCGGCTTGCGCTGGTATTAGTATTTTAACTACGGTAGGCATAATATATGTCTTGTTTATTGAAGCCTTTCATTTTTTTCAGGAAGTTTCCATCATTGATTTTTTTACAGATAGCCAATGGACACCTTTATTTGCGGATAAACATTTTGGTATTTGGGCATTGTTGTCCGGTACTTTATTGACTTCTTTTATAGCATTGTTGGTTGGGGTACCTTCGGGATTAGTTATTGCTATTTACCTGAGCGAGTATGCGTCGGCACCTGTTAGAAAATGGACTAAACCAATTTTAGAAATTTTAGCTGGAATTCCAACTATTGTATATGGATATTTTGCACTTTTCACGTTAACACCACTGCTCCAGAATTTTTTTCCTCAGTTAAGTGGGTTTAATGCATTGTCTCCAGGAATTGTCATGGGATTTATGATCTTACCCTTAGTGAGTTCCTTAAGTGAAGATGCTTTATTTGCCGTTCCAAAATCTTTAAGAGAGGCAGGCTACGCGGTGGGTGCTAATAAAGTGGAGGTCTCATTGGGCATCGTTTTTCCCTCCGCTCTATCAGGAATTGTTGCTTCTGTAATTTTAGCGTTATCGCGAGCCATTGGAGAAACTATGATTGTAGCGATTGCTGCGGGACAATTCCCTAATATAACTTTTAATCCGATGGATGCCATTTCTACAATGACCGCCTATATAGTCCAAGTGAGCCAGGGTGACACACCAGCGGGAACGCTAGAGTATCGAACAATTTTTGCCGTTGCTGCATGTTTATTTGTCTTTACCCTATTTCTAAACATGATGAGCTTCAGAATCCGAAAAAAATATTTTAAACTAGCCTCATGATTATCCCAAGAAAACATAAGGATATCATTTTTCGGCTATTGGCCCTGTTGTTTTTATTGGCAGCAGTTGCTATGCTATTTTTCTTATTGTTCAGTGTAATCTCTGAGGGTTTGGGAAGATTAAATTGGCAAATTTTGACCAGTTATTCATCCCGTAAAGCTGCAGAAGCTGGAATTCTTCCTGGTATTGTCGGAAGCATTTTGATGGTATTGCTCACTATGATCTTGGCATTACCTATAGGTGTGGCAGCAGCAATTTACTTGGAAGAATACAGTACAAAGAATCGATTCAGTAGAATATTAGAACTGAATATTGCTAATCTTGCCGGAGTGCCGTCTATTGTATATGGATTACTTGGATTGGGATTATTTGTTCGAACGTTTGAATTGGGAAGGAGTTTATTAGCGGGGTCGCTTACCATGAGTTTATTGGTGATGCCCATGATTATAATTGCTACTAGGGAAGCTATCAAAATGGTGCCTTATACATTGAGAGAAGCCTCATATGCTGTGGGTGCTACTAAATGGGAAACTATCAGTCAACAAGTTATACCCGTAGCTTTTCCAAATATTCTCACGGGTGTAATTTTAGCAGTTTCCCGTGCCATAGGTGAGACTGCACCACTAATTACTATAGGGGCATTAACTTATGTAACCTTTTTGCCTGACGGATTGCTTTCACAATTCACTATTATGCCCATTCAAATTTTCAATTGGATTTCCAGGCCTCAAGAAGCATTTCATTTAAATGCCGCAGCAGGTATTATTATATTACTTTTAATTACGTTAAGTTTAAATGCATTGGCCATTATATTAAGAAACAAATATTCTAAAAAGCTTTAATCACCATGGCAAAACTGGAAAGTAAAAGCTTGAATTTTTATTATGGAGATTTCCAAGCATTGACGGATATCAATATGAGTATTGAAGAAAATGAAGTCGTTTCTCTAATAGGTCCTTCTGGTTGTGGAAAATCAACTTTTCTTCGCCTTTTTAATCGCATGAATGATCTGATCGATGATACCAGGGTTGAAGGTGAACTGACTTTCAATGGTATTAATTTATATCATAAAAGCATGCGGGTGGAATTAATTCGAAAAAAGATCGGAATGGTGTTTCAAAAACCTAATCCTTTTCCAAAGAGTATAGCTGAAAATATTGCATTCGGATTGAAGGTTAATGGAATTACTAATAAGGCAGAGATAGAACTGCGTGTAGAAAAGTCTTTGAAACAAGCAGCCTTATGGAACGAAGTGAAAGATGACTTGAATAAATCTGCATTGGCAATATCAGGTGGACAGCAACAGCGTTTATGTATTGCTCGAGCACTAGCTATTGAACCTGAAGTAATCCTTATGGATGAACCAACTTCCGCACTGGACCCTATAAGTACTGCAAAAATTGAAGAGCTGATTTATGAATTAAAAAAGAACTATACGATTGTAATTGTAACCCATAACATGCAACAAGCTGCCAGAGTGAGTGATAGAACGGCCTTTTTTTATTTGGGTGAACTCATAGAATATGGTGCCACCAAAGATATATTTACTCACCCTGAAAAAGAACGTACTCAAAATTACGTTACTGGTAGATTTGGATAGGAGTTAAAATAGCCTTAAATAGTATTCATTGGAAACACTATTTTTAATATAACTTCGTATTCTAATTATTAACTCACAATAAAGTAATATGAATCCATTAGATCGAGAGGTCCAAATGTTGAAAAATGAAATCCTGGAGATGTTTGAGCTTGTTCAAATCCAACTGGGTAAAAGTATACATGCCATTCTCAATCATGATCTAGAAGCTGCTAAAGAAGTCCTTTTTTATGAAAAAAGAGTAAATATACAGGAATTAAAAATTGATAGGGACTGCGAAAGGTTTGTGGCACTGTATAATCCGGTGGCCATGGATCTGCGTTTTGCATTTGCCACCTTTAAGATTAATTCTCACTTGGAACGATTGGGCGATAACGCTAAAGGGATTGCTCGATTTGTCCGAGATCAAAAGATTCCCTATGATAAAAATCTTTTAGAGAAACTAAGAGTCCAAGAGATGTTTAATATAGGATATGAAATGACTAAATTAAACGCAGAGGCTTATTTGAATGAAGATTCATCATTTGCCAAAAGGGTCTTCGAACTAGATTTCAAAGTAGATAAAATTAATAGCGAAGCAACAGGCATCATAGCCCAGTACATGAAAGAAAATCCTAATCACATTGAATCTTGCCTTGCTTTGATTTCTACCATCCGAAAATTGGAACGCGTAGGTGACCTGAATCTTAATATTGCTGAAGAGATAGTATTTTCTGTTGAAGCAAAGATTTTAAAGCACAGTAAAGAATTAAAGGTCAAAGGTTAAAATTTAAGAAACCACCCCTCTAAAAATCAATATTCCAACGGCATTCATTTTGTTGATTAAGGAATTTTATTCTCATAGGTTTAATTAAAAGGGATTAAGGCCTTGGAAGTTATGCTGAGTAATTGACACTTCTTAAAGTTCAAAGCGCATAACAAATTTAGAAGGAGCATCTCCATTTTGACCTGGATTTTAAAGTAGCGATACCTTACTTGTTCCCCATTACGCTAGTGTGCTCAATAAATCCTATATCAAATTAACCGAGAATGTCATTAAGCAAATGTTTAATGAGAACAGCCATAGATTAACAATGGCATCCGTCGAGAAAATCTTACTAGTTGGTTTGGCAAAAAGTATTGAGTTTCAAAAGCAATTGCCATTAGTCTATGATCTAATGACAATTATTGGATAAACAATTTTTCCCTTCGGAACATCTAGCGCTGATTTATAGGATAGCATTTTTCTTGATTGAAGAAATTATTATGGATCGAACGGTGTTATAAAAATATATTTTCAATAACTTAAAATAAATAAGATTAATAATCATTTAATATGATCTTAATCTATCTTTGTTTAAAATATGAATAGTTCCATAATAAATCTATATAATCTAAATGATTGAAGTACTTAAGAAGGAAACAATAATTCTTCAACAAACCCCTTTCTTCGAGGTTAGAGAAGCTCAGAATAATAAGTTTAAAGGTCTTATCTCCAGAACATCCTATCGAAAGTTTGATACCATCTGTCCATTCACATATTCAGGTGTCGTTAGTAAACCAGATTATCTTACGGTGCAAATCAATGAGGAAGAACATATTTACCTAAGTCCGGAATATTTGCTCTGTATAAATCATAGTTGTCAGCCCAATGTTTTTTTTGATGTGGATAATTGGAACCTACTATGTATTCAAGACATAGAACCTGGCGATGAACTGTGTTTCTTCTACCCATCCACAGAATGGGAAATGGCCGAAAGTTTTGATTGTCAATGCGGAAGCCCTCGTTGTCTAAAAAAAATAAAAGGTGCTTCCCTAATTTCTCAGCATATTTTAAAAAATTACCGACTCAGTTCATTCATCCTAAAGAAAGCGGGTCTTGCCCATGATTAAATTAAAAAAATCCATATTGAATGATTATGTGTATTGGGTCTTGGCACCACATTTAATTACTGAAGATCCGGATTTAAACTACTATTACGATTTTGACCAAAGCATTTCAGAATACACAAAAGTTTTTGACGAACTTAAACTTACGTGGCAATGGCAACCCATTAGATTGGATAATTATAAAGAAATTATTTATAAAATCGCGTCAAGTCAAAATGGGAAACTTCCTTTTGTCATAAACTTATGCGACGGAGATGAGCTTAACGGAGTTCCGGGTCTATCCATTATTCATGAGTTAGAGCGATACCAAATACTGTACACGGGAGCAGATGCGCTGTTTTACGAAATTACGACATCCAAGATTCCTATGAAGAAAGCATTTGACTTTCATGGAGTACCAACCCCCATATGGGAAGTCATATCCAATAAGAGAAAAACTAGTGCAGCAATATTTAATAAATTAGGAAGCTCCATTATTCTAAAACCTGCTGTTTCAGGTGGTAGTATGGGCATCAGTATTAAGAATGTAGTGCAATCCAATGAAGAGTTAGAACGGCGGGTTCATGAAATGAGAAAAGGTTATCATGGATGGAATTTAAGCGCCCAGGGAATTATAGCCGAGCAATATATTTCAGGACGTGAGTTTACTACTTTTGTATGTGGATCGTACCTGAATAAGGAAAATCTAAAATTTTATGCCCCAGTGGAACGAATTTTCCATGAATCTTTAACCTCAACAGAGAAATTTCTATCCTTTGATCGACTATGGGAAACGTACTATGAAGAACCTCCTATGCCAGATGAAGGCTTCTTCTTTCAATATGCTCCAGTAAATTCAGAACTCAAAGAGGCTTTGTGCCAAATCAGCCTTGATGCCTATGTGGCCGTTGGCGGCACAGGTTATGGACGATTAGATATCCGCATGGATGAATCAACCGGGAAACTTTATGTATTAGAAGTAAACGCACAATGTGGTATCAGCGAGGATGAGAATTTCACGTCTATTGGAGCTATTCTTAAATTCTCAGATGAAAGCTTTACAGATCTAATAAAAGATATCATAGTAGATACCCTCATACATAAACAAATAAAGAGGCCATCCCAAAAAGTCAACGTGGCAGCCCTGTGATCCAATGAAAATTTGTGTCTTACAACCAGATTATTCGTTTTCAAACGTAGATTATCAGCATTATGATCCATTAAGAAACCTGTCTTCACTATGGCCGGAGGCTCATTTCGATCATATTAAGGTCAATAAGTTAACTACTTATAAACAGCTGCAAACCCTTAGAAAAAAAAAGTATGATATTTATGTAAATCTGTGTGAAGCGTATCTCGAATGGGAAGTACCAAGTATTGATGTCATATTTAGTTTGGATTTATTAAATTTACCTTATACCGGACCCAATATTAAATTATATGATCCGCCGAAAACGTTGATGAAGTATGTAGCCTATATTGAAGGTGTACCGACCCCAGCTTATGTATTAATTCAAGATGTAGATTCATTAGACCAAAAAATTAATAAGTTAACTTATCCATTATTTGTCAAACCTGCAAAAGCAGGAGATAGCCTCGGCATTGATAATTTTTCATTAGTATATAATAAGGAGTCTTTAGAACAAAAATTGGATTTGTTATTTAATGAATATGATGAAATTCTTATTGAAGAATATATAAATGGACGTGAATTCACGGTATTGGTAGCTAATGATAAAGAGATGGAAGATGGTGTCCGTGTCTTTAAACCCGTTGAGTACATTTTCCCTGATGGATTTCAGTACAAAACCTATTCATTAAAAACATCAGAACTTCACCCTGATGCCAATATTGCGGTAGATGATAAAGCTCTTGATAACACCTTAAGGAATTATGCTAAAAAAATTTTTAAGGGCTTTGGCGGCGAAGGGTACGGTAGATTGGATTTTAGAATGAATTCTAAAGGTGAGTTGTTTTTTTTAGAAATTAATTTTACTTGTTCCGTTTTTTATACGGAAGGCTTTGAAGGATCCGCAGACTTTATTCTAAAGTTTGATGGATATGGCCCTGCTAATTTTTTAAAATTAATTGTAAAGGATGGAATTTCCCGATATAAGGCAAGACAGAAGAAATTCGAAGTGAAAGGAAATTCTATAAATGGCTATGGAATATATGCAGTTAATAGTTTAAAGAAAGGGGATATTATTTTTATGGCGGAAGGCAAACCCCAAGCCATTATCACCAATCAGTTTGTAGAGAAGCATTGGGATGCTGATGCTAAAAAAATTTATCGCCATTACGCCTATCCGTTGAGTGAAGAAGTTTATATACTTTGGGATACTGATCCTGGTGAGTGGGCACCACAAAATCATAGTTGTGAGGCGAACACATGTTATGAAGGGTTAAATGTCATTGCTTCCAGAGATATCGATAAAAACGAAGAACTTACCTTAGATTATTCATTGTTATTAAATGAAACTGCTGAATCGTTTGAATGTACTTGCGGGTCCCCAATCTGTAAAAAACACATTAGCGGAATTCCAGGTAATTCGGTGACAACAAGAGAAATCGCCAGAAATAAAAAATCTAAAACACTAAACTAAATTAGTTATTTTCGACCAAAATCAGCTGGAATTTCACCCCAGTTTTCAGTATCCCATTTTTCAATTGGATTTTTAAAGGTGTTGTGATTCAACCAATATTCAGCTCGAATTAATAGATCTTGAATGGGTTTATTTTTATACGTAAACGTCAATTTAGTATTTGGTTTTTTTCTTTTAATCCAACTAATCGCCGTTCTTGAATCGCTGAAAATAGCAGACTTAGTGTCACCGTTTTTTTTCAATAATGCTAATGCATGAACGATAGCTAAAAATTCGCCAATATTATTGGTTCCTTCTTTTAAGGGACCTACATGAAACAATAGATTTCCTCCATAGATATCTACTCCACGATATTCCATGTTGCCAGGATTACCACTGCAAGCTGCATCAACTGCAATACTTCTTTCTGCAACATATTTTCTCCAATCGGTTAATGAGGACTTCTTTTTTTTCGGGCTTGTACCAAAATCACCTAAAGCAAACGCATCTTCCGCATCCTCTTTGGATTCAAACGCTTTGTATTTGGCGTTTTGATAGCCTTTGACCTGCAATAAACAGTCTGTCCAGTCAGTATAAATTCCAGGGGTATGACCTTGCCAAACCACATAATATTTCTGCTTTTTAGCCATTCTCAATTGAACTCAAAAAACTCTTGAAACTAAATTATGTTGTATAGTAATGTATTTAAAATTAATATTGATTCCTTTGTCTAAGAAAATGTAATACTAATGATTTTTGTTGACACACATACTCATCTTTATTTAGATGAGTTTAATGATGACAGATCCGAGATGATGACTCGAGCTTTAAAAGCAGGTGTCACAAAAGTGTTACTGCCGAATATAGATCTGAGTACCCTATCTGCATTATTTAAAATGGAGTCGGAATTTCCAGAGAACGTGAAGCTCATGATGGGACTACATCCGTGTTCCGTAAAAGAAAATTATACATCCGAATTGACGGAGGTTGAAAATATTTTGTATAGCCGGCCATTTCAAGCTGTAGGAGAAATTGGCATTGACTTACATTGGGATACATCCACATTGAATTTTCAGGAAGATGTTTTTCAAAAACAGATTACATGGGGAATGGAATTGGGCATTCCGGTATCTATTCATAGTCGTGAAGCCACGCTGAAGGTCATAGAAATATTGGAACCCATGCAAGATGGTAGAATAAAAGGTGTGTTTCATTGTTTTGGCGGATCAACGGATGAAGCACAACGAATCATTCAGTTAGGCATGTACCTTGGGATAGGCGGTGTGCTGACTTATAAAAATAGTGTATTGCCTGAGGTCATACAATCTATCGGATTGGATAAAGTTGTGCTTGAAACCGATGCTCCTTATTTGAGCCCAGTGCCCTTTCGAGGAAAAAGAAATGAATCATCCTATCTTATTCATATTGCGCAAAAACTAGCTGACATTACATATATTAAGTTGGAACAAGTTGCTACTATAACTAGCCAAAACGCAGCGTCCATTTTCTCTTTAACTATTTAATTCACTTTTATTCAGGCAACGTTTGTAATTATTCTGAATATAAGAATTAACTGATTTAGTTATGAAGTAACAGGAATCAGGTTTTTATATATGTTGGATTGTGTAAGTCTTTGAGTTTGGGAAGGGTTGGAATCAAAATGGTTGATTGTTACATTTTATAGGTTCCAACCCACCTACTAATCAATTCAACCTTTGAAAATTGAAAAATTTAGTTCAGCATCGTTTTCCGTCTTACAATTAGAAGTAGCCATTGCGCCCTGCAATGGCTTTTTTATTACTTTTATCTATTGTTAAGGCAACATTATTAGTTTGTGCGCATATTTAAAAGTGATTAGGTAACTATCAAATGACAAGGATTTTTAAAATGAGAGTTAATAAAATATTAATCTTAGTACTAATATGTACTGCGCTGATTTCGTGTAGGAAAGATAAGACTGATGAAGATCCGATTATTGATCCACCACCTCCAAAAGTATATGTTGAACGAGAAATACCCGGTCAAGTCTTAACACCCGAAAGAGAGGTTATTACGTTCCTTCCTATCCAAATTGATAGAAATTCTTTAAAATCTGATGTAAATGGTCACTTTTTTTATAGAGGTTTAGTAGGTGAAGACCGGTTTGTTATTAAAACTAACTCTCCTTCAGATTTTACGGCATTTTATGCTGAAAAAGCCGGTGAATACGGAAGTCCATTTATCAAGTTGATTATGCATCCTTTGAAAGGGGTAAAAACAATTAATGGAAATTTGGGAGGCAGAGTCCCATTCGCTAATGGAGGATTTATAGAAATACCTGCATCCGCCGTGTCAGATTTCAACAATAATTCTATAGTTGATGATGTTCAAGTTTATGTGAGATACATTGATCCAACTGATCCTGAATCATACCTTTCGATACCATCGAACATGCTGAGTAGAACAGAATCAACTGAATTGAAGAGTATAAGTAGTTTTGGCATGATCCAAATTGTTTTGCGAGATAGGCAAAATAGGAATCTACGTTGGAGTAAGCCTGTGAAGATTAAGTTGCCAGTCCCTAGTAGCTTAATTAGAAAAATGCCTTCAATTATTCATACCTGGCATTTGGATGAGAATTCTGCATTGTGGGTTAAAGATTCCTTAGCCCAAACTGAAAATGCTACCTATACTTTTATATCTGATCATCATGGAATTTTGGCTACAGGATTGTTGGAAGGAGTGGTGGAATTAAAAGGTTCTATCAAATTAAACAATAATCAATACCGATCTGAATTACTGATTTCAGATGAAAGTTTAGGAATAACCATTCCTATGAGTACGGATGGAAATGGACATTTCTCAACATATTTAATTAAGGGGCATGAATACAGGTTGTTATTAAATATTGAATGTGGTTTGAACGTTTATAATAAGCCCCTAGGGATTATTCATAATGTTACAGACCTGGGAGTACTAAATGTCCTATCGGAAAAAATAGCGTTTATTCGTGGAGCCGTGTATGATTGCAATAAAGCTCCTGTGAAAAACGGATATGTCATTATAAATAATAAAGATAAAAGAACAAGTCAAATCGTGCGCTTGAATGGGAGTGGACGGTTTGAGAGTCAAGTGAATATTTGTACTTCAAATTTATTAGAGGTGATTCCGATTGATGAAAGAAACCAGGAAGTCTATAATAAATATTATTTTTTGAGCAAAGAAAATATTAGTACAGATTCTATGTTTGCCTGTTCACAAAAAATAAATGAATCTCTTTTGAGTTTTCAAATGAAGGATAAGACGCATACCATCAATAATTGTACCGTACGGGATACCATTATGCAAGGGAGACAAACGCTAATTTTTGAGTCCGTAGATGCCTTCAATATTACTGATATAGTGCGATACAAACTTATATTAATTAAAATTAATAATTCTGACTATAAATTGGAATTTTCTCGAACGGGCGGATCTATTATTACTTCCTTCATAATTGAAGGGGTGGAATGTGCAGAGCTTAGTCCACTTGTTTTAGGAAAAAATAAAGGGGAAGCTGTAGTTTTTTCTTTACGAGCTTGTGAAATAGCGATCGTTGGACAAAGTCAAAAATCTCCAGGAGTTATTAGAATTCAATCTATGATAAATTAAAAAAACAAGAATTTCAAAACAACGGGGCAGTTTTGAATTTACAAGAAATCATATTAGGATGTAAGAATAGGGAACTCAAATCTGAGCGAGAGCTTTTCTATTTATATGCAAAAAAACTTCATGCATTAGCTAGAAAATATACACATGATATTCAGGAAGCAGATGATATGATGCAAGAAAGTTTTATAAGAATTTATGGGCAAATTCATAAGTATCAGGAAAGTAAAGGAAAGTTCGATGCCTGGATGTATCGAGTTAGCGTCAATACCATGCTTCAAATTATAAGAGCAAATAAAAATAAAATTTATTCATTGCCTGTGGAATCCTTACCGGATATGATAGAGGAGGAAACTGAATACATGGAAGTGTCGCCGGATTTAATTAACAGAGCCATGAGCGAATTGCCCAAAGGATATAAAGAAGTGTTTAGTTTATATGTTTTAGATGGTTGGTCGCATAAACAAATTGCGAGTCATTTAAAAATTTCAGAAGGAACCTCGAGGTCTCAATTAACAAAAGCAAAAAGATACCTTCGAAGTTTATTGCATTCAAATCAAGATATGTATTATGAGCGAGAATCAAATGAATCCCATTAGTTGGGGCGATATAGAGAATAATGATTATCCACTCGATTTGGATAATAAGTGGAATGCGTTGCATTCCAGATTGATGGCAGCAAGGAAAAAAGAACGCCGTCGTTGGTGGCTTATATTGTTTTTTGGAGTATTCGTCATAGGAATAATGGGAAGTGCTTTGTTTATATTCAATCAGCAAACTAAAACAGAGAATGAGATTCAAAGATTGAATATGGAGTCCAATCCTACAATTGCAGCAGAGCAAGTACGCACACTTGATAGCAAATCTCTTAAAAATGACGTTGAGAATTCAAACGCAAACATGCAGAACGAAGAAGTTAAACTTGCAGCGGAAGCAGGATTCAATACTAAATCTTCTAATGTTAAAAAAGTTATTCACTCTAAATCAAACAAAGCAACAACCGTTTCCGAAATTCTTAGAAGAAAAAATTCTAAAAAAGAATTATCAACGATTGAATCAACTTTAGCACAGGATTTATTACCATTGACGCAAGTTCAAAAAGAAGAAAATTCAGACATATTCGCACATACTTTGGTACAACCACTTAGTTTTATTATTCCAAATCCTTTAGTAAGTTTGTATTCACGACAAGTGACTGACCAAAACATTTTCATTTCCAATATTTCCAAGAAAGAAAATAAAGTCATTCCAAAAAGGATTCCTTTTTGGATTTCTGCTTCTGTTATGTATGGACCATCTTTTTTTAATTTGAGTGCAAGTCAAACAGAATACAAAGAAAGTATACAACAGAGAGAGCAGCTGGAAAAAGCAGTGGATGGCTACAGTGTAGACTTTTTAATTGGTAGGAAATTATGTGGCAAGTATAGATTGCAATCAGGACTGCAAGTATCCATGTTGACTACCGAAGTAATTTATAATTATCAAACAGCCGAAAAAAGGACGCTAGTGAACCAAACGACATCCATTGAAAAGTATTTGGATGGTAGTATACGAACGAATATTGGTGATATTGAATCTAATGTTAAAATAAATCATCGCGATATTATTTATAATTCATATTTCGAAATGGCCATTCCAATATTAATGGGGATCAAACATAATTGGGGAACTAAAAATAGTGTGACTATTGATTTAGGCCCATCCATGTCATTGTTCCAATATCACGACGGAAATGCACCGACACCTTCCCAGCTAGAACCCTATAAATCTTTAGAATCATTTAAGAAGAATATTGTCGGAGTACAAGCTAGAGGTGAAATTTTTTACCAATATAAAATTCATCCTTCTTGGAATTTAGGTGCAGGACTTGTTTATAAAACTGATTTGAATTCAAGAATTCATAATTCCGAAAACTTCTCACAGAAGCAACAATTTTTAGGGGTTGGATTTAGGTGTGTTAAGAATTTGAATTAACACATTTTAAAGTCAATACCTAATGTAAGGTTGTTGGCGGAAGGTCAGGGATTCGAACCCTGGGTACACTTTTGGCGTACACACACTTTCCAGGCGTGCCAATTAAACCGCTCTTGCAACCTTCCAATTAGTTTTAACCATATCTCGGCTAAAAGTGTGCAAAGTTAAGGATTCCTGAATAACGTACCTAAATCTTTAGCAGTTAAGTTATACTTGCCTCCTTAATTTTATTACCGTGATTTCAGGCCAAATTCCAACCCGACCTGCAAAGGCAAGAAACCCAAAACCTCTATTGATATATAAATTTCGTCCATTTTCTTCTTTTAGACCAGCCCAATGTGGATAGCGATATTTTACTGGACTCCATTTAAAGCCCGGAATCTCAATGCCCATTTGTGCTCCGTGCGTATGACCCGAAAGGGTCAATTGAATAGGTGTTGGATTGTTTTTGACTTCTTTTTCCCAGTGAGAAGGATCATGCGACAATAAAATTTTAAAAGCATCTTTAGGCACATTCTCCAAGGCTTTTCCTAAGTTACCACGCTCCCCGAATCCGACACCCCAATTTTCAACACCCAACAAATATATTGACTCTCCATTTTTTTCAATCTTTATATGTTGGTCCCTCAATAATTTTTGACCCATTTTTTGATGGTTTAATGCCAATTGATTCAGGTTGTTAGTTTTTTCATCTAAACTTGACCATCGGATATAATCACCATAATCATGATTTCCCATTACAGCATATTTACCATCATTGGCGGTTATTTTACTAAACATATCAATATAAGGTTCGATTTCTGATGCCAGGTTATTGACCAGGTCTCCAGTAAAAACATATAGATCAGACTCATGAGACATAGCCATGTCCACACCCTTTTGTACGCCGTCCAATTCATCAAAACTACCAGAATGAATATCCGATGTTTGGGTGATAATATAACCATCAAAAGACTCTGGGAGATCTCTAAAATATAAGATTTGCTTATGTAATTTAAAATTGTATTTACCTTTTGTCATGCCGTATACAAAAGCGACAAATGGAATTGCCGCAACCGCTATTCCTAACTGACTAAAAAACGCCCTTCGGCTCGGTAAGAAATGTGCGTTACGATTAGAATCTGAAAATAAATTTTGCAAAACACCCGAGCCCAATCGAAATACATCTTCAGAAAAAATAAATAATATAAAAACTAATTTACTCACTAAAAAAGTAAGGAAGAAATTCATTGACCACTTAGCGTACATCGGAAAACTATGCGTTTTTTGATAGTTCATCATACCAATAATAAGGAGTAAAAGTACTCCCCAATTGATGATCCAAAAAGCCGCATGAATCCAAGTTCGATAGTTAGGTATTAAAATTCCTGAAGTAAGAATCTTAACACCTTGAAATACGTAAAAATCAAGAAATGCTATAAAAATGAGTACAAAAAGAAAAAACATAAAACGCATATAATCTGATAAATAGATTGTAAACGTGCGGGTATTCCAAAAGTTGATGGATATTCAAGTCATTAACTGAATAATAGAAATATAGCTGAAAATTGTCGATTAAAACTATAAATTTACTGTTCAAATGAAACTTTAAACCTTTAATTTATTTATTATGCAAATTAATTTTTTAGTTATTGCGGCTTCCGCGCTCATTCCCACAGCTATTGGTTTCTTATGGTATGGTCCCATGTTATTCGGTAAAAGCTGGATGGCTGAGACAGGTATGACCGAAGAAAAAGCAAAAAACTCCAACATGTTAATTATGATGGGTGTTTCCTTGTTGTTGAGTTTATTTTTAGCATTCGGATTGACTTTTGTAGTGATTCATCAACACCATTTATGGTCTTTGTTGGCTAATGAACCTAATGTTCAAACAGCAGGATCAGAAGCAAATAATGCTATTATGGGTTTTCTGAACAAATACGGAAGTACTTTTAGGACATTTAAGCATGGCTTCTTTCATGGTATTCTAGCAGGATTTATGTTTGCAGTTCCCATTCTTGGACTAAATGCCCTTTATGAACGAAAAAGTTTTAAATATTTTGCCATTAATGCAGGTTATTGGACTCTTTGCATGGCGTTAATGGGCGGAGTGATTTGTGCTTGGAGTTAAAATTTAAAAACAAATTAAAAGGAACCGGTTCATTGTAACCGGTTTTTTTTATTTTGATACATAGGACAATATCTGAAAGTCTTCTATAGCAACTAAAATAGGTAAGAATCACCATCTAAACGTATTTCTGTTTAAATCAATATTCAACTACATCATGAAATTGAGTTCTCAACTTTATTAGAGCGAATTGTGGTGCTTTGAACAGCATGAATAGTAGTTATAAGTCGTCCCATATAACAACTTTAAGCAAGTACGACAATATCTATGAATATAAAACTTTACTACCCATTTTGGGTTAATCATTATAGAAAATAGTTAACCATTTTCAAATAGAAATCCAGCCCTGCTGCTATAATTCTATCTTTGCACTTTAATTTGAATCACGCATGAAAGATCTTTCATTCTTATATAATGCACATCCTTCCTATATAGAAAACTTATACCTGGAATATCAAAAAAATCCTGAAAGTTTGGAAGAAGGATGGCAAACTTTTTTTCAAGGGTTTAACTTGGGCAAACATTCTAATGGAGAATCCAAAAAAGACATGGATGATGACGGAAGTAATCCAAAAGAATTTGCGGTTCTCCAGCTTATAGAAGCATATCGACATAGAGGGCATTTATTATCGGAGACCAATCCAATTCGTAAAAGAAAGGATCGAAAACCTTATCTGGATATAAATGACTTTGGTTTAAATTCGGAAGACCTTCTACAGAAATTTCAGGTGTCTAAAATACTTGGATTGGATCAAGCTTCGCTTGATGATATTTTACAGAAACTCCATCAGATATATTGCGGTCATATCGGGTTTGAATTTGCACATATAGAAGATCATGATAGGCGCAATTGGTTGCTTAATAAAATCGAAGGACGTCCCTTAAGATCTGATTATGGATTATCCATGGAAAAAAAGAAAAGAATCTTTGATAGACTAAATGGCGCTGTAATTTTTGAAAAGTTTTTACATACAAAATACGTTGGCCAAAAAAGATTTTCGTTGGAAGGTGGAGAAAGTACTATTGCCGCTCTGGATGCTATTTTGGAATTAGCCGTTAACTGGTCGGTAGAGGAAGTTATTATTGGTATGGCACACAGAGGTCGGTTAAATGTGTTGGCCAATATCATTGGAAAAACGTACGAGCAAATTTTTAATGAGTTTGAAGGGAATGCCATTCCAGATTTAAGTTTTGGTTCCGGTGATGTAAAATATCATTTGGGTTTTTCATCTCAGGTGCAAACGCAAAGTGGCAAAATACTTCAAATTAAATTAGCCCCAAATCCTTCACACCTGGAGGCTATAGATTCTATCGTAGAAGGAATGGCTAGGGCGAAAGCGGATATTTTATATCAATCGGATTATGATAAAATTCTTCCAATACTCATCCATGGTGATGCCGCGCTGGCTGGTCAGGGAGTGGTTTTTGAGATCTTACAAATGTCTGCTTTAGAAGGCTATTATACAGGTGGGACGATACATTTTGTAATTAATAACCAGATAGGATTTACTACTGATTTCGATGACGCACGTTCATCTACTTATTCCACTGGAGTCGCCGCGGTAGTTCAGGCCCCCGTTTTTCATGTCAACGGTGATGATCCCGAAGCAGTAGTTTTTGCAGTTGAGTTGGCACTTGAATATAGACAGGAATTCAATTCTGATGTATTTATTGACATGGTTTGTTATCGGAGACATGGACATAACGAAGGTGATGATCCAAAATTTACACAACCAGCCATGTATGAAATCATTAGTAAACACCCTAATGTTAGAGAGATTTATTTTAAAATATTAACAGAGCGTGGTGACGTAGAGACAAAAATTGCATTAGAACTGGAACAAAGTTTTTGGAATATTCTCCAAGAACGACTAGATATGGTGAAGCAAAAACCACTTCCCTATACCTATCAAAAACCAGAACTCGCTTGGAGGAATTTAAAAAAGAAAGCAGCGCCAAATGATTTTGTTTCAAGTCCAAACACAGGAATTGAACCTAAGAAAATGAAGCAAATGCTTACGGCATTATTAACGGCTCCAAAAGAATTTCACGCATTGCCAAAGGTGAACCGATTATTAAAATCATGGAAAGATCTTGTCGATCAAAATAAATTAGATTGGTCTCTTGCAGAATTATTATCCTATGCAAGTATTCTAGCGGATGGTAAAAATGTACGTATGAGCGGGCAAGACGTGAAGCGCGGCACATTCTCTCACAGGCATGCTATCTTATATGATGAGGAGAATAATCAAGAATATAATCGTTTATCAACTATCTCAAAAAATCAAGGAACATTTTTTATATACAATTCTTTATTGTCTGAGTTTGCAGTATTAGGTTTTGAATACGGATATTCTCTAGTGTCACCTGAACAGTTGGTCATTTGGGAGGCGCAGTTTGGTGATTTTGCCAACGGTGCGCAGGTAGTTTTTGATCAATTTATTGCCTCGGCTGAAAACAAATGGAATCGCATGAGTGGGTTGGTAGTGTTATTGCCTCATGGATATGACGGCCAAGGACCTGAACATTCTTCTGCCAGACTGGAACGATTTTTACAAGCGTGCGCAGAATATAATATGATCATTACTAATGTTACTACACCAGCTAACTTTTTTCATTTGATGCGAAGACAGGTGGAATGGAAATTTAGAAAACCCTTGGTAGTTATGTCTCCTAAATCTTTATTACGCCATCCAAAATGTGTATCTCCACTAGACGATTTTACTATTACTAAACATTTTATTGAAGTAATTGAAGATGTGGTAACTGACCCTAAAAAAGTTAAGAAAGTTATCTTGTGCAGTGGCCAAATATACTATGACTTGATTAAGAAAAGAGACGACATTTCTGCATTGGAAACGGCTATTTTGAGAATCGAACAATTGTATCCCTTCCCTGAAGTGCAGTTGAAAAAAATTCTGAGTCAATACAATAATGTACCTATATTTTGGGTGCAAGAAGAACCTGAAAATATGGGAGCATCTTCCTTTATTAGAACTACTTGGTCTTTTGGTGAGCTGCAGTTTATTACTCGTCCTGCGAGTGCTTCTACAGCTGTTGGATTTAAGAAAACGCATGATCAACAATTACATGAATTGCTCGAGAAAGCATTCATAAAGTAATGGTCTTATCGAAGTTCAGCTTGATGTTTTAGATCCAACCACACCCATATATTTTAAGACTAGCCTTATTATTGCCTAAATATTATAGTCAATTATATACATTTACATCCTGAAATTTAAAGCATGTCCTCTTCAACAGCACATAAGCTAAGTCCAGCAGGTGTACTCATTACATTGGGAATCATTTTTGGAGACATTGGGACATCTCCTTTATATGTTATGCAAGCAATAGTCGGGGATAGAACCGTTTCGGCTGAATTGATTTATGGCGGAGTTTCCTGTGTATTCTGGACCTTAATGATTGTGACCACCTTTAAATATATCGTTCTAGCTTTAAATGCAGATAACAAAGGAGAAGGTGGGATATTTGCTCTATATGCTCAGGTGCGCAGGTATAAGACATCCTTTGTAATTTATCCCGCGATTATAGGTTGTGCGACACTTATTGCCGATGGTTTTATAACGCCACCTATATCTATTTCTTCTGCAATTGAGGGACTTGAAGTGTTATTTCCCAATGCTAATATTCCTACGGTTCCGATAGTTATTAGCATTATAATTGGCCTGTTTTCGTTTCAACAAGTTGGCACACAAATGGTGGGGAAAGCCTTTGGACCTATAATGTTCGTTTGGTTTACTATGATAGGTGGTTTAGGGTTAATCCAAATATTACAACATCCGGAAATTTTACAAGCTTTAAATCCTCAATACGCCATTAAATTATTAACACATTATCCAAGTGGCTTTTGGCTCTTGGGAGCTGTTTTTCTCTGCACTACAGGAGGAGAAGCCCTATATTCAGATTTGGGTCATTGTGGAAAAGGGAATATTCGGGTGAGCTGGAGTTTTGTGATTGTTGCTTTATTGCTCAGTTACTTTGGGCAATCCGCCTGGGTAGTTTCTAATTTTAACGGACAAGCATTGGGAGAAGGTGTAAGAATATTTTATTCTCTTATGCCCAAATGGTTTTTACCCATTGGAATCGCTATAGCCAGTGTCGCGACGATAATTGCCAGCCAAGCATTGATTTCCGGAGTTTTTACTTTAGTGAATGAAGCCATGAAATTGCATTTATGGTTCAGGATGAAGGTAAATTTCCCTACAAATATGAAAGGTCAAATTTACATTCCTGGAATAAATTGGTTTTTAATGCTTGGATGCATTGTGGTGGTATTAATTTTTAAAAGGTCTACAAATATGGAAGCGGCATATGGACTGGCCATCATTGTGGATATGATTATGACTTCCTTGCTACTAGGCTTTTTTTATAGAATACGATATCATAATTTTATTATTCCTTTTTTGATGACCATCATTTTAGTATGTATCGAAACTACGTTTTTGATTTCTAATTTGGCCAAATTCACTCATGGGGGATGGTTTACTTTTTTAATAGCGATGGTATTAGGCACCATGGTTTTTATACTTTATTCTGCTCAAAAGATTCGGGAGAAGCATACCCAGTTTACTCAATTGAAAGACTATATACCTATAATTAAAGACCTAAATGATGACCAGACTATTGCAAAAGAAGCTAGTCATTTAGTTTATTTAGCGATTTCTGATGATCGAAGGTATATTGATTCCAATATTATGTACTCTATTTTTCGGAAGCGGCCAAAGCGAGCAGATGTATATTGGTTTGTGCATGTTCAAATTGTGGATGAGCCTTATTCCAAGGGTTATAGCGTCGACACAATAGTACCCAGAGAAATCTTCTTTATTCATCTAAGGTTTGGATTTAAGGTGGAACATAGGGTCAATGCGATGTTCCGTGAAATTGTCGAACAAATGGTGAAAAGTGGAGAAGTGGATACCCGCAGTCCTTATCCTTCACTGCGAAAGCACAATTTACCCGCAGATTTTAAATTTATCTTGCTGCATACCAGGGTTTCAGCTGATTCTGAGTTAAGTGGCTTTGAGCGATGGGTGGTGCGCAGTTATCGGATGATCAAAAAATTTAGCCTACCTGCTTATGAAGATTTCGGGTTGGAAATGTCCAATGTTGAAGAAGAAATAGTGCCTATATTAATTGGTCCAAAAGCTGAAATAGAATTAAAAAGAGATATCTAAGAACCTATTTTATATTCTATCCCTTTTCTGTAAACGATGTATTGTGGGTGTTAGCAGGCTCGAACTGCTGACCTCCGCCCTGTCAAGGCGGCGCTCTGAACCAACTGAGCTAAACACCCTTAACGCAAAGGTAAATGATTTCTTTTGTCCATCAAGTCCCAGCAAAAAATCGCTTTAATTTAATGCTAAGGTGATCAGAAATTGAGCCGATAGGCCTTTATAAATGAAAGGACTGATAGGTATTGATACCTTTTAATAATGACAGAGCGTTTATCTTTGATAAGTGAACCTCTAACAAGAAAGTCTAATTAACACATTATTATATCCAGACATTTTAATAAAATAAAAATTATGAAAATTAAAGAGTGGTTATATCCCAATACCTATGGCCTTCGAATTGATTTTTCTCTATTAGTCCTTCGATTAGTTTTTGGAGGCTTGATGTTGAGTCATGGTATTCCAAAATTGAGTAATGTATTGGAAGGAAATTTAGAATTTGGAAATCCAATTGGCATTGGCACTGAATTGACATTATTTAGTGCGGTTTTTGCCGAATTTTTATGCTCCATTTTAATAATACTGGGATTGTTGACCAGATTTGCAGCCATACCTTTAATTCTGACTATGGCTGTTGCTGCTTTTATTGTACTTGCTGATGATCCTTTAAAAGTAAAAGAAGTAGCTCTCCTGTATCTCACCGGATTTTATATACTGTATTTAACTGGCCCTGGAAATTACTCATTGGATGCTAAAATCTTTAAACCATAAACCATAGGATTTGATTGAATTTAACTTAGACCGAGACATCGTTTTCTTTGATGTCGAAACGACTGGATTGCACGTAATCCGGGATAGGATCATTCAGATTGCCATGATCAAATACCTTAAAGATGGTGGAGAGTCCAAAGAGCTCATGTTGTTGATAAATCCTGGCATCCCTATATCAGAGGAAGCATTGCGAGTCCATGGAATTACTCCTGCTATCCTGGCCAATAAACCCACATTTCAGATGGTAGCCAAACAAATTTTTGATTTCATTGGCGAGGCCGATCTGGCAGGTTACAATTCCAACCGATTTGATATCCCTATTTTAATGGAAGAATTAGCCCGTTATGGCCTCTTTTTGGATATAGATAAAAGAAGGTTGGTGGACGTACAACGGATTTTTTATAAAATGGAACCGCGCACCTTGAAAGCTGCGTATCAATTTTATTGTGAAAAGGACATTGAGAATGCACACGATGCACTTGAAGATATTAAAGCAACGGTCCAGGTTTTATTAGGTCAAATCAAAAAATATAAGGAATCAGACTATTTGAATGAAGACGGTGAATTATTACCATCACCAATAAAAAATGATATTCAGGCTCTCCATGATTTTACCAATGATTTGAAAACTCCTGATGCCACTCAAAAATTCAGATATAATGAAGCAGGCGAGATCGTTTTTAATTTTGGTAAATACATAGGACGATCGGTAGCCAAAACGGTTTATGAAGACCGGAATTACTACCATTGGATATTGGACAAAGAGTTTTCATTTCAGGTTAAACAATTGACTAAGCAGCTACTTAAGGATTATGAGCAACAGCTAAAATTTGATGCCAAGAACTTGTAGCGCAGAGATTTTTAGATAAATATGAAACGACTAGTCATTTTTAAACGTTTAATCACAAAAGACTATATGAAGGTTACGATTTTATTTGGGCTGCTCCTTTGCTTGGGACTTTGGAATTGTAGTAAATCAGAAGATTCTACGGGTACGCTGGAGATAGTTTTAAAAGGAACCTATGCGGATCAACCATTAGTTTTTTATAAAGACTATACTTATTTTGATGGTTCAACCATCAATTTTACTAAATCGGAGTTTTTCCTCAACGAAATAAAATTAATTACCGCAGACGGAAGAATTATACCTGTAGCTGATGTTGAATTTGTGGCCATACACGAAAAGCAAACTGACGAAATTAAGGCTGCTGAAGGTGTAAAATTAATTTTTCAAAATATTGGTGTAGGGGATTACAAAGCAATAAAATATAATGTAGGATTGTCCGATAGTTACAATTCAAAAAATCCTTCTGATTATACAAGCAGCCATATTCTGGCTGATGCCACGCATTATTGGTCTGGATGGAATAGTTATATTTTTTCTAAAACTGAAGGGAGGATCCATAACCAACAAAATGATGAATTATTTGCGTTTCATAGTGGATTTGATGAGGCTATGAGAACAATTGACATGAATAAAACCTTTAGTATAGCTCAAGATGAGACGACCAGTATACAAATAACATTGGATCATAAGGTTATATTTGAGAAGGATGGGCAGGGAATGGATATTTATTCGAATCCTATCATTCATGAAGGCAAAGATTTCATGCGCAGTTTTATGGATCAATATAAAAAAGCCTTCAAAATTTTCTAGGCATGAGAATAAATGGCATTTTAATATGCCTTATAATATGTTCACTTTTAATCATCAATTGTACAGATGATCCTCCGGATACCGGTCTGGATGATTTGACTGGTATTAGTTATTCACCCAGAGACTATAATTTACAAATTCCTAATGGATTTCCGAGTCTGGCTGTAGAACCAGAAAATCCAATGACCTATGATGGAGTACAATTAGGAAGGCATCTTTTTTACGATCCCATTTTATCTTCTGACAGTACGTTGGCTTGCGCCAGTTGTCATTCCCCTGACAAAGCGTTTACAGATGGCACTGCCCTCAGTAAAGGAGTTTTAGGCATGGAAGGTACCAGAAGTTCAATGTCTTTACTTAATGTGGCCTATTTTAATAAAGGGCTATTTTGGGATGGGCGGGCTAGTACCCTTGAAAAACAAGCATTGGAACCCGTAACAAATCCGGTCGAACTACACGAAACCTGGTCGAATGTTGAAATAAAGTTGAAAAGACATGCCAAATACCCTGAATTATTCAGAAAAGCATTTGGCATTTCAAAGAAAACGGATATTACAAAGGAACTGGCGGTAAAGGCAATATCTCAGTTTGAAAGAATCCTCTTGACGGGAGGGAATAGTTTATACGCTCGCCAGACCAGGGGCGAAGTATTTTTTAATATCGACCAACAGGAAGGTATGGATATGTTTCTTAATCTAGATCCTGCCCTTCCGGACGCTCAATGCGGGCATTGCCATGCTCCACCAATGTTCGCGGCCAGTGATTTTTTCAATAATGGGTTGGAGAAAGTAACTACACTGGAAGATTTTAAAGATAAGGGCAGAGGCGCTGTAACTGGACTTTTATCAGATAATGGTAAGTTCAAGGCAAGTACTTTAATCAATATACATCTTACAGCACCCTATATGCATGACGGCCGGTTCAATACACTAGAAGACGTTATGACCCACTATACGTCAACGGTCCATTTTGCCCCCAACCTAGATCCGAACGTAGCAAAACTCAAATTGAATGAGAAGCAAAAAAACCAGGTTCTTGAGTTTTTAAAAACCATTATTGACACCTCTTACCTCCAGAATCCAGATATTTTTAGCCCTTTCTAATAGTTTTTTCTATTTTTTTTTGCTGTGGCCAAAGGAAAAATAAATCTTTTTAAGAACATGTGTAGATATATTTATAATTAAAATTTCATTATTAACTTGATAATTAATTATTTATGAATTGTGTATATTTTATATGTAAAATATTTATATATAACACAAGGCTTTTTTTGTACTTGTATAGGCATTCAAATCATCCGATCATTGTATCGTGATTGTTTAACAAAGGGAAGAAATACAATCAAAATGCCGGTAAACGTATCGGCGACCGTAAATTCGGATATGTTCATGGGATTATAATTTGTTAATAGGAAGCTGTGCCAAGTTTGTACAGCTTCTATTAACAAATTGACCTGAACCTACAAAAGACGTTATTTTCATGAGAGATTATAAAGTAAGCTAGTTTGGATATGTTCATGGGATTATAATAGCCGGTTGACGCCTTCAGCCGGCTATTTCCTTTAGCAAAAAGATGTACTCGTATATAAACCTATTTCAAAACGAAAAACAGAAGTCCTGGTCTAATAAACCGGGACTTTTTAGTTTAGCACACATTAGCGATGCTAACAAATTTAAGTGTGAGGTAAATAGTCCATATTAAGATGGTTGATGTATTATAAATTTAAAAACAAGAACGGTTTTAAATCAGCGAAGTATTAGAAATATTATAATTCAGTCATAAAGGTAGAATCACAAAATGTGATCTATGTGTAGGTTGTCATTTTAGTGAATGAGATTATAAAGGGAAGGATTATTTTAATTTGTAATATTTTAAGAAGACCCAATGATTTCTTTGTTTTAAATAATTCATATCGTTTTCATGTTCATAAGCCTCTCTTTCAAAACTTATCCGACAATACGAATCCAACGAATTCAACCCCTTTATTCGATAGGTTACATACTCTAAAAAATAAATGATATAAAAAAACACTAACAAGAGTTCAATCTGTTGTCTCAGGTGTATTTTTTCATGATTGATTAGGACACGATCATTTGATAAGGCTTGAGATCTTATTATAATAAATGGCCAAATAGCCATTCCTTTAGCGCCCCAAGCAAATAATGTTAAAAACCATTTTGAAGAGAGTATCACCTTTGTACAATTAAACTTTAGTAAAAGTAAATGAATACTTGAAGTAAATCAATGACTTGAGGCCAATTTTAATTTTGCCTTAATTACGACTTGAATCAATAAGTTTTTGCAGAAGCGAATACAAGTATTGTATTCGGAACATTAACTAGATGACAGATTCAATTACTTTTTGTCTTGTCGTGAAAATACTCTTCTTAAAAGGTCTGTGGTACGCGAGGCAATATTATTCCTGATTTCTTTTTCTTCATTCTCTATCATTTTGAAAAGACCATCCAGGGCTTTGTTGTTTACATGATCAGCTAAATCAGGATTTGTAGGTTTCACGAGGGGAATTTTGTTGTATTTATTTACAGCGGAAGCCCAATAATCAAGTGCACCAAATTTATTTAAGCTTTCAGTTATCACTGGATCAAATTCATCATACAGGGCCTCACGGGTAGTTTTGATTAAATATAAAGTAGCGGCATTTTCTGCTCCGGTTAGAATATTCCATGCATCCTGAAAAGTCATTTGACGAATAGCACTCAAAAAGATTGGTTTAGCTTTGATTGCGGCATCTTCTGCTGCGCGATTGATTTTTTCGAGGACCGTTTCTTCTATTCTATCGAATCCTGGTATAAATTTCAATTTATCACAGACAGCTTTAGCTTCATCAGGAAGGACGATTTTATAAATGCTTCTATAAAAGCCATCTTTGATTGACAATTGATCGGCTCCTTTACTGGTGCCCTTTGATAAGGCTTCTTTCAGTCCTGCTGCAACATCTGCCGTACTCAATTCTTCAAGCTTTAATTCTTTCTTAGCTTTATTGAGGAGATCTCCAAATTGGGCACTGCAGGAGCTCAAACCAATGGAGCTTACAATTATTAGATAAAGGATATGGACTTTCATTTTTTTAACTCTAAGACGTAAAAATAGGCTTAAAAGTTAGGTTTGGAGTGTTAAAATTTTGTCAAAACTATTTGATACACAGCAAGATTAGGTGAAATCAACCTAACCCTCCATCAAATACATTTAGGCTTTAAGTACTAGTCTTTGATGAATTTTGTAACGCTTTCTTTATTATTCATAAAATATTTGATATAATACACCCCTGGAGAGAGAATTTCTTCCACGTTGATTTCATAAATTTTTTGAAAATTTCCTAAATACTTAAAATATACTAGTTGCCCATATTGATTGAATATTTGGACTCGATTCAATGGGCTCGAAGTATTATTTTCAATAAAAAGTCGATGGTTCACTGGGTTAGGATACAGAGAGATAGGTTGGTCTTTTTTAAGATTTTCCTGGCTAGTAGTAATTGATTCGAAACAAATATCCATTGGGGTTTCTGATGAATCATAGGCAATGCTATAAGTGGGATAATTATTTACTTTGAACAAATCTTTGGAATTGAGATCCTCTTTCATTTGTATGTGAATAGTGAATAATCTTTCCTCAGGACCAAAAGTAAGTTCTGTAGCAGATATATGCAGTATACTTAGTTTCATCAAATGTTGAGCTCCATTAATATGATCATAATTCTCAATGGGAAATGCGCGGTTTTGTATTCCAAAAATGTTAAATTTTGAGGAATCATACTCCAGCGTAAATCGAAATCCTAATATTTCTTTATAATTTTTTGCAAACACGGGAATATCATAGAAATTGCCTTCTTCTAAGTTCAGTTCAGGTGTAAAAAAGTGTAAACAAACTTCAGGCTTGATTTTTTTTTTCATCACAGCGAGTGAGTGCATCGCGATTTATATCTCCAATTTTTATAGCTATAAATTCACAACTATCTTCGCAAGGAAAGAATTCATTTATTTTGAATTTAGACACTTCGGTAAAATACCAATTGGTTTTATTTCTAAATTCATTCAGGAGACCAAGTATTACCTTAGTCATTTCGGATATATCAACCGCTGAAATACTGCTACTATTATTTACATCTGCCGCAAATAGGTTGGCCTGATCCAATGGTCTAATACCAAGAATATGTTTTTGGATGTATATTAAGTCTAATATATCTATGCCATTCTTAGCGCTGTCATATTTAGCAAATTTGAACGAATAACTCAGAGAAGGATAAAATTTTTCAATTAGCACGGTATTCGAACAATTTGAAAAAAATTCTTGCTCTAAACTATTATTTCTAAATGATTGGGTGGTAAATTTTTCAATGGCTTTATTATCTAAGTTGATCATTGTAATCTTAACTTGATAATCCAATGTCGAAATGTTTAATTGGCATTTATCATGATTTCCATTTTCATCTAGCACAGATAATTTTACAGGAATTTCTAAATCCTTGTCTAATTTCACTGTGGAGTCTGGCACTTTGAAGATGGTATTTTGTTTTGAATGGTAACCATTCGCTCTATTTACCAAATTTTGAGAAGTTAGAATTCCTAAACCAATCAGGGATATAAGGAGTGTTTTAACGAACATAACATACTATTTAGAAGGGTAATCTGGATATTTATAATTTTGTGTATTTCAAAAGGGTTTTATTGAATTGAGTCATAAATTGGATTAGTTTGGGAGGCTTTCTAAATATTTATCCAAGGCTAAGGAAATCGCAGCTTGATTCTAACCATACTTACCATTAAAACATATTAATAAATTATTTAATATAAAGATTTAAATTAACATATAATGTAATGTATTTCAATCTAGTAATTAAATTATTATAGAATTTTAGAAACCTGTATCTTTCCACCAGTTTTTACGTTTAACCTGTATGGATATTTCAATCATTTTACCGGCATTTAATGAGGAGGAATCCATAGAGGAGTTAGTATTATGGATTGAAAAAACCCTGAATTCCAGCTCTTTAAAATACAATATCTACTTTGTAGATGACGGCAGCACGGACCGAACCTGGGAGAATATCCAAAAAATGCATACTAAATTTTCATTCGTTAAAGGCATTCGATTTCGCAGGAATTACGGAAAGTCTGCAGCCTTACATACCGCTTTTCATGTCTGCGATGGGGATGTAGTGATTACGATGGATGCAGATCTCCAGGATAGCCCTGAAGAAATTTTGGGCCTCTATAAAATGATCAAAGATGATGGGTACGATCTAGTTTCTGGGTGGAAGAAAAAGAGATACGACAATACCTTGACAAAAAATTTACCCTCTAAATTATATAATGGGATTACTGGTTGGATGAGTGGCGTGAAACTACATGATATGAATTGTGGATTAAAGGCCTACCGGAAAAATGTCATAAAAAGTATTGAGGTTTACGGAGAGATGCATCGGTATATTCCAGTGATCGCCAAATGGGCTGGATTTAATAATATAGGCGAAAAAATAGTACAACATCAAGCCAGGAAATATGGCCATTCAAAGTTTGGGATGGATCGTTTTTTAAATGGTTTTCTAGACTTGTCTACTATCATGTTTATTGGAAAATTTGGAAAACGACCTATGCATTTTTTTGGCTTTTTAGGCGTGTTATTCTTTTTCTTTGGCTTATGTTTTGTAGCGTATCTCTTCTTTACCAAATATGCTTTTGGCGTCTATGGCATAGCTGAGCGCCCTGCATTTTATATTGCTCTGGTTATGATGATCATCGGATCCCAAATGTTCATGACTGGTTTTATTGCCGAGCTAATATCGAGAAATGCACCGGAGCGCAATCATTATCAAATCGAAGATCGAATAGATTAACACTCATGCCTTCAGTTGTTATAATTGGTCCAGCACACCCTTTACGGGGTGGATTAGCTTCTTATGATGAACGTTTAGCACGAGAATTTCAAGTCAAAAATTGGACCTGTTGCATTTACACGTTTTCATTACAGTACCCGTCCTTTTTATTTCCAGGAACCACTCAATATTCTGAAGAACCACCACCGAAAGATTTAAAAATTTTAGTCAAGATCAATTCAATAAATCCACTAAATTGGTTTAAAGTGGGACAAGAGCTAAAATCTCTAAAGCCAGATTTGATTGTTGTCCGTTTTTGGTTACCTTTTATGGGACCTTGTCTTGGAACTATTTTACGCCAGGTAAAAAAGAACAATCATACAAAAATTATTTGTATTGCTGATAATGTGATTCCGCATGAAAAAAGAATGGGCGATACAATGTTGACCAACTATTTTATAAAACCCATTGATGCATTTATCACCATGAGTGAAAAAGTAAACGATGATTTAAAAAATTTTATTAACCATTCAAACTACAAAGTAGTTGATCACCCATTGTATGATAATTTCGGAGATGCAGTAGATAAACTTGAATCAAGAAAACGATTGCGTATTCCTGCAAATGAAAAAATAGTTTTATTTTTTGGGTTTATACGAAAATATAAAGGACTGGATCTTTTATTGCAAGCCTTAACGCTAAAAGACATGAAAGAATCAGGCGTTAAGGTGTTGGTAGCTGGAGAATTTTATGAAGACGCTACCTGGTATAAGGAATTTATTAAAATTAATAATTTGGGTGATCAACTTTACTGGCATACACATTTTATTTCTGATAGCGAAGTAAAATATTATTTATCAGCATGTGATGTTGTTATTCAACCGTATAGAAATGCCACCCAAAGTGGCGTAACTCCCTTGGCATACCATTTCGAAAAACCTATGATCGTGAGTAATGTGGGCGCGCTACCCAGATTAGTGCCACATAATAAAGTAGGACTTGTTTGCGAACCTGATCCGCAATCCATTGCGAATAGTATCCAAGAATATTTCAGGATCGGAGAAGCTCATTTTTTACCTTACCTTCGCATTGAAAAACAAAAATTGAGTTGGTCAAATTTAGTAGATCAAATTATGGAATTGGCAAATGATATACAGAAGTAGAGCACCATTTCGAATTGGATTGGCTGGAGGAGGCACTGATGTCAGTCCATATAGTGATCTTTACGGAGGCGCTGTGTTAAATGCAACCATATCACTCTATGCACACTGTACCATCGAGTTGATTCAAGAACCATTCATTATATTTAATTCGAGAGATCAAAACAAGGAAATTCAATTAGAAATAAATAAAGAATTAGAAATCAATGGTGAACTTGATTTACAAAAAGGAATATATAATAGTCTTTTAAAAAGGAACGTGCTTCACAATCAAGGTCTGAAATTGACTACGTCTATGGATGTTCCTGCGGGCAGTGGACTAGGGACTTCTTCGACATTGGTAGTAGCTATTTTAAAAGCTTTTTCGGAATACCTGAACCTTCCTTTTGGAGATTATGATCTTGCACATTATGCCTATGAAATTGAGCGCGTGGATTTAAAATGGGCTGGAGGAAAACAGGATCAATATGCAACCACTTTTGGTGGCGTGAATTTTATGGAATTTTATGAAGCTGATCAGGTGATTGTTAACCCTCTTCGTATACGGCGAGAATACCTTCATGAATTGGAGCATAATATTTTATTATATTTTACGTCATCCAGTCGTAAGTCATCAGAGATTATTAAGAAGCAACAACAGAATGTCGAAGAAAAAAACAAAGAGTCCATAGAAGCCATGCATCAATTGAAGGAACAAAGTAAACGAATGAAAGATGCCTTACTTAGAGGTAAAATGAATTTGATCGGTGAAATTCTGGATTTTGGTTTTGAACAAAAAAGAAAAATGGCAGACAATATTTCCAATAATCATTTGGATGAAATATACGAAATCGCTAAAAAAGCTGGAGCAACCGGGGGCAAGATTTCCGGCGCAGGTGGTGGCGGATTTATGTTTTTTTATTGCCCAGGAATTAGTCGCTATTCAGTCATTGAACAATTAAAACAGATGGGAGGTTATTTCATGAATTACCAGTTTACTAAAGACGGTGTGCAGAGTTGGAAATTTTAGCCCGACGATACATTATGGATAGAATAAAAAATATAATTCAAACATCTATTGATACTAAAAAATTGATGTTAGAAAACGAACCTTTGATTCAAGATCTCGATCGATTGGCAGATCAAATTGTTGATTCACTGAAAAAAAATAAGAAGGTATATTTTTGTGGAAACGGTGGTAGTGCGGCGGATGCGCAGCATTTGGCTGCAGAGCTGTCAGGTAGATTTTATTCGGATAGACCGGCACTAGCCGCAGAAGCTCTTCACGTCAATACCTCTTATTTAACGGCAGTGGCCAATGATTATAGTTATGATGTGGTCTATGAAAGGTTGATTGCGGGAATCGGTCAAAAGGAGGATGTATTGATTGGAATCAGCACGTCAGGAAATTCTAAAAATGTAGTTCTCGCATTAAAAGTTGCACGGGACAAGGGATTGATTACAGTTGGTCTCACAGGATCCTCAGGAGGCGAAATGAAAGGTATCTGTGATTATTGGTTTGGTGTTCCATCAGACGATACTCCGAGAATTCAGGAATCACATATTCTATTAGGACATATTATTTGCCAGTTGGTAGAAGAAAAATATTTTCCCCCTACAAATTAATTTATTTGAAAGAGTGTATCATATTAGCCGGAGGTTTTGGCACGCGATTGCAACATCTTATTCCTGATATACCCAAATGTTTGGCACCAGTAGCCGGAATGCCATTTCTATTTTACCTGATGAATTATTTGTGCAATGAATCTGTGGAACATTTTATTTTTTCTGTGGGATATCAGCATGAGAAAATAATAGATTTCCTAGATACTAATTACCCGAAATTGAAAATTAGTTACGCTATTGAATCAGAAGCTTTGGGAACAGGGGGAGCTATTGTGTATGCATTAAAGTTTGTAGAAGGAAAGCAGGTTTTTATATTGAACGGAGATACGTATTTTCCTGTTTCACTAACTCAAATGCAGTTGGAAGCTGAAAGCACTCACGCGGATTTAATTATTGCAGGAAAGCAACTAGAGCACCCAAATCGATATGGTACCATTTTGGTGGATTCTCAGAATAAAATAGAGGCTTTTCGTGAGAAACAGGTTATTGATAGTGGTATAATAAATGGAGGGATCTATTTAATGAATATTCATACATTTCATCAAATGAATCTTTTGGAAAAATTTTCATTTGAAAAGGATGTTTTGGAAATAAATGTCAGTAAATGGGATATGAGACTTTCTTTACAGGATGTTTTTTTTATTGACATAGGTGTTCCAGAGGATTATGAAAAAGCGCAGGTTTTAATTCCTCAGGTTGAGAAAAAAGAGTGGACGCTTTTTCTGGATCGTGATGGTGTAATTAACGAATTGATTCCTGGAGATTATGTAAAATCGGTAGATGAATTTAGGTTTATCCCATCTTCGAAATCATATTTAACGGACTATTCTAGTTCCTTTAAATACGTGTTTGTAATAACAAACCAACAAGGAATCGGAAAAGGAATTTACACAGCGAAGAAATTGGATCAAATTCATGAACACATGGTCCAAGAAATTTCGGACGGAGGAGGTACTATTTCAAAAGTATATTATTGCCCACATTTGGTTTCCGAAGCATGCAATTGTCGTAAGCCAAATCCTGGAATGTTCCTTCAGGCTTTTCAGGAATTTCCAGATATTAATCAAAACAAATGTGTTTTTATTGGGGACAGCGAATCGGATATGCAAGCTTCACAGAATGCGGGCATTCGATTTATAGCTCTCAAGCATGAATACAATAAAGCTGAAATTTTTTTACAGAAAGCATCATTTATTATATCATCTTTGGATGAACTTCGTGAAAAATGGATTTTTATCAGTCAATAGATTACGTAACATAACTCAACCTAAGCGTTATTTTTGTTGTTGCATTCAAATCAGACCATATCGTATGTATTCCGTAAAAGAAATTTTTTACACCTTGCAGGGTGAAGGAGCCCAATCCGGAAGGCCGGCTGTGTTTCTGCGGTTTGCAGGTTGTAATTTATGGAATGGAAAAGAGGCCGATCGTAAAAATGCCACCTGCAATTTTTGTGATACGGATTTCGTAGGAACCAACGGTACTCATGGAGGCAAATATGATGCAAAGAAACTTGCGAGAAAGATTTTTGAACTCTGGTCATCATCTTCAGGAAAACCCTTTGTCGTATGCACCGGCGGGGAACCCTTATTGCAATTGGACGAAGAGTTAATCTTCGAAATTCATGCCTATGATTTTGAAGTAGCTGTAGAAACAAATGGTACGATTGAGTTGCCAAAACACCTGGATTGGATATGTATGAGTCCAAAACCAAACACCGAAATTAAAGTAACGTCCGGGAATGAACTGAAATTTGTATTTCCTCAAGCAGATTTTTCACCTGAATTATTTGAACGTCTGAAGTTTGATTATTTTTTTATTCAACCTATGGACGGACCTGATATTGCAACCAACTTAAAAGCGGCCGTTGAATTCTGTCTCGAGCACCCGCAATGGCGTTTGAGTATGCAAACTCATAAATTATTGGGAATTCGTTAATATAATTATTTTTTATAGGGTGATTTCGCTATATTCTGTAAGTAAGGCTTGATAATTTTCTGATTTATTCAGAACAGTTTTATTTCCAATTATAATTACTTGTTCCCTGGCCCTGGTCAATGCAACATTTAGCTTTCGGTCCTTTCCATTTTCATTTACCGAGGTAGTCTGCAATAAATTTCTTTCTGTTTGAACACAACAAGAAATAATAATAATATCTCTGGCTCCACCTTGATATCGTTCTGCGGTATCGACAGTGAGTGGAATATAATCTAGTTGTGCCTCATGAATCAATTGTTTAATTTTTGAAATCTGTGCTCTAAATGGAGTTATGATTCCTAATGTATCATCTTTCCAAGTTAGTTTATTTAAACAGTACAGGTCCCAATAGTATTTTATCAATGTTACTACCTTCTGTGCTTCGTCTTCATTCACTTTGGAATAGCTAATTTTTCCATTAGGCTGAGTAGGAATAAATAGTTTCCTGGAATGAACTAAGAATTTATATGTTTTTGGTATTTGGATATTGAATTGATCACTGTAAAGCCTGGTTTGTTTTGAATGAGGACCATCGTCTATGACTAGAAGTTCGTCATTGTAATATTGATGGGCAGGAAAAGACATAAGGTCTTTATGCATTCGTCCCTGGAATTTCAGCATGGCATATGAATGTGTCCATTGATTTTTTATACATTGTTTGAATAACCGTTCGAAGAGCGATTGGTTTGTTTTAGTAAAGCCTAAATTTAATAATGCCTCATCTTTAATTTGGCATTCTGAGTCTGATTGAGCGCTAACAGCAGGAAGTTGCATATGGTCTCCAATCAAAATGCACCTTCGAAAATAAGTAATGAGACCTATCAATTGGGGTTCAAGAATTTGAGAAGCTTCATCAATAATAACCGTGTCAAATGATTTCAAATGGAATAGTTCTTTTTTACCGAGGATAGAAGCGATCGTAGCAGTAAAAATTCTTTTTTCAGAAATCAATTTTTTGAGTTCTTTTCTGGAGTGTATCGATTCAATTTTTTGATCTAATAAATTTTTTTGAAACTTTGAGTCAACAGCATACCTTGATCCAATTCGAATGTGCTGATCTGAATACGATGGATCAATGGATTCGATACTTTCGCATATTTCATCCACCGCACGATTCGTGTATGCCAGAAGTAGTATAGATTCATCTGTACTATTAAAAATAAAATTTACGAGCTGCTTGATAATGATACTGGTTTTTCCAGAACCAGGAGGTCCCCAAAGTAAAAAGTAGTCTTGAGAACATACGATTTTATGAATAATAGTTTTCATATAATCAGAGGATTCATTTATCGTACCATCAGGAATAGTCATCGCTGAAGTTGCAGGAATTTTACCGAGCCATTTAAGTTGTTTATCCGGGTTTAATTTTGCAAATTCAAAAATATTCTGAAACTGATTTAGGAAGGGTTTATCGAGAACATCGTGTTCTATATTCCAAGTATGTTTTTTATTTGCAGGATCGAATTGTCTACATCGCAACCTAATTTGGTAGGTATAAGCATCTTTACTGATCAGCGTGCATTTAAAGATTTGACTATGAAGTACCGCTTGTTGGTTTACTTTACCAGGATATAGGACTAACGTGTCTCCAATTCTGAAATTTGTTATAAGTGATTGTTGTTCTTGATCCTCCAATGTAATCAATGGAAAATCACTCTTATTTTGACTGATTTCAGTAATCTTCAAATTGGGAATTATGGAAAATTGTTGTAATTTTTCATATTCATTGAATAACCAAAGAGAGGCAAGGCCTGGTGATTGGCTTAGCCCCTGGCGTCCAGTTTTAGAAATGAATTGTTCTTTGGCAATATATGCTGCGAAAATTTTAATATATGATTTAACCAATTCACTTTGCCTCTTGTATAATACGATCCATTTATCAGCGCTGGCCTGTGTGAATGATTCTGATTTTTCAAAATGTTTTTCTTCAATGAGGTCTAGAATATGTGTGGATCCATTCTGATCATAGGCAAGCATTCCATGGAGGAGTAAAATACTATTTCGAACAAAAAATATATCTGAAGATAAAGCAGGAATTGTGGGTGCAAATCTTAGAGGATTTTGTTTTTGAGAAGAGTATAATATATACGATTTAGGGTGACTATTGTCTGCATATACTGAACCCAGCAATAATGAATAGAGCGAGGTTTGAGCATGATGATTCATGTTAATTCCAAAAGAATTGGACTTAAATGGCTTGCCACTTTTTAGTTCAATAATAGTTTTGGATTCTGATTGACTTTCATCCTGGTAAAAAACGTCTAATCGACCCTGAATCCCATATTCGACAGAATAAAAACTGGGTTCTAATAAGCACTTTTCAAAATTGGGAATCAACCCATCAAAGTGATTTGAGATTAACAACTTTAAATTTGCAAAGTGCTCCTGGAGTGAAATCTTTAATTCAAGAATTGCCGTGTCGTCGATCAAACAAAAAGCTAATGGATTTTTTTTAAATATATTTTTAAAGAGGTCTTCAAATTTTAATTCTGGATTTAAGATTAGGGCATCTAAAAAATCATTTATTATAGATCCTTTGAGAATTGGTATGCCAGTCAACTCATATTGAAATAAATGCAATAGGTGTTTGTAAGGATTTGTTCCTGCATAGTTAAAACATTCTGCGATAGCCGTAACATCCACAAGGTAGTCTGGATGGATAATGAAATCATTAAAATAGAACTGATCATTTTGTTGCTGAATTTGATGAATGTAAAGACTTAGAGGAAGTTTGAAATATTTTAATGCGGACGTGAAGAGTCTTCTACGTTTTTCATCTAGATTAATTATGTTGAACGTACATATGGCATTTGGGTGATCCTTAAATATAAATTGCCCGGTGGATTGATTAGGATCAACGCTTAATATGAGAATTTTATCATTTCTAAACTGCTCTGGCTCTGGTAACTTTTCCCAGGGTTCTACCATGATATCTTTATAGACTCTAAGTTCATCCGGTAAAAATTCGATGGCATCCAACTGTAACAGTTTTACTAAAATATGGATACCTATTTCGTTCCGTCTTTTTATAGGTACGTTTTCATTTCTTAGAATTTTTATCTTGTTATAAATGTCTTGAGAGATAGTTCCATAACTATAGGCAATATCCAATTTGGATATGGAAAAAATAATGGGACTAAAATGGTCTGTTAAAACACTTATTTGGTCATCAATCCATTGTTCCAGGTTGATAAACGTTTCTTTAGCATCCGCTGGTTGGGAGGCTATGGTAACTAAATTTTGAATGACAGTGGAGAGGGTGGTGTTCATGTATTATTATTAAAAACGTGCTCATTTGACCCATAGATGGGCTTGTATTGCGAATATAGGAGAAAATGAGAAAATTACCCTTTTTAAAAGAATTATTGAGACTATACCCACTGAATATACATACTTGTCATGAAATAGGAAATTATGCTTGCTAAGTATTGGGGAGAACAATTAATGTTAATACCGGGTTGCAATTCATTATTTGGGACGTTTTATATATAATAGAGGATAATTATTTGAATCAATATTGTTTAAATTTATATATAAATGTTATTAAATCAATTAGTTATATAGTATGTATCATATTTATATAAATAAATTATAGGAGTACTATTACCTTGATTTTAAAATATTATACTGTAATTCATCATAAATGTAATTTAAATTTTAAGATATTGTTAATGAAGGTGTTCCGACAAAATTTTATTCTACATTTGTGTTTTAATTTAAATAAATTGTTTTGATTTTATGAATTTCCAACAACCATTAAGCAGAAAGTTTTTATTCAGAGTAGGCGTTCTTCAGTGTTTTGCCTTGATTTTGGTATTTACCGTTATGCAGTGCACTCAAAAGGAAAAACCAGCAGCTAGTGATTTACCGAGTGTAAATACCGGAGTGCCCATCGTGAATCTACCAGAACCAGTGAAAGATGGTATAAATAAATTGAAGGATATCAAAATGGAGGAAGGAACCATTGGGGATCAGTTAATGAATTTTGCCAGAAGTGCTGAATACGATCTGGGTGAAATATTTAAATTTATTAACTTACGATTCATGGAAGGAAGTGGTGCTATCGTTGATAAAACGGATAAAGAGATTGTTGATTTGGCCGCATTTATGAATGCATTTCCACGAATGACCATAAAAATGGAGTCCTATACTGATAATGAAGGCGATGACAAAAAAAATGAAAAATTATCTCAAAACCGTGTGGATGCCATTAAAAATAAACTGGTCACCTTGGGTGTAAGTGAAGAAAGAATTGTAGCCAAAGGACTGGGTGAAAAATACCCGGTAGCAGATAATAAAACTTTTGAAGGTCGGTTAATAAATAACCGCATAGAAGTAAGTTTTACTAAATTTTTATAGAAGATTTTTGTGATTAAATAACAGATTTACCTACTACAAAGAACCGGTGACTAAATGAAGCATCGGTTTCTTATTTTAAATTCATCCCTTACGTATTTTTTTAAAGTTCAAACTCTTCACGGTTCAAATTTTGATGTAGTCTTCGAATATATTTTAGTTTATAATAATAATCCAATAGACCTTCAAAAAGACTAGATGAACGATCATTCTGATCAAAAGAATTTATAAATGGTTTGGCGATAATGTGGATTTTGTTTTGTATTTCCTCAATTTCATTTTGCAAGTTTTCTCTCGTCTGAATGTTTTCTACATGTATTGCTTCTGAAATTTTTTCATGAAGGTCCATCATTTGCATTAGAAAGTCGGCTGGCAAGCTTTGTTGATTTTCCTGAAGTGCGCCAATGTTTAACTCAAGCGCATGTTTTAGCCTCAGTAAAGGATCTGATAATGTTTTGTACGCCTGATTATTTTGTGCTGCTTTTTCCTGAAGTTCATCGGTTGACGTATTCTGCTGTTTTTGTAAATCTGGATGCAGCTCGCGACTTTTTTGATAATATAAATCCCGTAATAATTTTAAATCCAGATGGAGCGTTTCTGGAATATCATAATATTGAAAGTAGTTCATTATTATTTACCGGAAAATCGCATGATATCGAGTCCGTTAGCATAAAGAAGCAATCCTATCAACAGAATAAACCCAATTAGCGTTGCTTTTTCGATAATTTTATCACTCACTTTTCTTCCACTAATAAGTTCGATAAGTAAGAAGACTACATAACCTCCATCAAGGGCTGGTATAGGCAATAAATTCATGAATCCTAACATGATGGAAAGTATAGCCGTCATCCGCCAGAAAGATTCCCAATCCCAGGTTTTTTCAAACATATTCGCTATCGAGGCAAAGCCTCCGAGAGAATCTTTAGCTTTAATTTTTCCCTGAAACATTTGTCCAAAAGCTTTTAATTGACTTGTTAAAAGTTCCCAACCTTGAATGACTCCTAAAGGAAGTGACTGGAAGAAAGAATAATTTTCTCTTTCCGTTTTAAAGAAATTCGTAGCGGGCGACCATTGGACACCAATCTTTCCATTTTCATTGGTTGTTACATTAAGTTGGACTGTATCGTTACCACGTAATAAACCCATTTGAAATTCACGATTGGATTGGTCTTTTAACAATCTCACTACCTCATGAATATATTGTGTCGGTTGGCCATCAATGCTCAAAAATTGATCGCCGCTTTGCATCCCAGCTTTTTCTGCCGACTGTCCCCCAGAGACTTTATCTATATGGGCTGGAATCCGGACTCCCCATAAATCCATATTTTTTACCTCTGGTTTGGTCAATTGTTGAATTAAAACGGGATCAATGCTCAGGATCATTTCCTGATCTCGCCGATTAATTGTCACAGAATGGACTTCATCTAGAACTAATGCTTTTAATAATCTGGATCTGTCAAAATTTTTAAATTCTTTATCACCTAATTTTAGGATCTGGTCTCCATCCCTGAAACCCATTTGGTAGCTGAGGCTATCGACAGAAATTCCATACTTTAATTCCTGATTGGGAAGGTATTCTTTACCGTAGATCCAAAGCATGAAGGCAAAAATTAAAAAGCCCAGAATAAAATTTACTGTAACTCCACCTAACATGATGATGAGTCTTTGCCAGGCCGGTTTAGATCGGAATTCCCAAGGCTGCGGTTCATTTTTAAGTTGCTCTGTATCAAAACTTTCGTCCACCATTCCGGATATTTTCACATAACCGCCAAGAGGCAACCAGCCGATTCCATATTCTGTATCACCTATTTTTTTCTTAAACAAGCTAAACCAGGGATCAAAAAATAGATAGAATTTCTCGACTCTGGTTTTAAACCATCTAGCTGGAAAATAATGTCCACATTCATGCAAAACCACTAGTATGGTTAAACTTAGCAAGAATTGGCTGATCATGATGAAAGTGCCCATATAAAATTTATCTGTTAGAAACGAAAAATTGTCAATATTAGTTCAGCCTGCGAAGATAGGATATTCTGGGGAGATGATAGATTTGTCTTCCAACAATCCAGGCATTATTTTGAAACGTTAGAGAGAGCATTTTTTTAGTTTTTTTTGGTAAGGGTGGCTTCTTAATCATTTACTAAAATTTAAGGTTTAGTATGAGTAGGAATAGTCGTTAGTACATACAATTATCTAATTGTTGTTGAATAGCAATGTTTTTAATTTGAAAATATACATGCACTATGTATGCGCAAAAATCTTGAAATAGGTGATAGATAGTGGCTTATTAATTTACCGCGAACAACTTAACATATCCATTGTTTTCTGTGATTATAAAACCTTGTTTTTTGTTCGCTAATTTTATAGGAGTTATCCCTCGAATGTTTCCCGGAACATAAAAACCACTTTGATTGACATCCATCGGTGTAAAGTTTCCTTTTCCATCACCGCGACAAACTAACCCAATAGACGCATCATACCGTCCAAATTCCAAATCGGTATCGTAAAAATTTCCACAAAGCAACAAATCCAATTTACCATCCTGATCCAAATCAAAAGAACTAATACCTTGAATCATGGAAACTTGAGCCAATGTTGGCAATGGTTTTTTAATGTACCGACCGCTTTCGTTTAGAAATACTGAACTTTCGAAATCATACGCGTAAAATATAGTGGCTTTATCCAATTTTTCTTTTGGAAAAATATCGTCAATTTGTTGTTGAGCATATTGATGGTATCGCAAATATTTTTTTCTGAGGGTAGTTATTTGATCCAATAAACGATCTCTGGAATGAATAGGGTAACTTGTATTTTGAGTATAGGTGCACAAAATGGCGTCGTTGGTTCCATTCTGATCATAATCCGAGGCATAAATGCAAGTAGGTTGATCGGGATTGACCTTAAATCTGGAATTTAATCCAAGGTTTCCTCCTATAATATCCTGGTCGCCGTCGTTATCAATGTCTTCAATTAATATTCGCTGCCACCATCCATGAGATTTTTCTAAACCCCATTTTTTAGTTTCATTGGTAAACGTTCCATGCTGATATTTTAAAATGGTGATCGGCATCCAATCACCCGCTAATATTAATTCAGGGAGAGGATCGTTGTCAAGATTTTTCCAAACGGCGTCTTGTATAATTCCGTATTGCAGGACATTATAAAAAATATCTTTTGAAATATCTGTGAACGTTCCATTATTATTTTGTAATAAAACATGTTTATCCGGGAATGGATATTTTTTTGGCATTGGTCCGGCTCCAATAAATAAATCCAGATCCCCATCTCCATCAAAATCTGCTGCAGCAACGCAATTTCCATTGCTTGTATTAGAAGGGATCGCATCTACTGTTTTCTTAAAATTACCCTGACCGTCATTGATATAATATCGATCTGCATATTTATTATCATTAGCAAACCATTCATACCCTCCACTGACTACATACAAATCCAAATCTCCATCACCATCTCCATCAAAAAAAATAGCGGCATTATCTTCATACACACTATCAGCAATAAATGCAGCTTGCCTTTTTTCAATAAAACCCTTTTTACTCTGCATAAAAATGCGGCTTAACTGACCTGTTGCCCCACCTAAAAAGACATCTTCCAAACCATCTCCGTTAATGTCACCCACTGCTATTGCAGGTCCTTCGACGGATGAGAGCCGATGCGACAGGGGTTCGCTTTTGAAATCAATAAAATAATTTTCTTTATGTTTAAACTTTAATCCAGAAGTAGCTGAGACATTACTTACATAGGAATTATTAGTAGGTAATTCATCCGCACATTTTATACCCGAGGTTGATTTTTCCAACGTATGCGTTTTGTTTAGTTCAAGATTTTCAAACACAGAACATTCGCCATTAGGCCACCGGACGTCAATTTTTTGAAAACTGTTTTGAGTACCTAATCCAAAATGCAGCATATTTTCAACAGATGACATAAAACCGGTACTCGGATTTAAGTTACGTGTTTGAATACTTCCGTCATTCAAATAGAGTTTTACCAAGGAGCCAATAGCTTGAACATTTTCTTTTTCAAAAGTTAATTTTAGCCGTATATAATTATTTTTTGATTTTTCGTTGGTTTTGTTTTCTAATATGAATGCAGGATCATTTATATTATTGACTACGATATCCAAATCTCCATCATTATCCAGGTCTGCATATGAAGCGCCGTTAGAAAAAGAAAGAGGCCCTGAATTCCAAGAATTGCTCATATTTTCAAAACTCAAATCACCTTTATTTCTAAAAAAATAATTTTGTAGTTTTTGTTCCGGACTATATTTATCCCACATGGCAAAATCTATTTTACCTAGTGTTTGAAAGACTTTGTTTAGGGAATCAAACGTAAATTTCGAATAATCTTTGTTGGTAAGATCTTTTCGGTATCCGTTAGCAATATATAAGTCTTCATACCCATCATTGTCAAAGTCAGCTGCTAAAACTCCCCAAGACCAATCTGTGTAGGGAGTTCCACTTAAAAAGGCGATGTCGCTGTAGCTTTTGTTTTTATTATTTAATTGTAAAACATTCGATTGAAATTGTGCTTTATAGTCATAGGTGATCATGGCATTAAAACGATCATAGTTTTGATCGACGCGTACAGTTTTTTGCCTGTAATTATCTTCAGGACCCATTTCTGTGCTATAAAAATCCAGATGTCCATCATTGTTAACATCAATATTGGTTGACCCCATGGATGTTTGCGACATGTGTGACATATAGGTGTCAATGTCTTCTTTAAATGTATTGTTTTTTTGATTGATGTATAGATAATCTGGAATTACATAATCGTTACAAACATAGAAGTCCGGATAATGATCCCCGTTGAAATCTTTAACAACCACGCTGAGTCCAAAAGCTTTATTCCCTATACCCGCTTTCATAGTAATATCAGAAAATTTATTATTGCCTTCATTGAGATACAGTCGATCGCTCACATACACTCGTTGGGTATCTAACAATTGCGATAAATTTCCATTGGCATCTTTTACTATCTTCAATCGATTATGATCATTGAATTCTGCTGGATGGTTTAATAAATATAGATCCAAATCGTTATCAAGATCGATGTCGACAAAATAAGATTGAGTAGAATACGACGCATCATCCAGGCCATATTCAGCTGCTTTGTTTGTAAATGTTAAATTTCCATTATTGATATACAAAATTTTACGTCGGAACTGAGGATCGATATTGCCTGATTTACACACAAAAATGTCTAACCAACCATCTGCATTGATATCGACAAAGTTTACGCCAGCTTTAATACCATCACCACCATTCACCCCGGCTTTTTCTGTGATGTCTTCAAACTGTAGGTTTCCTTTATTTAAATAGAGTTTGTTTGAAAACATGGTACTGCTGAAGTAGATGTCTTGTAATCCATCATTGTTGATATCGCCAATAGCTACGCCACCTCCATTATAAAAGTATTCATAGGTAAAATTGTTGATTTCGGAAATGTCATTTACGATATTGTTAAATTTTACATGAGATTTATTTGAATCTACTAGCTCAAAAAGAGCATCTTTTGAAAGCGAATAGTTGGGAATGTTAGAACCTGTGTCGGTAGATTTTTTACAAGAAATAATGAAACATATTAATACCAATAACGAGAAATACGTTTTCATAGAATTATATTAAAGATTATTTTTGGTAAAAAAATCAATACAATGTTGCCCTACTTCTTTACCTTGATTTAAGCCCACACTAATTGCAGGGATATAGTGAATACCACCATAAAAACGACTCATGGAAGCTTCATTGGCAGCTTGCATAGGTGATTCAAATGTTCTGGGTTTCATTCCAAACATAATTTCGGTAGAATCAGAAAATGATATGGCACCAAATTGATGCTCCAGTATAGTAGCAGCAGCGCCAGAAGTCACACTATGACCACTGGTATATTCTGGAAAAGGCGGAGTTTGTATAAATGGCGACCATTTATCATCTATGAAACGATTGATATAAGTCACTGGCCTGATTACTTCGCTTCGAAATTTTTCTTCCCAGCAACTTAATATACCATCATAAATGCCAATAGCAAGTTGACAATACGTTTTGGTACAGGTCATCAAATCGGTCTGATTCAATTTAAAAATTTGAATTGCAATATTCATCCAATGGCAAGGTGGACTGATCTTATGAGAAAAAGTCATGTTGTGCCCTCGACTGATATATTCATTAGGATTATCGTCCCAGTATAAAGCAATATTTTTTTGTTCATCGGATAATGTTTTTGAAGTATCTATGACTGCTTTGGCCAAATTATAGAAAAGGGAATTTTTTTCTCCACTGTATGGTATAGGCCTATCAGGTTTGCATGCTGAAGCAGAGTCCATAACTAAGGGCCTCATCATATGCCAATTGGGATCCATAGCTGGTTCATAATTGGGTGGCGTTAACGACCAGGTGCTGTCAGTTTGTTTCAAAGTGTACCTTGTAGAGCCTCTTACCTCAGCATAATTATCTTTGCTGACCCATTTCATAATTTCTTTTGCTACGCTGTCACCATATTGGATAGAACTATTCATTCGATTTTCTGAAATTCCTTTTTCTGTAGCTTTTTGTTTAACTTCTTCCATGAATGAATCCATTTTATACTCACTGAATACCAGTTTTTTAGCAACAAAACTAAATGCGGTGATCGAAGCCAAGCTATAATCTATAATTGAAGAATCCTGCAAAGAAGTAAAATTCCAGTCTTTATATAAAGCCTTCATTAGACTCTTATTTTTATTGTGGAGTAGTACTTCGTAGGCGGCAATATTGGGATATGCCAGTACTCTACTGACCACGGTAGGACTATAGATATCTTCCATAGATAGATCTATTAGTTTGCGGTTGGCCAAATGCATTATTTCGCTGTCGAAAACGGGACCTGGATGTGGAGGGACTGAGCAGGAGAACACAACTGAAAAAAGGACAGTCAGATAAAGGTATTTTTTCATTAATTTGGCTTAGGGAGGTTTTGATTAAATAAGGTCAAAATTACAATAAGGAACCTACATTAAAATGAATTGCCTAATTTATACCATAATTTGTAGATATTATGGGCTTTATATATTATTATAAATAAATATATAAACTTATTTTTTTAAATAACTGAGATCATAAACTATGAATAGGAGATGGATTTAATTTTGTGGCTTATAATATAAATTGATTTATGATAAAGGAAATATTTCACAAACCGATGGAGACCGCGCTTTCTAGATTCCGATTGGTTGCTTTTTTGGAAGGTTGTTCTTATTTGTTATTTGGTTTGACCATGCCTTTGAAGTATGTCTATAATATTTTAACACCTAACTATTATGTGGGAATGATTCATGGTGTCTTATTCCTTTTATATTGCTTATTGTTAGTATTAGTAGCTAAAAAGAATCATTGGTCGTTTAAACTGGTAGTTATTGCTTTTATAGCTTCTTTAGTTCCGTTTGGAACATTTTATGCGGATAAGAGGTGGTTTAATAAAGCTGCTTAAACTAAAAATAGAAGACTAACTTTGTTTTGCCTAGATCTAATAAGATATAATTATGCATTTGAAACTTTTTATTTCGTTTTGGATAATCGCACACTCATTAAATTTGAATGCACAGATTTCCAAACAAACCGACCAACATGGCCATGACCATACCACAGACCATCACGAGCACCATAGAAATGAAATTGGTATTGCAAACTCACCGGTATATTTCATAAAAGAAAAAGTATTTAGTTATGGACTTCATATTCATTATGTCTATAACATTCCAAAAACTAAATTTGGCGTTGGAGTAGGATATGAAAGGATATTTGACGAACATAAGCACAATACCTTTGGAATTCTTGGCATGTATCGACCTATTGATAAGCTAATTTTAATTGTATCTCCGGGGTTGACTTTTGAAGACAAAAATTCAAACCCAAATTTTGCTTTACACCTGGAGACTTCCTATGAATTTGAAATTAAGAATTTTCATATAGGACCTGTCTTTGAATTTGCTTATGACCCAGAAGACTATCATTTAAGTTTAGGTTTGCATATCGGTTTGGGATTTTAAATCTAAGAATGCTCGGTATAAAATAGCTATTAATAAAGTCCCAACTATAAACTAATTTCATTCCATCAGAACCATCCGCTTACTGTCTGAAAAGCGATTTATCTGAATTTTATAAAAATAAATTCCAGGAGGCAATTCTGTATTGTTAAAGTTGATTTCATGCTCACCCGCTGAGGTTGATTCATCCAGAAGTTTACAAACTTCTATTCCATTTATATCGTGAATTGTCAAGGTTGTTTTTCCAACCATCCTGGATTTCCATTTGATCAGCGTGTTCACGGAAAATGGATTCGGATAATTTTGCATTAAAACTATGGGTTTGTTTGAAATTTCATCCGAATAATCAGGTGAAGTCGAGGTAATTGTTTTTTTAATAAACCAAGGAACTGTGCTGCTGTCTGATGAAAAGAAATTCAATAACATGTTGGCGACTTTCAATCTTCCAGAGGTAGAAGGATGCGTTCCATCTGCAACAAAATCATTGCGTAACCATACCAATCCATCCTGGCGAGGAGTCGTTCCTTTCGCCCATAAATAGGGACCCCAAGATAGCCAGGGTGCAACGGCGCTGGTTCCGGTATAACCAAGCGAAGTATCCCCGTTGATTTGTTCATCAATTAACCACTTGACAGAGAACCCGGATTCATAAGCATATGGTTCAGGATTTAACGTGGTGGTTGCATACCCACCATACGTGCGGCTAGACAAATAAACTAATTTGAGATTGGGAAATTTAGACTTTAAAACCTTAACGATTATTTTCAAATCCGATTTTAGATCATCAGCGTGCTTGGGGAATGCTGCCATTGGATTTGAATTGGCTTCCTTCAGCCACACTGTTTGCACCTGCAATGGGCGGACGCGCTGTTGGGTGAGCCGTTGATTGATCACATTCCAAAAATTTGCATTGGGATTTTTGATTATAGAAGCAGTTTGTCCTCCTTGTGCACCATCGACGACGGTTACTTTTGGATTTTTCAAACTGAATGTATCGGCCAGCGTTTTGAACGCAGAATATTCTTGTGTTGTATTTGACATACCGATGGATAATAAAACAATTCTTCCATTGACTTCGTCTAAATTTCCTAACGTGTCGAGTGGAACGATTTCTTTTGCGATGACTACACCAGATGAATCATGGGTGTATGGCCGTTCATTTTTTCCATGGGCATATAATCCACCCGTAGAATTTTTCCATGTTCCTAATCCAAGTTCGGTCAGTGGAATGGTGTCGGCTGAGGGAGAAATCCAAAATCGCTGATGGGCCTGAGAGTATTGCACAATAAGGATTAAAAATGCAATTAGATATAGATTTTTTTTCATGTTGACCGAAATTTTAAAATGTATCCCGTGATAGAGTAAACAATGGAAATTAATGGAACGTTGAAATGCTTGATTTTTGTGAAGTTACAAAATAATCTGCGACACTTAAAACGGAAGTAGATGGTATTCCAATTTAAAATTGCAGTTACAAACTTAATCCAATGACGAAATTAGTGTCTATTTATTATAATGAATCTTTTTTTACGCTTACAGGACGGACGTGGAAGTCCTTATCGAAACAATCCTTATTGGTGCTTTGAAATTAATTGAAATGGAACACTTTCAACATCCATGCAGTTGCTTCCGATCATAAGTTGAAATGCTCCAGGTTCTGACCGCCACTGTAACGTTTCATTGTAAAACCTTAGCATAGTTTCCTTGATGACAAATTCAACTCGTTTTGTTTCGCCTTTCTTCAGGAATATTTTAGTAAATCCTTTGAGTTCTTTTACCGGGCGCGTAATACTTCCTATTTTATCTTGAATATAAAGTTGAACGATTTCTTCCCCCTCATAATCACCGGTATTTTCAATGTCAATGGTTGCAATTAAACTATCGTTAGCATGCAATGTATTCTTGAGGAGTTTGAAATTTTTATATTTAAATGTGGTATAGCTCAAACCAAAACCAAATGAATATAAAGGGTCATTGCTTTCATCCAGATATTTGCTCGAATATTTATTTTTTCCATCGTATGGGCGACCTGTATTTTTAGTATTATAATAAATCGGAATTTGCCCGATATCTCTGGGAAAAGTCATAGTGAGTTTACCGGAAGGAACTGAATAGCCATAAAGTATATTATAAATAGCATCACCGGCGCGTGTGCCGGCAAACCAGGTTTCGAGAATTGCATCCATATGCTGATCCTCCCATTCCAGAGTAAGGGGTCTTCCATTCATTAATACAAGTACTATGGGCTTACCTGTTTTTGTCAATGCTTTCAACAACGCTTTTTGATTTTCTGGCAATCCAATATCTGTTCTGGAAGCAGCTTCTCCACTCATACCGAAGGTCTCACCCATCACTGCAATGATGACATCTACTTGTTGTGCTAGTTCGATAGCCTGATCTATCAACTTATCCGGTGAAAGTTCATCTTTAATAATTTGTCCACCATGTTCATTGAGTTTTTTAATCAAGGCGTCATCTTCCAGCATATTGCAGCCTTTGGCATAATGAAGGTCCTGATTTTCAATGTTTCTTTCCAAGGCATCCCAAAGGCTAACAGCTTTTGTATAATCACCTGCTCCGCTCCAATTGCCAATCAGGTTTCGTTTGTCTTTTACTAGGGGACCAATAAAAGCGACTTTCTGGTTTTTTCTTAATGGTAGTGTATGATTTTTATTTTTTAAGAGGACCATGCTTTCTATTGCTGCCTTCAAACTTAAATCTAGTTTATCAGCGCTCATGGCCTCTGTTTTTTCTTTATCCGGATCGATGAATTTATAAGGATCGGAAAATAAACCCAATTTATATTTAGCTTCGAGTACTAGTCTGCATGCCCGGTTAATAATCTGAATACTTACTTTTTTTTCTTTGACCAATTTCGGTAGTATGTTGAGGAATAATTCACCTACCATATCCATTTCCACCCCAGCTTTTATAGCTTTTTCTGTTACTTGTTTCTCATCACCAAATCCATGTGAGATCATTTCATTGATAGAAGTATAATCCGTCACCACAAAACCTTTAAAATTCCATTGGTTTCTTAGCAATTCGGTCATCAACCAACGATTCCCGGTTGCCGGAATACCATTGATGTCATTGAAGGAACTCATGATGGTACCGACACCAGCCTCTATTGCTGCTTTGTATGGTGGAAGGTATTCGTTGTACATTCTGACCTTGCTCATATCTACTGTATTGTAATCACGACCAGATTCAGCGGCCCCATATAAAGCAAAGTGTTTGACACAAGCCATGAGAATGGATTTGGAATCCAACTGGTCGCCCTGGTATCCGTACACATAGGCTTTTGCAAGAACTGACCCCAAAAACGGATCTTCACCGGCTCCTTCAGAAACCCGACCCCAACGTGGATCCCTGGAAATATCGACCATAGGAGAAAATGTCCAGCACAAACCTTCTGCATTTGCTTCAAGTGCAGCTGCTCTGGCTGTTTTTTCAATTAGTGACGCATTCCATGAGCAAGACAATCCCAATGGAATTGGAAAGATCGTTCGATGTCCGTGGATGACATCAAAACCAAATAACAACGGTATTTTCAATCGTGTTTTGTTGACTGCAATGTCTTGTAATTTTTTCACTGCCGTAGTAGTGTATGTATTGAAAACACCTCCGACAAGACCTTTTTCTATTTTGGTTTCTACATCTTTGCTTAATAAGGGGCCGGTCACATCAAATCCAATGGATGGTAAATTCAATTGGCCAATCTTTTCTTCAAGAGTCATTTTATTCAATAGATCTTTTATAAAAAGATCCATTTTAGTTTGTGGGACTTGTCCTTCCACTTGTAGAACATTAAAGCAGAGGGAGAGAAAAAGAAAATACCAGAAAGAATTGAATTTTTTCATTTGTTCAAAAATACTTATTTCGATTGATGAATCATTTGGATGAACGAAAAGTTTACATTAAAAATGTGGGCTGTTGAAACCAAGTGTTTTCATTCCTCTTTTAATTTCTTCACAGCTCATAAGCTGGTTCCAAATCAATTTGCTTCGATGATTTTCTATCATGATCATTATTGGACCCTGATCTATAGCTAAGGTTGATTGTGCAAACCAATATTGTTGCAAACTGAATGCATCCACAAATCCAAATCGATTCCATAAACGGTCACCCCATTTGTAATAAAAATATTCAAGCGCATTATTGGATTCATATGGTGTGTAGGGAAAAGATGAAAGCGAGGCAGTCGGTGCAATTACACCATGATCATTGTTGGGTTCATTGACCGAATACCCGTTGGGAACATCACTTGATGTCAAACCCCAACAAGAACTACTGTATCCGTAATAACCTCTCGGATTTGCAATACAGTAATTATAGTTTATTAAAGTGTGGTTGGTGACCTGGATTTGATAATCTGCATAATTATCCTTCAAACCAAATGGATCGATCCCTAAAAATGAATAATGGGAGAAAAAAAGCGGACCGCCACTATGTGGTCCCAAAGGTAAATTAATATTAAAATAATAATTTCCATTTTTAATTTTGCCATCCCTTGCCCACCCCTCATGATAAACCTCCGGTGGAATGGCATGAGTATTCGATGCCGCTGCAAGTACATAAACCAATAATGCTTCATTCCAACCTTTTATAGCAAAATTCATTATCCATTGTTTGTCAATACTCCAATGCCAATACAAAACATTCTGACTATTTTTACGATACCAATCCCATTCCACTCCATCATAAAATGCATTGATTTTTTTTCTTAGTTCGGTCTCGTTTGGATTTGCTGAATTAAAATATTGTCTGGCTGTCAAGAGCCCTGCAACAAAATAGGAAGTTTCGACAAGGTCGCCTCCGTTATCATTGGCACTAAAAGGAATGGTCGCACCAATTCCACCATGCAGCCAATGCGGAAGTACACCGTGATATTTTTGTGCTTTGTTCTCTATAAAATCTATGATCTTCAATAATCGATCCACTGCTTCATTTCTATTGATCCAATTCCTATGGCAAGCTACCACAATACACATGATACCAAAGCCACTTCCACCTGTAGTGACGATATCTGCAGATGAATTCCGTTCTCTTATGAGTCCGCTTACAGGGTGAGCAAAATCCCAAAAATATCGAAAACATGCTTTTTGAACAGTGTCTAATAAAGATTGTGAATCTAATCGAATAAATTTATCGGTTGTATCTGGTTGGGTGATAAACTCTTTTATTAAATCTGAGAATAAGTTTCGTTTCGCTTTAGAAGAAAGTGATTTTCTAATATCGATGAAATATTTAGTGAATGGAGCCAGGGTTGAATTAAAATTGAGAATTAATGCAGAGTCACCTTGTGTTAGCTCAAAATTAAAGTCAGTGATAAAGCGATTTTCTTTAAAAACAAAAATATTATTACGTACTGTTGAGCTGTCCAGGGGTTCAGAAAATATCAAACGAATTTCTGGATTGTTGCTGATATCGAAAATGATTTTGTTAAGTGATTTTTGATCTGCAAAACAATTTATAAGTTCAAAGTTTTTGGGGACAGGAGGATTTGAGGAATCATCAGAAGGATCACATGCGATAATTAAAAGAAACAGGGAAGCAAAAAAAAGAAACGAATTCAACAACCTGCCAGAGCAGGAATTAATTTTATTTTCTAAAAAAACAAATAATGACTTAAATAAAAGTGTGCTGTTCACATTAAAAATTTGGCAATAAAAAATTGTAAGAATTTCATAATCTGAAAATGATTTTGTGCCCCAAAAATAAAAAAGAGCTTGTGGATTTAATACAAGCTCTTTCTTAAATTCTAATAGAACCATTTACCTTCCGGCATTTTCCAGTTTATATAAGGCATCAATCTCTGCATCCGTTAAAGCTTTGTTGAAAATTCTCAACTCATCAATCTTGCCTGTAAGTGGTACCTGCCATGGTTCTTCCAATCCACCTAGCCCGGCATTAGGCCCCCAAGCACCAATCAAAGGTCGAGTTGGCAAAGAAAACACTAATGCACCGATTTGATTACCGGCATGAAGTCTCAACTCCCAATCTGGATTTGAAATTTTGACACCATCGCCATAAACTTTAAATTTACTGGTTATAGCATCCCACACTAAAATGGCCTGTATCCATTTTCCTGCACCTTTGAAGGCTTGCGCACCACCATTTGAAGGTTCATTACGGGTGTCTTGCCAGGAATCGTCCACACCAACTTTGGAAACATTTAGTCCTTTCACAACCAAGGTATCACTCGCTGAATCAAACCACGCGGTTTCACACATCAAGTTGATATTTCCAGCCCATTCTCCAGCTCTTGTAAGCGAAAAAATAGGGGAAGATGCATTAATGGTGTTTTTGTTGTTGGATACATTAATCCAAGCACTGACGGAATAACTTGGTAGGTTTTTTAATGCAGCAATTTCGTTATATAATAAATAACCTCTGTTCAAACTCAGTCCCTGGCCTTTTTTACCAGTTACAAACGAGCTATTTACAGAATTACTGGGAACTGCACTGGATTTGGCTTCTTGGCCATTGCCGTTAAAAGCCCAGTAAGCAACCAGATTTGAGGCAGCAACATCATCTGCTTTGTTGTAACCTCCAATAGGCGGCAGATCATCCGTTTTGTCGCCACAGTTCATAAAAGTCATGGCCAGAACAGCCAGGATCAATAATTTACTTGTTTTTAGTTTTTTCATAATACTCTTTTTTAGTTGTTGTATTACAAAGTTAAACCAAAACAGTCACCAATTTGTTTTACTGCGATGGATCACTGGTAAAACCTAATTTACTTAGACCCACTTGGATTTCAGGACAACTCATAAACAATTTCCAAAGAAGTCCAGACCTATAATTTTCCATCATGATGATAATTGGACCCTGGTCTATCGCAAGATGTGAATCCGCCACCCAATCAAACGTTGTACTGAAAGCATCTTTAAATCCATATGGGCTCCACAATTGATCGCCAAGTTTATCATAAAAAAATCGGAGTGCGGCCAAAGATTCTTTTGGTGTATAGGGAAAGGAAGACAGCGCTGCTGTTGGAGAAATGACACCGAGATCATTTGTCGGAGAATGAGCAGCATACCCTTTCCGGGTATCACTTGACGACAGTCCCCAACAATTTGGTCCATACAAGGGATAGCGTTTTGGATTGTCCAAACAATACCTATAGTTGATCAAACTATGATGTTGATTTTGTTTCCAATAATCGGCATATCGGTCTTTTAACCCTCTTGGATCTAATCCAAGAAATGAATAATGGGCAAAAAATAAAGGACCACCATAATCAAAACCAAGAGGTAACTGATAGGAATAAAATGTTTTTTCATTTTTGAAGAATGGACTTTTTGTCCAACATTGGTGATAAAGTGCAGTATCAATGGGGTAGCTAGGCGAAGAAACCGCTAAAATATAAGTAATCAGACATTCATTATATCCTTTGATGGGTAAATTCATTTTCCATCCAAATTGGGGACTCCAATGCCAGTATAAACTATCTTTTGTTCCTCTTGTATGCCAATTCCAGTTGGCGGTTTTCCATAAGGTATTGATGCGTTTCCTCAATTCAGTTTCCCTGGTATTTTCCAGGTTAAAATATTGGCGGGCGCAAAGCAATCCTTGAAATAAATAGGAAGTTTCTACGAGATCCGCGCCATCATCAAATTTACTAAACGGAACAACTTTTCCAGTTTCTCCATTAATCCAATGCGGGAAGATGCCATGATAGGAATCTGATTTCTGAAGAAAGGACAACATTTTAAGAATATGTCCTACTGCCGTATCGCGGCTGATCCAATTTCTGTTTGTGGCTACAATCATGGACATAATTCCAAAACCCGTTCCACCAATAGCAATTACTTCGGGTCCATAATCGGTCTTATTGCTTCGTTCTCTGCTCAATCCGCTCACCGGATGCGAAAAGTCCCAGAAATAACGGAATGTTTGGCGTTGAACCAAATCTATTAGTTCTTCATCATCAAGTTTTTCCCGTACATATGCAGATGACGTTTTAGGCGAACAATAAAAATGGAGCAAGCAGCTCAGTCCGATGAGAAAATAGATAGTTGATTTTGTACTGAGACGCATTACATCAAAAGGTGATTTCGAATATAGCATGTAACTATACTTTTTCAGTTTATCCTGGATTAATTAAAGTCGAGCTGTTGCAAATCATCCAATTCTGTTGATCGCCATATAAAAGTGGCATGCAATAATAAGTCTTAAATGAATGATTCAATACAGTGGGTTCTGAATCAATTTTCCATTGCTTAAATCTACCTGGATCTGAGGAATTGGAAATAGATCGTGTTTGATATCTATATAGTTTTTGCGATGAGATCTCAATACGTCTCCTGCACGTCCTTGCCTACGTAAATCAAATGTGCGATCATGTTCAAATGCCAACTCTAGTCTTCTTTCATTCCATATCAGATTTCGAATTGAATTTTGATCTTGAGCACTGGTGTCCCGAAGTCCAGCACGGTTTCTTACTAAATTTAAAGCACTCAATGCTTCTGGAATGTGGCTCAGTTCATTTTCCGCTTCAGCCTTCATCAATAGGATCTCCCCATATCTTAAGATCCTTAAGTTCTTATTGGTTTGAGAATTATTACCACTCCAGGACTCATGCGTTCTGCTTACATAGGCTTTGTAATTGTAATACGGACCAACTGTTCCCTCAGTGCTGTAGCTTCCATCCCAAGTGATTTGCGGTACTCCAAGAATTGTGGCTTCCTTGCGTTTGTCCCCTGGCTCGTAGGCCTGGATTAAATTTTCGGTTGGAACATTAAAACCCCAGCCCCGATCATTTGCGCCACCCCTGGGTCCCTGAACTTCATTATATTGTTGTATTCCTTTGGAAGGATCGTCACCCTTTGCGTTGATCTCCCATATGGATTCAGAAGAAAATTCACCACTTTCTCTCCAGATTTTTGAATAATCTTGCAGTAATGCAAATTGATTTGATTGTATAATTTCGTCGCAATTGAATAAAACAGAAGACCACTTTTTTTGATAAAGCGATACTTTAGCTAATAAACCTTTTGCGGACCATCTCGTTGGCCTTCCAAAATCGGAAGAGCTATAAAATGAAGGAAGTATTGCAGCAGCCTCATTAAGATCTGTCTCAATTAATAAATAAATTTCTTCTGCAGTGGCACGAACATTTGCATTTTCTATTTCTTCGGGTGTTACAGGTACTTTTTCCAGTTTAGGGACACCTCCAAACATTCGTACAAGGTTAAAATAATAATAGGCTCTTAGAAATTTTACTTCAGCAATAAACCTTGATTTAAGGGGAGCAGCAATGGTTGTAAATCCCGGCAGATACTTCAACGCCTGATTTGCCCTTGCTATTCCTCTGAAATTTGCAGTCCAAACATCATTAAAAGAAATCGAACTCGGTGTAAATGTCCAGTTGTCCAGATCTTGCTTGTCTGTACCCAAATCTGAAGCAACACTTCCTTTGTCAGCATCATCGGATGTAATGCTGCTTATACCAATCCAGGAAAAAGAATGTTGTTCCCAGGTATATAGATTATTGTACACAGCCGTTACTATTTCTGAAGGATTTCCATTATTAGCAAAGTCTTCAGGACTTTGATTGCGCACGGGCTCTTCCAGAAATTCGGGACCGCATGCAAAAGTGGAAATTAGAATACTTAAAACGAGAATTTTTTGAAATGTTTTCATGTTTATTTTTTAAAAACCAACTTGAACGCCCATCATAAAAACTGCATTGGTGGGATAAGCATTGAGATCGACTCCGGAGCTAAGCGGATTGCCGGGAAGCTCCGCTGTAAATCCAGTGTATTTTTTCCATGTGAAAGCATTTTGTGCGGTCAAAAAAATGCGCAGGTTATTGGCGTTGATTTTTTGCAACCTATTTGTTTTAAAAGTATAACTCACGCTCGCGTTATTCAATCGAATAAACGTACCAGATTCCAGATAATAATCGAGTGGTTCGATTCTTCTGTTGGATGCCCTTGGATATTCATTGCCAGTTTTTGATTCTTGCCACCTATTAATGGCCTCTTCGTACTCAATATTGAAATTGGAACCTAATGATCGCTGTGTCTTTTTACCATTGAATACTTTATTGCCCGCATTTCCGTAAATGTCGAAACTTAGATTCCAGCTTTTCCAACTCAAACTATTTGACAATCCAAAATAAACCTTGGGTTGATAGGATCCGGAATGAATGCGGTCCTTTGCATCAATAACTCCATCGCCGTTTACATCAAGGATTTTAAAATCGCCAGGCTGAGAGCCGATCAGATGTGGATAATTATCGACTTCGTCTTGAGTTTGGAAAATACCATCGGTTTTAAAGACATAAAACGCTCCGATCTCATGTCCTGCCAGTGTTTGCGTACTTAGCCAGCCATTGTTCAGACTGCCATCTGATAAAGCCTGCCCCAAGCCAATATCTTCCACTTTATTGGAATTGAATGTAACGTTTGCTTGAATGACATTTAAAAAATTGTGTGGCTTATTGGGAGTCCATCTCAAAGACAGTTCGATCCCTTTATTTCGTATTGTTGCAGCATTGGTCAGGTATTCATCATCACCTGTGGTTGCAGGAAGTTTTACAATGTATAGGGCATCTTTTACCTGTTTGTTGTATAAATCGATTTCAAAATTCAATCGGCGTTCAAGGGCACTGCATTCAATTCCAAAATCCAATTCTTTGGCCACTTCCCATTTCAATTCCGGATCAATAATATCTACCGGAATTGTTCCCGGATGAAGCTGATCTCCAAATGGAGCAGATAAACCGCCCTGAAATTGTGTCACAAACTGGCTGGGATTAATGTTGTCGTTTCCATTCAAACCATAACTGATTCTTAATTTGAGATCATTGATAATTGATACTGAATTTTTAAAAAAATCTTCTCTAGATATTTGCCACCCGATGCCTGCAGAGGGAAACCAACCCCATCTATTTTTTTTCGAAAATTTGGAAGCTCCATCGCGTCTTATAGAAGCATTTAAAAGATATTTTTCGTCAAAGGAATAATTCATTCGTCCGAAATAAGATTCCCTACTTCCGTATTGTCCATCATTTCCAAAATTGGCCTGGATAGAATTAGGATCACCGTAATCAAAACTCCAATATTGTTCTTGTGGTGGAACATCTTTTTTTGATCCAGAAACAAACTTACCATCAAATCTTTCCGCACTATGCCCTGCAGTTAGTTTGAGAAAATGGATGTTATTTATTTTTGGAACGAAACTGACATAATTATCCCAAACCCAATTATATAAATCTGTTTTTAATATACTCAGGTTACTGCGTTCGTTTTTCTGAACACCATTTACCATGTATATGGGTGTATATATTCGGCCTGTATTGTAAGCTGCATCCAAACCGAGGCTGGTATTAAACTTAAGGGACTCAAGGATGGAATATTCACCATACAAACTTCCCTGTAACCTTGTCCCCCAGCTTTTATCATTGGTATAATCAAGGGTTGCCAATGGATTGCCAATATTGCTCTTATCGGTGTATCCGTATGTTTGATCGTCGATTTTTGCCGGATAAATTGGTGAAGCCAAATAGGCTTGGGTAAAGACGCTAAAAGGTTTGTTGTTGGATACAAATCTGGATAAGGTAAGTGTATTGCCAATTTTAATTTTAGAGGAAAGATCGATCTGATTGTTAATTCTTAAATTCATCCGCTCATAATCATTGCCAAGCAACAATCCTTCTTCTTTCAAATATCCAGCACCAACATAATATTTATTGTTATCTCCACCGCCGTTGAAGGAAAGATGATGTTGATGGCTAATGGCAGGTCGAGTCACCTCATCGAGCCAGTCCGTTTTAGCAGTAATGTCACTTTCCGTGATTTCAAATGCCCCGGTAGCATCATTGTTATAGGTGGCATATAGATTTGACTTTGCCATTTCAACTTTATTGGAAAGTAATCGGACTCCTGCCTGAACCTGGTAATCTATTTCCAGTGCATTTTTTTGGCCACTTTTGGTTGTGATCACGATCACTCCATTAGCAGCACGTACCCCATAAATGGCCGTTGATGATGCATCTTTAAGTATATCTATGGATAAAATATCCGAATTGTTGATGTTTCTGATATCACCAGTTAGCACTCCGTCGACGACATAAAGTGGTTCTGCTCCACCCAGGATGCTTCCGGTTCCACGAATTCTAACGATTGGAGCGGAACCAGGTGCACCATTATTGATGATCTGGACACCAGCAGCTTTTCCCTGAATAGCTTGTGTGGCTGTTAATGCCGGAATATTGGCGATATCGGCTCCTTTTATACTTACTGAAGACCCCGTCAGATCTTTTTTCCTGGCTGATCCATAACCAACAACAACTACTTCATCCAGTCTTTGATTGGATTCTTTCAGGACAATCCTGATAAAATCTTTATTGATGATGGCTATGACCTGGCTTTCAAATCCCATAAAGGATATCTCAAGATTTGCTCCAGGTTCAGCGACAATCCTAAACAAACCCTGGTTATCGGTAATGGTACCCTGATCGGTGCCTAATAAGCGGATAACAGCACCAGGTAATGTTTGGTTTTTCTCATCAAAGACTTGTCCTTGAATGCTCTCCTGAGAATAAAGCGTCCCGCATGAAATTAGTAATAACAAGATCCAATGAGGTATTAGATTCATATTGATGTATTAATAACTAGTTCAAATTTATCAATTCCAAACCATTATCTAAGTTATTCTTTTCACCTGCCAAATAATATGGTTTCCTTTCTTTTAATAACTGAACATTTTGCGGTTTTCATTTTGAAGAAGTTTTTCGGATCATTTAAATGGAATTTGAGAATGCTATGATTTAAAAGTCCTGTTCGGAAGATTTGTGATAGTCGGCTCATGATAGGTCTGAGTAAAAGCTTGCAGGTGTAACAGACATTTTGAAAGGTGAAGCAAGACAAGGAGAACTCTTGACAAAGCAATGTTGAAATACTGTTTTGGTGTGTAATGGTGTCAACAATTACATTAACGGTTGCACCTGCCAACTGTGGAATGAATGTGTTCGCCTGTTTCCGTATTAACATAAAGCGAAAAGGTTTTATCTATTTGCTGGCAACTTGGGCAACGGTAACGACGTTGTAATTTGTATTTATGGTTTTGCATAAAGTAATAAATTTATTACCTTTGAGAAATGAAATCCAGTGAACTGGTAAGGCTGCTTAAAAAAGACGGGTGGTTTGTGGTAAGGCATGCAGGCAGTCACATGATAATGAAACATCCTGTTAAAAAAGGTCAAATTGTTTGTCCCTATCATAGCAGTCATGAAGTCGGTAAAGGGCTGGAAAAGAAAATTAAAAAAGATGCAGGTATCAAATAAAAATGGTGTATTATGAAAATTGATATGATTGTTGAAAAAACAAAATCGGGTTATTCGGCTTATGCTGAAAAGTATCCTGTTTATACTGTTGGTAAATCTTTGGAAGAACTTAAAGGAAATATACTGGAAGCCCTTAATCTTCATTTTGAAAAACAGGGTAAAACTGTTTCTGAACATGATCTGAAAGTATCATTGGACTTGCCACAGTTTTTTGAGTTTTACGAGGTTATCAATGCAAAAGCCCTTTCGGAACGAATAGGAATGAATCAAAGTCTTTTGGCTCAATACATCAAAGGCATTAAAAAGCCTTCGCCTAAGCAAACACAAAGGATTTTGAAAGGTATTCAACAAGTAGGGAAAGAACTTGCTGCAATCCAGTTTTTGAACGACTGAGTCCGAAGCCTTATCTCAGCTTTAGATTCACCCTCTCTTTGAAAGAGAGAGCCTGTCCCGATGATATCGGGAGGTTGGTGGTGAGTTGATCGATATATTTTAAAGCAATGCCTCAATGAATCCTCCGCATGCTCCGGATTCATTTTCGGTTCACTTCGTAGATTGGAGAAGAACAAATAAATAAATAATAGATTTTAAAGCAATGCCTCAATGAACCCTCCGCATGCTACGGATTCATTTTCGGTTCACTTCACTAAAAGACATTTCTATGTCTTTTAGCTCATTCAGGTTCATTTCACTGAAAGACATTTCTATTTCTTTCAGTTCGTTCATCCTCCGCATGGCTCCGGATTCATTTTCGGTTCATTGCATCGAAAGACATTTTGTATGTCTTTTTACTCGTTCAGGGTGAGTTGAACGATATATTTTAAAGCAATGCCTCAATGAACCCTCCGCATGGCTCCGGATTCATTTTCGGTTCACTTCGTAAAAAGACATCTTGTATGTCTTTTTACTCGTTCAGGGTGAGTTGAAACGCATCTTTCTCCATGCCTCAATGAACCCTCCGCATGGCTCCGGATTCATTTTCGGTTCACTTCGTAGATTGGAGAAGAACAAATAAATAAATAATAGATTTTAAAGCAATGCCTCAATGAACCCTCCGCATGGCTCCGGATTCATTTTCGGTTCACTTCGTAAAAAGACATCTTGTATGTCTTTTTACTCGTTCAGGTTCATTTCACTAAAAGACATTTCTATGTCTTTTAGCTCATTCAGGTTCACTGCATCGAAAGACATTTTGATGTCTTTCAGTTCGTTCATTTTCCGATAAAGAATGTAATAATGCTTTTTAACCCATTTTTTAAAAATACTTAATATCTTAATTTGCTTAAAATAAATACACTATCCTGATATTGTATTGATTTACTGTATATTGCGTATTATTTTGCATGAAATATGAACCAATTTATTAATAAATTAGTTTTTTTTGTCGTATATTTGAAGATCTTACATGAAACGCAAATTAATTGAATTAAGAGCAAAGCTGAAACCCGGAACTGTTTACCGGAGAGAAGATCTTTTACCTTGGTCTAAATCCATAGATAGGCATTTAGATCAGCTCCATGCAGAAGGAACTTTGGAAAAATTATCACAAGGGCTTTACTATGTTCCTGAAAAGAGTTCCTTTGGAAATGTACCTCCAGATGAAAAAGAGCTTGTTCGTGCCTTTCTTAAAGAAGATCATTATTTACTAACCTCTTTTAATGCTTATAATAGCCTTGGCGTAGGCACAACTCAATTGTATAATGAACGGATAGTTTATAACCGCAAACGCCATGCAGTAGTAAAATTGGGTAACCGAAACTTTCATTTTCATAAAAAGTTTGCTTTCCCTAAAAAAGTAACAGAAGAATACTTGGTAGTTGATTTAGTAAACAATCTGGACCAACTGGCAGAAGATCAGGAAACAATATTGACCAAGGTTAAGCAAAAGGTGCAACAAATGGATAAACGAAAACTTAACCGAAATCTTAACCTATATGGTAACGTAAAAACAAAAAAGATTCTTACTCCTTTATGTGCATAAGGCTGATATAAAATGAGCAAAGTTTATCTTCATAACCATCGTGAATTTCAAAAATTGATCCGTATTCTAAGTGAAGAAATGAATATTGATGCTGGTCTAATAGAAAAAGATTATTGGATTATGCACGTTTTATTCGGCTTAAAAGTAAGTGGGTATAAATTTGAATTGAAAGGAGGTACATCCTTATCAAAAGGGTATAAAATTATCGAAAGGTTTTCGGAGGATATAGATATTCACATTCATCCACCAGCAAATTTAGAATTAAATGAGAACCCCAAGAATACAAATCCCGGAACATTAAAAAAAAGAAAAGAATTTTATGATCAATTAACTGTGGAAATAAAAATAGACGGTGTATCTAAAGTTGAAAGGGATCACGAATTTGATACCGATAGTAGTGGAGGCATTAGGTTGTACTATAAAAGTTATTTTCCTGCTGTTGAAGGTTTAAAAGAAGGGATTCTTCTCGAAGCAGGTTTTGATACTGTGACTCCTAACAAAGAAATTACAATTTCATCTTGGGCTTATTATAGAGCGGTGTCACAAATTCAGCAAGATATATTGGATAATCGGGCGATTGACATACCCTGCTACCACCCAGGATATACCTTTGTTGAAAAACTCCAAACTATTGCAACTAAATTTAGAATAGAACAAGAAAGTGGAATAAAGAAAAATTTACTTCGACAATACTACGATGTAGCCATGCTTTTACAAAACGACACTGTCAAAGATTTTATTGGCTCTCCCGAGTATCACCAACATAAAGAAAAAAGATTTCCTAAAGTTGATTTTCAAATTCCAGTAAACCAAAACCAAGCATTTCTTCTTTCAGATCAAAAGTTGCAATTAGAGTTTCAAAACAGATACAAAGTAACTAAAGGGTTATATTACAAAGGACAAATTGAATTTGTAAAACTATTAGAAATTATACACCAAAATATTGATAACTTATAGGATGTTATTGTGGGGAGTGTAAAATATTTTGTATAAAAGCCATTTTTAGTAACTGAAATTATTGTCATCTGATTTCTAATATAAAATAATTTTGGAAGAGACCTGGTGTGACACTTTTATGCTGCACTCTTCAGGCCTCAATGAAGCATTAAATTCCCCCTCTTTGAAAGAGAGGGGGAAGGGGGTGAGTTGAACGATATGATATATTTTAAATCAATGCCTCAATGAACCCTCCGCATGGGTCCGGATTCATTTTCGGTTCACTTCGTAGATTGGAGAAGAACAAATAAATAAATAATAGATTTTAAATCAATGCCTCAATGAACCCTCCGCATGGCTCCGGATTCATTTTCGGTTCACTTCGTAAAAAGACATCTTGTATGTCTTTTTACTCGTTCAGGTTCATTTCACTAAAAGACATTTCTATGTCTTTCAGTTTGTTCATTTTCCAATACAAAACTTTCCAAAAATATTCCCGAGTATCTCATCGTTCGTGATCTCTCCACTGATAGCGCCCAGAAAATACAAACTGTTTCTCAATTCCTGAGCTAAAAAATCCGTTTGAATATGCTGATCAATCCCGTGGATTAGTTGGAGTAAACTTTTTTCAGAATTGGCTAGCGCATCATAATGCCGAGCATTAGTTATAATGTTCTGATCTTGTAAACTATAATTTCCCATGACCGTTTCATACAACACAGATTTTAGATAATCTATGTTCATCTTATTTATAGCGGAACATGGAATTATTTTATCCGCCTTTACAAATTCATTTTCGAAAGTATGATAATCAATATACGGATTTTGATCCATCTTGTTTGGAACTAAAATTATTTGTTGATGGTCCCGGTGTAATTTAGAGAGATCATCAGATACTTGTTCTGGTGATAATTCTGTCACATCAAACACATAAATTAAGATGGAAGATTCTTCGATCTTCGCCATGGTCCTGGCCACTCCGAGGGCTTCTATCTGATCTGTGGCTTCACGAATGCCCGCTGTATCAATCACCCGAAACAAAAGTCCCTGGATATACAATCGCTCTTCAATAGTATCTCTTGTGGTTCCCGCAATTTCAGAAACAATGGCGCGTTCTTCACCCACCAATACATTTAATAAAGTCGATTTACCTGCATTGGGTCTACCCGCAATCACCGTATTCACACCACTATGGATCGCGTTACCTAAAGTAAAACTGTTTTTTAATTCACGTATTTTACCTACAATGTCGTTGATCAACAATTTTAATTTATGGCGGTTTGCAAATTCCACGTCTTCTTCACTGAAATCTAGTTCTAACTCTATCAAGGCTGTAAATTCTACTAACCTATCCCTCAACTGTTGGATTTCGTTTTTGATGCCTCCTTTTAGTTGTTTGATGGCCAACTGATGCGAGGCATGATTTTCTGATAAAATTAAATCCGCCACGGCTTCAGCTTGTGATAAATCCAATTTTTTATTAAGAAAAGCGCGGAGTGTAAATTCACCGGGTTTGGCAGGACGGATTCCATTCTCAATTAGCAATTCAATAATTGTTTTTAATACATAGGGTGATCCGTGTGCTGAAATTTCTAATACGTCTTCTCCTGTATAAGAATGTGGTTTACGAAATAGGCTTACCAAAACTTCATCAATGACTTTGTCCTTATCCATTATTTTTCCAAAATGAATCGTATTGGCAGCCTGTTCGGACAACTTTTTTCCTTTAAAAATTTTATCTACGGTCAGAATAGCCTTCGGTCCGGAAAGACGGATAATCCCAATAGCTCCGATTCCTTGTGCTGTAGCAATAGCTGCAATCGTATCTTCACTCCAATGAATCATTTAGACGAATTGATTAGTTGGTTCAAATGTACACCTTTAAGATAAAAGTTGGCAAAAAGGACGTGTTGATTTGTTCATGATGTCTTGGAAACTTTTATTGCTCGGAAAGTGTTAACTTCACAAAAATAAATTACCCATGAGTACTTTACAAGATGGTTTAAAATCAGCAGGTAAAACTACCTGGAGATGGATTCGAATTGGCCTATTAGTGGTCCTTTTAATTTGGGTGTGTTATTTTCTATTCATCTATTTTGCAAATTTCAGTGAAGGTACCCGGACAGGCTTTGTCACTAAAATTAGCAAAAGGGGTTACGTTTTTAAGACACATGAAGGCGAATTGAATACCGGTTTTTTCACCAGTCCTACGGCAACTGGTAAGCCAGCAGATAATGTTTGGTATTTTTCTGTGAGCAATAAAATAGTTGCAAACGAAATTCAACTAGCATCTGAAACTGGAAATAAGGTCACGTTATTTTATAAACAAAAATATAGAAAGATATTTTTTCTTGGAGACACAGACTACTTAGTTTATAAAATTGATTTGGCGCCAAACTCATCCAACCAAAATACGCCAACCCAATAAGATTGACTCAGGATTGTTATATTTCCAAAAGAGAAAAAACTATTATAGGTTAAAATAATTGGTATACAAGTAAGCTGCCTAAATAGGCAAGTAATCCCATATAAATAAATTGGATAGCAGGCCATTTCCAACTTCCGGTTTCTCGTTTAAATATAGCCAACGTACTCATGCATTGTAAGGCAAATGCATAAAAAATAACTAGCGAAAGCGATGTTTTCTTATCAAAAAATAAACTGCCATCTTTTCTACGTTCTGCTTTCATTCGATCACGTAATCTCATCGATCCGTCATCTGATGCCAATCCATATATAGTTGCCATAGTACCTACAAATACTTCCCTTGCTGCAAAAGAAGTTATTAGTGCAATACCAATCTTCCAGTCGAACCCTAACGGAGCAATAACAGGTTCAATTAATTTACCAAATTTTCCTGCAAATGAATGTTCTATTTTTAGAGCGTTCAATTCTGATTGAAGAGAGATGCTGTCAGTTTCTATGGAAGAAGATTGTCGTAAATAAAATTCTTGTTCCACTTTTTTAAATTCTCCGGGCCACGAAAAATTAGCCAAGAACCACAGAACTATGCTGATGATAATGATTACTTTACCAGCCTCCATTATAAAAGTCCTAACTTTTACCCAAACAGTATTTAATACCTGCTTCATGTATGGCCATTGATAATCGGGTAATGGCATTAATAAATAACTACGCTCCTTTTCTTTGAAAAATAATCTAATGAAAAAAGTACTGAGTAATGCCATGCCAATTCCAAGTCCATAAATACCCATATACCATAAGCCTTGACTATTAAAAATGTACGCAACTTTTTTATATGGAACAATGAATGCAATTAAAACAGTATAGACTGGAATTCTGGCTGAACAAGGGATTAAAGGAATGACAAACATTGTGGTAAGTCTTTCTCTCCAGTTAGGAATATTTCTTGTTGACATAATTGCTGGAACAGCACAAGCACCGCCAGAAATTAATCCAACTATGGATCTGCCATTTAATCCAAAAAATCGTAAAATGTGGTCAAATAAATATACCACGCGGGCCATATAGCCAGCTTCTTCGAGAAGTCCTAATAGAAAAAATAGGATAGCGATTTGCGGAATAAAAACCAGTACACCGCTTAATCCCGTAAGTACTCCATCTATAAGTAAACTGGACAGCCAACTCTGCGGCAAAACATTTGCCAGGCCATCGTGCAATAACATAAAGAAACGCTCAATGGCATCCATAGGGAAATTAGCCCAAGAAAAAATAGCTTGGAAAACTATTAATATGATTAAGGTAAATAGAATAAATCCCCAGAACGGATGTGTGGCAATCTCGTCGATCTTTTTTGTAATAATGGATTGTTTTGAATTTGATTTATTCTTGTATATCTCATTTATCCAGGGATCAAGAATTTCATAGCGCAGCATGGTTTCATTAATCTGCAATCTTATCGAATCCGCATGTGGTAGATTTCTAATGCTCGCCTTCGTAGCTGACAGTTTAGCTGCATAATGTAAATACAATAATGCTTCATAATCTGATGATAAATTATTTTCTATTCTGACTTTATCAACTTCAGGTTTGATATCACTGGGTATGGTAAAAAATGATTCCTTTAATTGGCTTTTTGATTCTTGGGAAATATGTTTTAATTCACCTTTTAATCTGGTTATTCCTTCACTTTTTTTATAGGTAACTGGAATGACTTTGCAGCCTGTTTTTTCTTCCAATAATAGTACCGCCTTATCAACTAAATCAGATTCCTTTGTATCAATGTTGGTCAAAGCGATCAATGTCCGATATCCTAAATCCAGCATCTGCGATAATAGTAATAACTGTTTATCCAGGTAGCGAATATCCATTACATATAAGATGGCATTCGGTTTATTTTGAAGAAGTTGCTGGGTTAAAATAAATTCATCATGAGTATTTGCATGCAGACTGTAAGCTCCCGGTAGATCCGTTAATATTATTTGTTCTTTTGAGTCCTTGAAAGTTAATGTATATTCCGCTTTTTCCACCGTTACTCCTGGAAAGTTGGCCACCTTTTGGTCCAACCCAGTAAGAGCATTGAAGAGACTGGTTTTCCCGCTATTAGGATTACCGACAAAAGCTATGCTAGGAGTTGATCTCAAATTAATTCTATTTTATCTAATTCCTGCCTTCTGAGGGCTATTTTTAACCCATCAATTTCTACCAAATAGGCTCCCCGGAAAGGCAGCTTTTTTAGAATATGCATCGTTTGTCCTGGCCTAATTCCCATTGGCAGCAGCCTTGAAGCCAGCAATTCATCTTGTATAGAACGGATGCTATAGACTCCGATCGCCGTTGTTAATGACATTCTAATAACTTGATTATCAACATGCTGAATTTTAAATTCCACTTGATTTTGAGAAAGAATTGTTCCAAAGATACTCATTCAAACTTGCCGCTTTACGGTTCATTTAGATCTGTCATCGAAATTAACAAGCAGATTTAATGAGTCTTATTCCAACGATTTCATTTTTATTTGGTTCTAATAAAGCAGCTATAAATCACCATACGGCGTTATAAAGTTGGTCTTGGTTGTTATTGTAACTAAATGAATATTTCCGTACCTCTTAACCTGAATGAATCTGAATTGATACTAGCTTGTATCAACAGGGAAAACTGGGCCCAGAAAAAAGTCTATGAAGATTTTCATTCACAAATGCTGGCGGTATGTTTAAGATATGCCAATTCTAATGATGAGGCAATGGACATACTTCATGAAGGTTTTCTGAAGGTGTTTAATAATATCAAGAGTTATGAAGCGGGCACCTTGCTCGGAGCCTGGATACGTAGAATCATGGTCAATACAGCCATCGATTATTATCGAAAAGAAAAAAGGAGATTTACATACGATTTGGAAGAGGCCAGAACCATGACCATGAACCATGTCAATCCCATACACAAAATGACGGTGGAAGAAGTCATGAAAGCTGTACAAAAACTAACCCCCATTTACAGGGCGGTTTTCAACTTATATGTTATTGAAGGTTTTTCACATAAAGAAATTTCGCAACAGTTAGGTATAACAGAAAGCACATCAAGATCAAATTTGGTTAAAGCCAGGACAAAGCTTAAAGTATTTTTAAAGGATTATGAGTAAGAAGAAATTTGATCAATTAATTAAAGAAAAGCTGGAAGGGTATGAGCCGACTCATCTGTCATCAGATTGGAGCCGGATGAAACTATTGATTGATCAAGAACAAAAAGATTTGGTGTTTGATCAAAAAATTAAAGAAGTACTACAACAAGCTGAAGCTAAATCGCCACATGTTAATTGGTTTCAATTTGAAACAAGGCGTCAGTTACAAAAGCAACGAAGACACCATATTATCAAAGCTCGATTGATAGAATCTTTTATTTTATTATTGTTGATCTGGACATCCAATAGTATTCTGGTTCCTGCAATGATTGAAATGGGCCACCAAGAAGCTATTGCAGATGGGAACAGCACGCTACAAAAATCGGAAGATGCTCAAATTAACATAACTAATGAGATAGCTAATTCTAAAGCCCAAACATTAGATTCTAAAGAAAAGCGAAAAGGTGATTTAAAAATTATTTCCAACCAGAAAAAGGGGAAATCTGAATACGCTCTAAATTCAAAACCATCCAATTTAGCTAATGAATTAAAGCGTTCAGAAGGTATACAAACCAAAATTATTCATGCTCTAAACGAAAAAAATATTGAACAAAATAATAGCAAGCCTATTCAAGATATTGAAGCGACTGAACATTCAGGAATTCAAGGTGAAGATATTAATGAGGGTCAAGCTGAATCAACTACCATTGTTACAGAAATAAAATCTGAACATTCGGAACAACTAGTTGAAAGTATAGATGCTTTGGACCTTTTAGCAAGAGAAGAAGAACTTTTTTCATTGAATACTGAAAATGATTTGCTTACACCAGTTACTAAAATGATTCAACCCGTTAAAAATAAATTTCTTTTACAATTTACGGGCGGGATGATGGCCAATCGGGTAACAACTCCTGCTGAGGTTAGTTTCTCGGGCCGCGAATTAACACGCTGGGGACCTGGGTTTCAAGGAGGTGCTTCATTTTTTATGAATCACGGGTTGTATACTATTGAAACTGGTTTGAGTTATCAGTATTTATTGTACTATCCAAATATGATTGAAACGTTAGGTGATATCAATCATGGTTATTTTGATAAAAAGTTTTCATCTATTGAGTACCAAGTGGTTAGTATTCCGATAGCACTGCACAGAAATGTATTTGCTACCAGTCAATTTAAAGTGAGTATAAAGGCGGGAATGTCCTTCCAACTTAGTCTGAAAAATAAATTCACCGTAGAAAAGATTACGAATGAAGTACAAGAGATTACAGTAGATGATCCTCCGTATTCATTATTCAATAATAAAAAATTCAGCGAAGGAGTAGGTGATGGGGGCTCGTTTGCCGACAATTCCTATATGAACCTATTTGTAGGAAGCCGCATCCAATACAAATTGAATTCAAAACTTCATCTTATTTATGAATTACAATTAAATAAAATGTTGAATGGAAATGGGTTTGGTCCAAACCTCGATAAGTTTTTTAGTATTCAGTCAAATATGGGCATAGCGTTTCCTCTAAAGTAACACGCATTATTTTTGTCTTTTTAGAATTCCGATGTTCCTTTTTACTTTATTGTTTTAGTATGCTTGTCTGGCCTAAAAGTTTAAATTCTTTATCCAATAGTAAAATTTCGTACCATCCGGAATTTAGACCTTCAAGATTTAACTGAGTTTTATTTCCCTCAAATTGGGCCTTGCTTTGACTAAGAAGTTTGCCTTCCAAATTATAAACTAAAATTTGATTGGAATTATTTGCAGCTTCAGATAGTAGGGTCAAATTATTTTGAACAGGATTCGGATAGACCAAAAGTGCTTTAATATTTTCATCCTCTGTGCTCACTGGAACATGGAATCCATGTGCTAATGCATATTCACCCGGGATTAAATTCGTAATGCGCACAAATCCTTTTTTATCGGTGGGCGATAAAATTAGTTTGTTGTAGTCCTTATATTCTTCCCATGGATCTCTCCAATCTTTTCTGTATACTAAAATCAAACTATCCTCTGATCCTGGTATTATTTTATAATCCAAACTCAAAGAATCAGCACCATTGTAATCTATTCGCGCATTCATTTTGTAGGTGCCGGGCCCAATAGAACTCACCTGCCAGAAATGCGTATCCGATATGTCAATAACATTGGAACCTTTTTCTGCGACACTTGGCCCTACATATAAATGTGTAATATTTACAAAATTAGAATCTGTAATTTCAAGTACATTCGGAGCAAGGTCCGAAAACCCAAGGTCAGGAGTTCCAGTTTTGCTGATGATTGCAGAAGATTGTAGGCTCGCTAAATTTAAATTTTGTGATTCATTAAGGATGAACATTTCAGGAATATATCCATCCGGAAGTAAAAAGGTGATTTCTGTTAGCTCCCCGCTACATATTGCTTTTCCCTTAAACTGAATTTTGTTTTTGTCGTACATCGATATTTCCAATGGAACATTGTTGTATAAGTGATCGGCGTGATGTGATTTCTGGTGAATGAATAGAGTGATATTATGTTGGCCATTTGCTGTACGCAATTGCGATGAATCTATATAAAACGTGCAATAGCCTGGATTAAAAATATAATCATTAAAATAATCGGTCATATCCTTCCCACTTCGCCTGGTAAGAAAATCTCTAAATTCAAATGCATTCATGGATTTTCCTTCCAGACTGTCGAATACTTCCGTACAAGTTTTTCTAAATAAATCATCTCCAAGATAGCCCCGCAAATTATGAATCATGGCTGCTCCTTTCCGATATGTGTGCGTACCATATGTAGTTGTGTAGGGCATAGGGGAAAGTGCTAAATAGGCTCCATCATTACGATGCGCATTCTTAATAATATCGGATAAATTTGATTTAACCGTCCGGACAAAATTTTCCCGGCCGTAGGTGTATTCAAAAAATAAATGTGCACTGTATTCTGCAGTTCCCTCTTTAATCCACATATCTCGAGCGTCATCTAAAGTAGTGAGATCTCCCCACCAATGATGACCATATTCATGTGCGAACAGTCGTTCATTTTGAGTGAGCGTACCGCCATTCACAGTTCCAACCGGATAGGCCACATTGGTAGGATGTTCCATAGCGCCTTGGGTCGTTGTGATAAATCCTACACGTTCGAAGCGGTATTTTCCAAACCAAAATTCAAAAGCATCTATAGCCTTGCCAATATTTATAAACTGGGATTGCATTTTTGTAATATCGGCAGGCTTTGCAATTAGTTCAATGGGAATATTTCGAAATTGCCCGCTGTGGATGCTTTTGGCTACTGTGTAATTTGAGGCTGCAAATCCAGATAAATACGTTGGAATTGGATATTGCATACTGTAGTGTCTTCTGATTTTATTATTGGGAAGTGAATCTTCAGAAATAAAGGTCCCTACACAATAGGCTTTTTTATCGGCTGCAGTTGTTACGATGTAATCAAACGTAGTGCGTTCGACAAAGTTGTCAAAACAAGGAAACCAGACTTTGCCAAAATTAGGGGGTGTAGTAGATAATCCTATACCTAAATTATAGATGTAATTCTCTACGAAATAGAACCCTCCCCAGATCGGATCCGTTATTGGATTACCATGATAGAAGACGTTAATCGACCCTAAGGTGGATGCATTTAATTCCATTCCGAATAAGGCGATTATTAAATTGTCCAGATGAGTAAAATTAATTTTTTGGCCCCGAAATAGAATAGAATCTACAGTAAGCCCCATCAAATCGAGAGTTATAGATTTTAAGGCATCCATTTTAGTTCGAAAACTAACGATCGTGTTGGCCGCAATATATTTTTCGTTATAATTGCTAACGTCTATATGAATCTCATAATCCAAAATATCAAAGCTATCACTTCGCTTATTAGAATTTTCAATCATCCATTTTTCTTCCTCCGTCAATTCTTTGTGTTTTATTGGAGAATGCGCATGATGACATGGAATAAAATCATCCGTTTGTGCAAAAAGTAGTTGGACCCAAAGGATGAAGAATATTGTTGTGTAAATTTTTGAAAACATATTAAATGTATTTTGTCATAAATATCGGAATCGAAACTGATTTATTTAGGATAATTTAGAAAGTGGTTTGACAAGTAGCATGGTCGCAGTGGAAACTAATACAAAGGCGAGTAAAAATGGAGCACCCGGAAAATATACGGGACTTTGATCTCTCGTAAAAAAATTAAACACCTGAGTCATAAGCAAAGGGCCTACAATAGCCGTCAGACTTAATAAAGAACCTAATCCACCCTGTAGTTCTCCCTGTGCATTGGCAGGGACCTGATTGGTAATAATTGCCTGAATAGCAGGACTGGCCAATCCACTCATGGCAAATGGTATAATGATTATAAACATCGATAAACTGGTGGGCGCAAAAGCATAAGCCAAATAACCGAAAATAGCAAAACACATTCCGGTATAAATAGATCTTCGATTTCCCAGTTTAGGTATAATAACCCGGGTTAATCCACCTTGAACAATAGCCATCATTAGACCTACAAATGCCAGTGAATAACCCACCATGGTATGGTCCCATGAAAACTTTTTCATGGTATAAAATGACCAGGTGGATTGCAGACTGTAGTGTGCGACATACGTTAAAAATAGTATGATTACAAATCCGGATAAAGCAGGATATCTGAATAACACTTTTAACGTACCCACCGGATTAGCCCTTTTCCAATCAAAAGCTCGTCTATTTTCAAGTTTTAAAGATTCAGGGAGAACAAAAAATCCAAAAATTAAATTCAGCAGAGCCAAAAAAGCGGATCCAAAAAATGGTATTCGCAAACCATATTGACCAAGAACAGCGCCCAATGCTGGACCCAAAATAAATCCCAAACCAAACGCAGCACCGATTAAGCCAAAATTCTGAGCTTTCTTGTCAGCAGAGCTAACATCAGCAATATATGCCGCGGCAGTGGAATATGATGCACCAAACATACCGGCTATCAATCGTCCAATAAAAAGCCAAACAATAGTTTGTGCCAAACCCTGCAAAATGTAATCCAATCCGAATCCCAGTAACGATAAAAGTAACACAGGTCTGCGTCCATAACGATCGCTCAAACCGCCCATGATAGGGGAACAAATAAACATCATGACAGAAAAAGAGGCCGCAATCCAGCCTGCATATTTTGAAGCAGTGCTTAGGTCTGAATGGGTAAGTTCACGAATTAGATCCGGTAATACGGGTATGATAATACCTAATCCCGTCACATCAATAAAAATAGTCAGAAAAATAAAAAGGAGCGGTTTATTCATTTTAATTCCGGCAAGTGGGTTTACTGGGCTAAAGGTAAGTCAATTATTTTCTTCAGGTGTTTGGAAAAATTCCATTTATGACGTCTAAAGAATCAATAGATTGTAATCAGTTCAAGGTAGATTTAGTACAGCTCATTAAAATTTCTAAGCGCATCTTTAACATTTATTTTTCTACTCCAATAAATAATAGTTACTTTGACAAACAATTAATTAATTGATTAAAACCTACTATAATTATGATTTTATTTTGGTTACTTTGGGTAATTGATGCGATAGTAGCTTTAGTCGCCGTTTATTTCTTTTTTGTGGGACTGGGTGATGGATCAATTAGTTCTTCCAATAGCAGTTTATGGGTGGGAATATTGCTAGGAATCTTCGGTATTCTATTTGCTTCGTATAAACTGAAACAACACCAGCATTTGTTTATTGCCGACCTGTTACTGTTAGTTTTAGCGATGCCTGCGGTTTTGTATGGTTTGTTTTTAATAATATCTGTGGCAGGAAATGCTCGTTGGAATTAATTTATGTAAGTTTATTTAAAACGAGCATTCATTTTTTATAATAAAAAATAATACTGGATTCCCGCATGACATAAGTACAATTGGACGCTTGTTGTTTTTGTACAGTATTTGCTACAAATTCTAAAATTTCATCCCTTTTGTAGAGTGGCATCTTGGTCTCACGTTCCCAGGTATTTATTGTTGGGATATCAATGTAAAACATACAGTTTCCTCCGCCCATTTCATGGTAAAACTTTATCACATGGTCGGTGTCACTATAAATAATATATCCCGACCTAAAGTTACCCTCGTATTCTATTTTTCTTGAAAATTTATTTTGTAAATCATTCAAAAGTTTTTCCCGAAGTATTAAATCTTCTTGAATTATTTCGTTACCGTGAGCATCCTTATATATAATTTCTCCTTTTTAGGGGAATCTGCGTCGAAATTTTCAGTTTTTACATTAGCGGAGTTCTCCGTATTTATTTCGTTGAAATAGGGTTGATTTATCGAATATGGGTGGCCAGTCTGGTCGGATCCCACTGGGTATTGGATAAAGGGTTCAGGGCTCATTCAGAGCAAGGTCCTGGCGTTGGAACAGCCTACATCATTGGAATTATTTTGGCCATAGTCGTTTTAATTATAGTAACCATTTTTGTAAAGTTGCGATTCTGAATATGACAGTAATCCTGGTCTTTTTAAGTTCAAAGCATTAAAATTTAGTTAAATCATTTTTTTTGCAGCCTTTTCCTGCGGCTATTTTTTAAAATCTTACGTACTCCTTATATCTTTGAATTCAGATTTGGAGTATGCTTTAATGGATACTTTTAGATTTTAACTATTCAATTATTAAAGGAAAGAATAATCCTATGCGGTTCAAGATGCTTTTTTTTCTATTTTTTGCAAGCTTATTTACTATACATGCGCAAGTTGATAGCTGTCATCTTAGATTTCAAATTCAAGGTTATAACAAAGGAACCGTTAAGTTAATTGGAGTATATGCCGATCAAAATTATATGCCTGATACAGCCGTGATAAATGTGAATGGAAATTTTGAGATTAAGAGAGCCTCACCGCTAAAAAGTGGATTCTTCTATGTCATCCTACCCGATTATACCAATTTTCAATTATTGCTCGACAAAGAGCAGCATATGACCATGAAAGCTGTCAAAGGTGATATCATCAACACCATGAAAGTCAAAGGATCTATTGACAATGACTTACTCTATCAATCACTTAAATTGCAAGTAGGTCAGGAAAAAGAGCAAGACTCATTGAATGCCATTGTAAAAAATACGCCCATAAACGAGCCAGCCTATAAAAAGGCTAAAGATCAATTGGCTTTTTTAGCTAAAGCAAAAAAAATGCAGTTGGAAAAGTTTCAAAAAGAGTACCCCAATGCATTTTTTACAAAATTCAAAACAGCGGGACAGAATCCTGAATTGGTGGATGTGCGCAAACCAAATGGAGATTTGGATACGTTTGCTCAGTTAGATTTATTCAGAAGGGCCTTTTGGGAGAATGTAGATTTTAGTGATGAACGAATCTTATTTACACCTGTATTGATCAATAAACTAAAACGATTTATTACTGAAATGACGGTGCAGATTCCAGATTCTATTATTCGACAGGCTGACTTCATTATTCAGAAAGCAGAAGTAAATCCCGAGATGTTTAAGTTTGTTGCGAGTTGGATTGCTATGAAATACCAACCCACTAAAACTACGGTGATGGATGGGGAAGCTGTGTATGTGCATATAATTGACAAATACTTTACTTCCGAAGAACGGTCGGGATTGACTACAAAAGAGTTGCAGGATGCACGAAAAAAGATTTATGAGATGAAGGCGAGTCTAGTGAATCGAAAAGGGCCAGACGTTGTTTCTACAGATCCCAACGGGCAACAAAAATCCATTTATGAAATTACTGCTCCTTATATCGTAGTATATATGTATGATACTGATTGTGAACATTGTCAAAAAGAAACTCCAAAGCTTAGAGAATTTTACAAAGAATGGAAATCGAAAGGAGTAGAAGTCTTTGCAATTGTTTTAAATTCAAACGACAAAGAGTGGAAGGAATTTATTGAAAAATATCAAATTCATGACTGGATCAATGTTTTTGATCCAACCAATAAATCTATTTATGCAAAATATTATGTCGATATCACTCCTGAAGTTTATTTGCTAAATAAAGATCGAATAATAATTGGCAAGAATCTGAATGTCGAACAGATTGGAGGAATGATTGAACGGGAAATGAAGAAGATGAATAAAGGCTAATTCGTTAAATAAAATTTCGATTTATTTTAGTCTGTTTTCTTGGCTTCACTTTTAGACATTGCCTTGAATGCCTGATCTTCCTGATCAACATTTGAAAATAGCAGTGCATTTTTACTATTTATGAAGTGCGATTATGGTTTCGTGGATTTGTTATTTTTAGAAATCGTTTTAAGCAATGTTCCCGGTTCAATTTTTTGTTTTATATCCATTCCATTTAATAAGGCTAGTTCATCGAATCGTTTACTATCCTGATTTAATGATGTCAGCGCATCTGATAAACTCAAAGATTTTTTAACCTCCTGTATAGCAATTCTATCCGGTTGTACATTTATTTTGGATTGATCAGACAAAACCCTAAAACCATTCATCGTATTTAAAAAGGTGGATTCATATTTGGCGTGAGTGGGTTTCGTGGCAATGCCATGTATTCTGTAAATCAAATTATTGTATTGAATAAGCGTGGTAGTTACTCTCATAGTATTCGCTTCTTTTTCTTGAACAGTAGCGGCTTGTTCCGGAGGAAGGTCTCCCAACATATAAATTGCTTCCAGACCATTTATTGATTTATAGTCTTGTCTGACAGACTGTAATTTATAATTTGTATTTACTGCTCTTGCAGCGGCATCCAATGTTTTTTCTTCTGACAAACTTAAGAACATAAGGGCTTTTTTGTCTTTAGAACCAAATTGCACTTTAGATGGAGAATTTTGATAGGCCCAATCGGCTGGTGTTGGAAATTGAAATTTTAATTCCGGATGATAAAACATATTATTTTCCTTATAGCCTTGTCGGGGGTCTTCACCATAAACCATCCCGTCTAATTTTTTCAAATAACTGTTGCGCTCCACTTTTGTCGCCTTAGGGAATGTTTTTTGCATTTCCGTGGCTTTTGCATTTACTTTATTAAATCGATCACCTGGATCTGGATGCGTGGAAAGAAATGAAGGAATGCTTGCCCCGGCTTTTTCAGAAACCCTACTTAACGTTTTAAAAAAATCTGCCATATGATGTGCGTCATACCCAACCTTGCTAGAATATTCTACACCCAGTTGATCTGACTGCGTCTCGTTATCCCGACTGAATTTGAGGAACAGCAATTGCATGCCTGTGTTGGCTATATCCCCAAACTGCCGAAACTGAGGAGAGAATATCATCCCTGCAATCAAGCCTATTTGAGCTAATGTTTGTTTGGTATATTGCTCATTGGCATGTTTAGCAGTGACGTGCCCTATTTCATGACCGAGGACGCCCATTAATTGTGCTTCATTATTAAAATGAGCCATGATGCCCCGAGTGAAATAAACGTAACCTCCTGGCACTGCAAAAGCATTGATAACATCAGAATCGAGGACTTTAAATTGAAATCCCAGATTTGGCCGGTGTGAAATTTTAGCCATCGAATCTCCTTTAGCTTGAATAAAAGCTTGTAAGGTAGCATCTGGGTACAACCCAAACTCAGATAGAATTTGAGGGTCAGATTGTAAGCCCAATGCTTTTTCCTGGGATTCGGACATCAACTGTAATTCTTTTTTTCCTGTCACGGGATTTCTTCCACAAGAAGAAATATAAAAGAGAAAAGTAACAGCGATGATAATTCTTAAAAAGACTAAATTCTTTAGATTGGATCTCATGATAATTACATTTAAGTTAAAATACTAATTTTCCAGGCAAGTGAAAATGGGTGGATGGACTACCTGCGTCCCAGCCTTACTTAGGCTCTGTATGTAAGAACGTTCATTTAAAAAATTGTAGTATGTGGTTATTTTAGAACCTGAACTACTTGCTTTTATAGGTCAATAAATAGTATCTGGATCCGATTTATTTGGGCCATCTGCCAGGCGTATGTGGCGCATTATTTATGGTAAGTTCGTGTTCTAAAGCATTCACAGTAGCGTCCAATTCCTTTAGCGAAGCCAAAACGCTTGTATGTAGTTTAGAAGCAATTTCAAAAGACCGTAGGTACGTTTTAGGAACTTGTGCCGTGGAATTCCAAATCGCAGACTCTATAGTACTTACCCTATCATTAAGGGAGGGTAACGTTTCAAATTCGCGTTTGGCTTTTGTATCATCACCGAATAAAATAAGGGTGAGTTCATTTATTTTTTGACCAACGGAATAGGATTTCTCCAACATAATTTTTGGTGAGGCGGGCATATCTAAAATGGCCAAATCAATATTATTTTTTCTGCTAGAAAGTTCTTGTAATAATTGACTGGAAGCACTCACTACTTTTCTGAGATCCGCTACTTTTTTATAAAAGGCCACATTGGTATTCATATCCTTCATTTGCAAATTACCTTGTTCTAATAATTTACAAGTAAATGAAACGGGTCCCGCAAGGTCTGTAAGTTTTCCATCATAATATTTCTGCAAGCTGACGCTGTAAATTCCAGGCATCACCAGGTGTCCCGTTTCAGCCTCTCCAAAAAGTTGATCAGGAGCAGGTACTACACGCTGATTGACCGGTGCAGGTGTTGCAGTTCTTAAATCCCAAACGATTCGTTTGAAGCCTTTTGACGCGGATGTTTTAAGATGTCGGATAATAGTACCGTCTTTGTCTTTAATGGTAAATAACAGATAAGGATCGGGTTGGTAATCTTCTTTTCTGAGACTGTCCAAACTTGGATAATAAAACTTTTCTAATTTTTCTTGGGTACTTTTTTCAGCTTTTTTTCGAATGTCTTTTAATTTTTTTGGTTCATTTTTTAAATAATATGTAAATACTGCGCCTACTTTTGGATTAGGGGCTGTAAAATAACTACTTCCCAGGTGACCTTTATCCCTTAGCCCTATAGGATATCGTTCCACATACATCAGCGCATCTTTCACTGGAAAAAGTATGGCTTCTTTTTCCAAATCTTCTTTCTTCAAATTTCGCAACGAAGCATAGTCATCCAGTATATAAAAGCCTCTACCAAATGTTCCCAGTACCAAATCATTTTCCCTTCGTTGAATTTCGATATCTCTCACGGCAATAGTTGGTAAACCAGCTTTAAGTTGGAGCCAGTTTGCACCGCTGGTAGTACTAAAAAAACAGCCAAATTCTGTCCCCACAAATAATAGTTTTGGGTCTACATGATCTTCCGCTATACTGTATATGGAACCTCTGACAGGCAGATCAGACTGAATGGCCTTCCAGCTTTTACCTGCATCAACGGTTTTAAATAAATACGGTTTGAAATCGCCATATCTATGATGATTAAAACAAACGTAAGCGGTATTTTTATCATGAAGAGAAGCGATGATCTGATGAACATATGATTGTGAGGGCACTCCTGGAATGTTATCTATTTTTTGCCAGTTTTTCCCTCCGTCTTGAGTTAGTTGGATTAAGCCATCATCGGTTCCCGCCCACAACATATTCTGATCAAATTTAGATTCGGCAATGCTGGTTAATTGTCCATAAATATCTGTACTACCATTTTTTGCGATGGCATCAACAGACCAAATTTTTCCCATCACCTCTATTTTATTTCGATCAATTTGTCGGCTTAAGTCTGGACTTATGACCGCCCATGAATCTCCACGATCATCTGTGCGGAACAATTTATTAGCACCAAAATATAGTCGGCTATTGCTAAACTGACTGATAAGTAGCGGAGCGTCCCAATTCCAACGGTAGGCATCCTCTCCGTCCATTTCCACAGGCTTGATGAGTAAATATTCTCCGTTTCCATGATCGTATCTAATCAAGCCTCCGTATTGGCTTTGGGCATAAATAATTTGAGGATTCGAAGGATCCACTTGCGTTTCAAACCCATCTCCGGTAGATGTAACATACCAGTCTGAATTTACAATACCATTGATAGATGTAGAACGGCTGGGTCCGCCAAGGCTTAAATTGTCTTGCGTTCCTCCATGAACATGATAAAATGGATAACTATTATCTGTGGATACTTTATAAAACTGAGTAATCGGAAGATTGGATTTGAAATCCCATGATTTGGCGTGATCCCAGGTTTCGTAGATTCCGCCATCACAGCCGACTAATAAATGGTTGGTGTTGTCCGGATCAATCCAGATACAATGATTGTCAATATGTTTGTTGATTTCTCCTAGATTCGTAAGGGTTTTACCACCATCAGTGCTTACTTTGTAATAGGTATCCGTAATAAAAATTTTATTGACATCTTTAGGATCACAGGTAATTTCCTGGTAATAATTTCCAGAAGTAAAATAAGGATTTCTTTTTTCCCAACTCGATCCCTTATCCATAGATCGGTATACACCGCCTTTGTCATCCTTGGCTTCCACGACTGCATAGAGCACGTCCGGATTCACTGGACTTAAGGCAATGCCGATTCGACCAACGTCACCGCCGTAAAAACCGCCTTCTAATTTTTTCCAGGTAACTCCTCCGTCCACACTTTTGAATAATGCCGATTCAGGTCCGCCGCCTATATAGGTAAAAACCTTTCTCATCCGCTGATGGAACGCGGCATATAATACTTTTGGATTCCTGGGATCCATCAGTAGATCGTTACAGCCGGTATAGCCACTGACACTTTTGACATTAGTCCAGGTATTACCGCCGTCGGTCGTCTTATAAACTCCGCGTTCACCTCCTTCATTCCAGACTGGACCATAAGCAGCTACATAAACTGTATTGGGGTCGGTTGGATCTACGATTATTTTGGCTATGTGCTCTGAATTTTTTAATCCTTTGTTACTCCAGCTTTTGCCGCTGTCTTCACTTTTATAGACGCCATCTCCATAGGCTACGGAACGCTGGTTGTTATTTTCTCCTGTTCCTACCCATACCACACTGGAATTACTTGGATCCATGGTAACGCATCCAATGGAATAGGCACCTTGGTCGTCGAAAACTGGTTGGAAACTGACCCCTTTATTGGTCGTTTTCCAAACGCCGCCTGATGCGGTAGCTATATAATATTCGCTGTGGTTGTTGGGGTTCACAGCAAAATCTGAAACCCGCCCCGAAGTGACCGCTGGACCTATCGATCGGAAGGATAGCCCCGAAAAGGTTGCAGAAACCATTAGGTCGGGAGCTTTGGGGGTTTCTTCTTTCTTTTTAGTTTGGGCTGACAAGTATAAGAAGGAAAATAAGCATAGCAGGCTGAGGAGTTTACTTCGCATACATTTGAATTTATTAAATCAAAACATAAAAGTACGTAAATCTTCGTAGATCAAATAAGAATGTAAAATTAATCGTGAAATTGGGTGTTTTCTTCTAGCTTTAGAAAAATTATATTAAGACATGAATTCTGCAGAAGAGAATAAAAAATTAATTAGAAGCTTTTATACTTCTTTCCAGATCAAGGATTTCCAAACGATGCAATCATTATATGCGGACGACGCCACGTTTGAGGATCCAGTGTTTCCCCATTTGGATGCAGCGCACGTGAGAGGAATGTGGGAAATGTTTTGTGTGAAGGGACGAGATATGGATATTGAATTTGACAATATTCAGGCTACGGAGCATAGCGGATCCGCTGATTGGACAGCGCATTATACATTTTCTGCAACAGGCAAGTCAGTGGTCAATAAAATTCATGCTGCTTTTGAATTTAAGAACGGGAAGATTATCAAGCACCGAGATCATTTTAGTTTTTATGATTGGGCTAAACAATCATTGGGTCTGATCGGATGGGTTTTGGGAAAAACATCTTTTTTACAAAACAAGATAAGGTCTCAAGCAAGTAAGAATTTAAAGAACTACATGGAAGGAGATACGTAGCCCTTCTGTTATCCCAATTTTCAATTGGGATAAGCCTTTCCTTACATCGTTGAAAAGCGCTGGTGTGCCAATGAGCAGTCTTGTTTCCACAGACAAAAAATGCAATCGACAGCGCATTAATGAATACCTTTGACAGATGAATATCACTGAACAATACCAACAGATTTTTGAACCAGAACTACTCAAAGAATTTGAGGCAAAAGCAAAACATATTTCCGTAAAAGCAAACGACACCATACTTGACATAGGACAAGCCGTAAGAGTTATGCCTATAATACTTTCAGGCACGGTGAGAATTTCAAGGTTCAATGATGATGGACGGGAACTTTTACTTTATTATGTGAACCCTAATGAAAGTTGTGCTATGACATTTACTTGTTGTATGCAGCATCATCTGAGTGAAATAAAAGCAGTGGCAGAAGAAGATGTAGAGATGCTTGCAATTCCAATTACGGTAATGGACGAATGGATGGTGAAATATCCCACATGGAAAAATTTTGTAATGAAAACCATTCATAACAGGTTTAATGAACTTCTAAAAACCATTGACCAAATTGCCTTTCAAAAATTAGATGAACGCTTAATTCAATACCTAAAAGAAAAATCAAAAGCAACAGGCTCATCACTTATCAATCTTTCTCACGAACAAATTGCTAACGAATTGGCAACTTCAAGAGTCGTAATTTCACGACTGCTGAAAAAATTAGAGAACGATAAAAAATTACTTCTCTATCGCAACCAAATCAAGTTGCTAAGAGAATTGTAACAAATGTAACTGTTCACTACGTTTTATAAGTTTACTTTTGCAGTGTAAATTTTCATTCACTCAAATAATTAAACAATGAAGAAAAACATGGGTTCAGCTGACAGAATAATCCGAATATTGGTAGCTGTCGTAATTGCAATTCTTTATTTTACCAATCAAATCACTGGCACAACAGCCATCATTCTTGGTGTGCTTGAAGTAATTTTTGTAGCAACGAGTTTTATAAGCTTCTGCCCTTTGTATTTGCCGTTCGGAATTTCAACAACAAATAAATCATAAACTATGACGCACGAAATTGAAACCCAGTGGATGGGAAAAATGCAATTCAATGCATTAGTAAACGGACATACCATAGTAATGGATGCTCCTGAAAGAATTGGTGGAGAGGACTTGGGTCCTATTCCAAAACCGTTTGTATTGTCGGCACTTTCGGGCTGCACAGGGATGGACATTGTAGCCATTTTGCGGAAAGCACAAAAAGAGGTGAACGATTTCAGCATGAAAGTAACAGGAGAAATTAGTAAGAAACCGCCAATAGAATATACGGCTATTCATGTGCACTATGATTTCAAAGGCATTGATGAGAATAAACAACCTGCCTTGGATGCTGTTACCGATTCGCAAGAAAAATATTGCGGCATCAGTCACATGCTGAAAAAAATTCTGCCTGTAACCTGGGAAGTGAATTATAACGGAACACAAATATTTAACAACAAAAATGAAAGTATTACACAGCTAAATTAAAAATGAATTTCATTCTGAAACATAAACTCACCATCCTTGGAATATTATTTGGCGCGGCAGGTGGCTATCTCTACTATCACTTTATAGGGTGTGCAAGTGGATCTTGTGCGATAACATCAAAGCCACTAAACAGCACTTTGTATGGAGCGATGATGGGAGGTTTATTATTCAGCAGTTTTAAAAGAGAAAAAACAAGAACATAACAAAATGAAAGTAAGGAACAATGAGCAAAAACAAAATCACAGTTATTGATGTTAGAACTTATGGAGAGTTCATGGGTGGCCATGTTGCTGGTAGCATCAATATTCCTTTACAGGAAATTCAACAGCGCTTAGAAGAAATTAAAACATTACGACAACCAATTATTCTTTGTTGTGCAAGCGGCAACCGCAGCGGACAAGCAGCAGCTTTTTTAAAAAATTGCGATATTGAATGTGAAAATGGCGGAGTTTGGATGGATGTAAATTTTAACTATCAAACAGCATAAAATTAAATACCAAAAAATAATGGCATTCCTGTTCCGAACTTTGTAACAAATGCTAACTAACTGAAATTCTCTTTTACAAATAATAATTTCCAAGGAAATTTCAAAAATGAAAAAAATATTCTTATCCTTTATTGTTGCATTAGCAGTAAATTCTTTGATGGCACAAACAGCTCTCATTATTCCTGATACACTTTCAGGAACTTCCATCAACCTGAATATTGCTGATAGTTCAAAACAATTTTTTTCTGGTTACAACACTTCAACCATTGGATACAACGGAAGGTATTTGGGTCCGACGATAATTTTAAATCAGGGACAAACTGTAACGATGAATGTTCACAATATGCTTGCTGACACAACCACCACCCACTGGCACGGTTTGCATGTTGCGCCCATAAATGATGGTAGCCCTCACAATCCGATTATGGCTGGTAACACGTGGAGTCCGAATTTTACAGTGATGGACAATGCAGCAACTTATTGGTATCATCCTCACTTGCACGGCAAAACTATGGACCAAGTAGTAAAAGGTGCAACAGGTTTAATCATTGTTCGTGACCCTGTTGAAGCAGCACTTACATTGCCGAGAACGTATGGTATTGATGATATTCCGCTCATTTTTCAATGGCAACACATGGATAGCACAACCAAACAATTTATTTTAGATGATAAAGCCGACAACATTACATTGGTGAACGGACAAGTTACAGCACCTTATTTAGATGTTCCTGCTCAGATTGTTCGCTTACGAATTCTCAACGCTTCAAGCCTTCGGTTTTTTGATTTTGGTTTTGATGATAACAGAACTTTTAACCAAATTACTTCCGATGGCGGATTGCTGAACACACCCGTTCCAATGACAAGATTAATTTTAGGTTCGGGAGAAAGAGCAGAAATTTTAGTTGACTTTTCAGGACAACAAGGAAACACTTTCTTTATTAAACAATACGGGACACAATTACCTGCCGGTTATCCTGGTGGACGTTCTGGTGTAATGGGAATGATGGTAATGGGACCACTTGACAATACCGATTTCAATTTACTTCAGTTAAATGTAGTTGCTCCAACGGGAAGCCCCGTTACAACTACGCCAACAGTATTAACAACAAATACAGTTTACTCATCAGTTGGTGCAGCAAATTTTAATGTGGCTATTACTGCTTCACCTATGATGAGCATGACAAATTTTTTGATGAATGGAATTAAGTATAACGAGAATATAATAAACATGACAAGCACTCAAAATACAATAATGAGATGGACAATCACAAACCATAGTATGATGCCACATCCGTTTCATATTCATGGCAATCATTTTTATGTGCTAACTGTTAATGGAGCTGCTCCGCCTGCAAATATGCAAGGCAGAAAAGATGTAGTTGTTGTTTCACCGCATGGCGGAACTGTTGTGTTGATTACAAAATACCTTGACTTCAATGACCCTGTAATGCCTTACATGTTTCACTGCCATATTTTAAGTCATGAAGATAATGGAATGATGGGACAGTTTATTATTAACCCATCCACAACAGGTGTGAGTGAAACTGCTTTTGACGAAAACGGAATTGCTGTTTTTCCAAATCCTGTTTCCGAAAACCTGAATATTGTTTTGAACAATGGAAACAATCAGAAGAAAACACTTTTCATTTACAACACACTTGGACAAAATGTATTCACAACAACTTCTTCTCAAAATAATATTTCAATTCCTGTTTCAAATTTCAATGCTGGTATTTATTTGATGATGATGCTAGGGGATAGTGGAATTGAAAAGCAAGTAAAATTTATAAAGCAGTAATTACATCTCATGTATAGCACCAAAATAACATCTTATATTTAATTTTTAACCGTATAACAAAAGCAGCAGTCCGCTACTTTTATTAATTGGACTTTTGCCTCATTAAATAAAACAAGCAATCATGTTTCAACTTCTTAAGAATTTATTTGGCTTTGGTCCTAAAGTGGACTACAGAGAACTTCTGCAAAACGGAGCACTGATAATTGATGTGCGAACCAAAGCCGAATTTCAAAACGGACACATCAGAGGTTCTTTAAATATTCCATTGCAGAACTTGCAAAATAATTTCTCAAAAATTAAAAAAGATAAACCCGTTATCACCTGTTGTGCATCTGGTATTCGAAGCGCTTCGGCAAAAGGCATTTTGAAATCAAACGGATTTGCAGAAGTACATAACGGTGGCGGATGGATGAGTTTGCAAAACGAAATCAATTAACAAAATGGAAAACTTAAAACAAAGAATTTTAACCGGCTGGACATTTATAAGAATATTGTATGTTGGTTTGGGAACAACAGTAATCATCATTTCTGCAATGAGTCAACAATGGTTCGGAATATTATTCGGTGCATACTTTGCTTCAATGGGATTATTCAGTTTTGGTTGTGCAGCAGGTGGGTGTTTTGGCGGGAATTGTAACACTCCACAAATTCAACAAAACAAAACGCAAATGCAGGATGTGGAATTTGAAGAAGTGGAAAAGAAATAAATCGAAAAAAATAAAATGACAACTCAAATATTTGTAGATAATTTAAAATGCGGTGGATGTGCCGGCACAATCACTAAACAATTAAAATCATTTCCTGAGGTAAGCAGTGTAAAAGTCGATATTGAAAATGATTTTGTAGAAGTGGATTATGTAAATAATTTTCCATTGTCAAACATCAAAAAAAGATTAGCATCACTTGGCTATCCTGAAAAAGATACGGTAAAAGGATTTCAAAAAATAAGTGCCAATGCAAAATCATACATCAGTTGTGCAATTGGTAAAATAAATAACGAGAATTAATATGGCAACATTTGCAGAACTTATTAACTCCAACAAACCTGTTTTGGTAGATTTATTTGCCGAATGGTGTGGACCTTGCAAGATGATGAAACCCATTTTGGAGGAGCTAAAATCAAAAATTGGCGACAGTGCTACTATCCTAAAAGTGGATGTTGATAAAAGTCCGCAAGCTGCAAATGCTTATCAAATTCAAGGAGTGCCTACACTTATACTTTTTAAAAGCGGGGTTGTAAAATGGCGGCAGTCGGGAGTAGTTCAGGCAAATCAATTAGAACAAATAATTAAACAACATAAATAATACTATGAGAAAATATTTATTCGTTTTGCTTGCAGCAACAACTTTTGTTTTCAGCAGTTGCACCATTGGACAAACGAAAACTTTAAGCACAAAACTTACAGCAACAGAATTTGCAAAGAAAATAAAAAAACTACCTTCAGCACTAATTATAGACGTGCGGACACCCGCTGAATTTTCAAAAGGACATTTGAAAAATTCCTTCAACTATAATTGGAACGGAAGTGAATTTCAAAATCAAATTTCAAAACTTGATAAATCTAAACCTGTTTTTGTTTACTGTTTGAGTGGCGGCAGAAGTTCGTCAGCAGCAAATCAAATGCGTTCAAATGGATTCAAACAAGTGTGTGAATTAAGCGGTGGCATTATGGACTGGAGAGCAGCCAATCTTCCCGAAACTACAAACACAACAATATCATCAACAGGAATGAGCAAATAACAATTTGTCTCCAAAACTATTTCTTTCGAAATACGATAACATTCTATATAATAAGAAAGCGGCATAGTCTTTACTATACCGCTAAATTACCTGAGAAATTCTTTATATCGAAATATTGCAATATTACATTTTAGGCAATAATACCTTATCAATCACATGGATAACTCCATTGGATTGAAATACGTCATACGTCGAAATATTACTTACGCTTCCTTTTGAATCTAAAACCACGATATTGTTTTTACCATTCATTTTGAATATAAGCTCTTGGCCGTTTACCGTTTTCATTTTCTTTTTACCACCAGCTTTAGCGATAGCTGCTTTAATAGTGGCAAAACTATAGGTACCTGCAAGTACATGATACGTCAACACGCCTGATAATGCACTTTTGTTCTCTGGTTTTAGTAACGTCTCTACAGTTCCTTCTGGCAAATCTTCAAATGCATTGTTGACTGGAGCCAATACAGTGAAAGGCCCTTTAGATTGTAAGGTTTCTACCAATCCGGCTGCTTTGACAGCGGCTACGAGAGTAGTGTGGTCCTTGGAGTTTATGGCATTGCTTACAATATCCTTCTTAGGAAACATAGCCTCTTCACCTACCATTACGGTTTTGTCCATTTTTGCACTGGTCTGTGCGTAGCTCATGGAAGTGAAAACCCCACTTACTAAAAGCATTCCGATTAAAATTAATTTTACATTTTTCATTTTAGTGATTTTTAATTGATTTAATGACACTTATACGACTGGGATCAGAATTTGGATGTAGGACAAGTAATTATATTTTTTGCATACACAAAAAATGCAACATTTATAATCGAGTTAAACGTAAATTTAAATTCAATTTGAATAGTTATTTCCAAATATAATATCACGTTGAAAGTAGATTGGGATATTATCGCTTGCATTACAATAATAAAATAGGACTAAAGACCGATAAATAGGAATATTAAAAAATCCTATCTTTACCTAATTAAAATGAATACAGTTGAATCTTCTACTATTAACGTAGTCATTGTTGAAAATGAAAGGACAATGGCAGAAACCCTTCAACTGGTAATTAATAAAGAGAAGAATTTACACTGTCAACAAATATTCTTTAATGGTGAGGAAGCCGTGAAAGCGATTCCGGAATTAAAACCGGATGTGGCATTGGTGGATATAGATTTGGGGCTTCATAGAATGACTGGTATCGAAATGATTGCCATGCTTAAAGAAAAATGTCCAAATACTTCATTTATGATTCTTACGATTTATGAAGACCATCAAAAGGTCTATGATGCCTTAAGCGCAGGGGCATTAGGTTATGTTTTAAAATCCGCATCTCCTGATAAAATTATCTCCTCTATATATGATTTAAAAGAAGGAGGATCCCCGATGAGTCCGGCTATAGCCAGGAAAATTACGAGTTTTTTTAGTCCAGGGAAAACCAGTCTTTCGCCTGAATCGGATCTACTCAGCGGGCGTGAGCGAGAAGTCATTGAACTTATTTCAAAAGGGAAGCTAGAAAAAGAAGTTGCCGCTGAATTATTTATAAGCCTCAAAACCGTTAAGTCGCATATTTCAAATATCTATACCAAGCTTCAGGTCAGAACGAGGGTGGAAGCGTTGAATAAATATTTCGGAAGATAATTCAAAAAGAGTTTAGCTGTCTTTGAAAAGCCCATTTAATAAATAATTAGGCCTGAAATCGTAAGGTTAGTTGAGTTCCATTATTATCACTGTGTATTTCTGTCGTTCCGTTTATCTCTGCCATTCTCATTATTATATTTGATATTCCGTTTCCATTTCCAATCGCGTTTAGGTTAAAATTATTAGCATCGAAACCAATCCCGTCGTCTTGAATTGTAATTGTGGTGTTATTCTTATTGTCAATATTAATATACACGTCAATGTGATTGGATTTACTATGTTTGAGGGAGTTATTAACAGCTTCTTTAACACAGAGAAAAATTTGTTTACGGTGATCGCCTGATAATATAATTTCTGGAAAAATATCAGGAGAAAATACCTGTATTTCATTTTTAACAGATTCCTGCAGATCATTTAAATATTTTCTAATAAACAATATTAAAGAGTTAACACTGTCGTCTTTTATATTTATCGTCCAGATGATTTCTCGAATACGTTGATTAAGATCAGCGCTGGCTTGGAGAATTTTATTAAATTCTGCACTAAATTCTGGGTATTGATCTTTAGTATTTTCTTTGAGATAATTGGATAATAATTGAATGGCAGATAATCCAGAACCTATGTCATCATGTATGTCCCTTGCAATTCGTTCCCTCTCCTTATTTATAGCATGCTGTTTTTCTATTTCATAATTGTACTTGATAATCTGCTTGGAATTCCGAATTCTGGTGAAGGCAAAAGGGATAAAGTTAAAAATGGCACCTTTAAGAGTTTTCAGAAACAATTGCATATAATCTAAGGAAACGATGCCTTTTTGAATCAATGGAAACAGATCTAGCATAGAACTAATGTAGATTATTACTTTTTTTGGAGTTTTATCAGCCATTTGTCCATGAAGTATCATTACTTAATCTCCATTTCTGGATTATCTAATTTAGAATTAAAAAATGCCTTTAAGTGTCTTCTTAAAATTATATTGTTAGGAATCTGGAAAATGTAAAGGCGGGAGTATATATTTGTCAAATACTATAGCAGCCTAAGGGTACTTCTTATAAAATGTGGTATACCTGTTCTAAGAGAATTCAAGCTCAGGGTCTTGTTGTGGATGCAGACAGTACCAAGTTAAGTGCTAAAGTTAAATTTGTTGAACTAATTCGGTATATAGGGTTCCTTGAAAAGAAATATTCGAAAGTGCGATACCAGCTATTCCTCAGTACGAAATTTGGAATTAGCTTTTGACTATTAATTCATTAATTTTACTTTTATAAGATATATAAATCGTATGCATCTATTTTTAATTTAATATGAGAAATCAGGGTAGAAGAATAAAATTTAAATGTTGGTATCAATTACATTTTTGTTTCATTAGTTTGTTTGGATTTGTAACGACCATTTCTTCACAAACTAATGACTCTATTCAACCAATCAAGGCAATTGACAGTATGATTTTAGTTTCAGTAAAACTCACTGAAGTAAGAGATTTTAAGAATGCAGGTGAAGTACTTTTGGATGCTGAGCAAATATTTTTCAATTCCAGGTTATCCGATTCTACAATTTTGGCGCGAATATATACTAATATAGGG